>JALORF010000146.1 GCA_025459195.1 Beijerinckiaceae bacterium
CGTTCGCGTGAAGATCGTCCGCGTGACGACCGTCCGCGTGAGGATCGCTCCCGTGAGGAGCAGCCCCGCGAGGAACGTCCGTTCGAGCCGCGGCATGTCGAGGCGCGGGCGCGTGATGACAGGCCAAGGGATGACAGGGCAAGGGATGACAGGCCAAGGGATGAACGCTCACGCGACGAGCGACCGCGCCGCGAGCGGGACGAGCGTGCCCCGCGCCCCGTCGCGGATGCCGGCGATGCCGCCGCGCTGCCAGCTTTCCTGACGGCGCCGACCCGCAGCGTGCCGGTGGCGGAAGCGGCTGCAAGGCCTGCGCCCAAGCCTGCTGTTCTCGAGGCGGCCTCATCCGAGGAGCCGGCACCGCGCAAGCGTGGCCGCCCGCCCAAGAAGCGCGACGAGCCCGCTGCGGAACCCGCTGCCGAATGATGATTCATGCGCCGGGGCATGCTCCATGAGGGCTCGCTCCGGACGCTGCCATGATGGTTCTTGAAGGTCCTGAGCATCGGCCATTTTCAGTGGCTGGCCGCTTCGCCGTTTCGGCGTGCCAGGTCAGGCGTGGTGCGGGCGGTCGGACTCGAACCGACACGTATTGCTACGGCGGATTTTGAGTCCGCTGCGTCTACCGTTTCGCCACGCCCGCGTGACTGCCATGCCGGTCGCGAGCTGGCTCGTGCGAGCCCCGACGCGACGCCGGTATCTGCCGGGTCGATGCCATGTTGCGGCGCGCGCGTCCAGTGGCTTGTCGCACCGCCGTTCACATTCGGCAGTCCTGGCACACCGGTCTCGCGTCCGGCTCACGGTCTTGTGGCGCAAACGGCGTTCCAGACCCGGATGGACCTGATATAGGAAGCGACATGTCGTCCGGCTCCGCCAGCATCACCCATCGCCTGCAACGTGCCTTGAGCCCGGCTCCTGCGCTGGGCCTGCTGGTGGCCGCATCTGCGGCCCTGCTGGCAGGCGCGTGGTATTTCCAGCTCGTGATCGGGCTCCTGCCCTGCAAGCTGTGCCTGGAACAGCGCTGGCCGCACTATGCGGCGCTGGGCGTCGGGCTGGCGGCGCTGCTGGCGCTCGCCTTCGCCGGGGCGGCCCGCTCGCGTGCGACGCTCAGGCTGGCCCTGTGGCTGCTTGCCGGCTTGTTCGTGATCTCGACCGCCATGGGCAGCTATCACGCCGGGGTGGAGTGGGGCTGGTTTTCCGGCCCCAGTGATTGTGGTGGCGCGGCTGTGCCGGCGGCGGGCTCGATGCAGGACTTCATGAAGCAGTTGCAGAGCACGCGTGTGGTGAGTTGCACCGAGGCGGCCTGGCGACTGGCCGGGCTTTCGCTGGCGGGCTGGAATGCGGTGTTTTCGGCAGCCCTGGCGCTGCTGGCAGGCCTTGCCCTCTGGCGCGACCGGGGCTGAACACCGGTGGCTTCGGCAGCGCGCCGGGCTACGGTTCGAGTTCGCTGTCCCAGTAGAGATAGTCCATCCAGCTATCGTGCAGGAAATTCGGCGGGAACAGCTTGCCGGCCCGGTGCAGGTCGTTGACCGTGGGCGCGTAGGGCTTCTGGAGCGGGTGCATCTGCGCCTCGGCGGGCAGCTTGTCGCCCTTGCGCAGATTGCAGGGCGAGCAGGCAGCCACGACATTCTCCCAGGTGGTCAGCCCCCCCTTGGAACGCGGGATCACATGGTCGAAGGTCAGGTCCTCGCGCGCCGTGCAATACTGGCAACTGAAGCGATCACGCAGGAAGACATTGAAGCGCGTGAAGGCAGGATGGCGCGATGGCTTCACATAGGTCTTGAGGCAGACGACGGAGGGCAGCCGGAAGGAGAAGCTCGGCGAGCGCACCACGCGGTCATATTCGGAGACGATGTTGACGCGGTCCATGAACACGGCCTTCAGCGTGTCCTGCCAGCTCCAGAGCGAGAGCGGGTAATAGCTCAGAGGCCGGAAATCGGCATTGAGCACCAGAGCCGGACAGGCGTCCGGCGAGACCATCGGTGATACGTGCACGGTCAACGCACGCCACTCCAAGTGTCCTGCATGGAATCACCAGCGATCCCATCACAGTCCAAATGTAGGCTGAAGATGACAGCGTTGTGAAGCCGGCCAGCCAGACGTGAAGCTGGCCGGGCCGCGCTCACCGGGTCGGCACGGGCTTGTCGCCGCGATAGTCGTAAAAGCCGCGCTTCGTCTTGCGGCCGAGCCAGCCGGCTTCGACATACTTCACCAGAAGCGGGCAGGGGCGATACTTGGAATCGGCCAGGCCATCATGCAGCACCTGCATCACCGACAGGCAGGTGTCGAGGCCGATGAAATCGGCAAGCTGCAGCGGGCCCATGGGGTGGTTGGCCCCGAGCCGCATGGCGGTGTCGATCGACTCGACCGAACCGACGCCCTCATAGAGCGTGTAGACGGCCTCATTGATCATCGGCAGCAGGATGCGGTTGACGATGAAGGCGGGGAAATCTTCCGAGACCGTGAGCGTCTTGCCGAGGCGGTTGATGAAGGCCTTGGCGGAATCGAAGGTGGCATCCTCGGTGGCGATGCCCCTGATCAGTTCGACCAGTTGCATGACCGGCACGGGGTTCATGAAATGGATGCCGATGAACTTCTCGGGCCGGTTGGTGGCGGCAGCCAGCCGCGTGATCGAGATCGACGAGGTGTTGGTGGCCAGCAGCGTCTCGGGCGGAAGGGCGCGGCACAGCGCCACGAAGATGCTGCGCTTGACCTCCTCGTTCTCGGTGGCAGCCTCGATCACCAGATCGCAGCCGGCCAGATCGTCGAAGCTCTTCGCGCCCGTGATGCGGCCAAGAGCGGCCTGGCGGGCCGGCTCGTCCATCGAGCCCTTGGCGACCTGCCGGGCCATGTTGCCGTTGATCGTGGCCAGCGCGCCGTTGATCCGGTCCTCGCTGACATCGTTGAGACGCACCTGGATGCCGGCCGCCGCGCAGACATGGGCAATGCCGCTGCCCATCTGGCCGGCGCCGACAATGCCAAGGGTGTTGATGGTCAGGCTCATTGCGGTGTTCCGTCGATCCGTTCAGCGGCCTGTCTTGGCCAGTTCATCCTGCAACTCTGGCAGGATCGCGAACAGATCGCCAACCAGACCATAGTCGGCGACCTGGAAGATCGGGGCTTCCTCATCCTTGTTGATGGCGACGATGACCTTGCTGTCCTTCATGCCGGCCAGATGCTGGATGGCACCTGAAATCCCGACGGCGATGTAGAGTTCCGGCGCGACGACCTTGCCGGTCTGTCCCACCTGCCAGTCATTTGGCGCATAGCCGGCGTCGACGGCAGCGCGCGAGGCACCCATCGCAGCGCCCAGCTTGTCGGCCACTGGCTCGATCACCTTCGCGAAATTCTCGGCCGAACCCAGCGCGCGGCCGCCGGAAATGATGATCTTGGCGGAGGCGAGCTCGGGGCGGTCGGAGGCGGCCACTTCCTCGCTCTTGAAGGCCGACAGGCCAGCATCGGCAACAGCGGCCACGGCTTCGACCGGGGCTGCGCCTGTCATCGCGGCGGGCTGGAACGAGGCCGTGCGGATGGTCATGACCTTGGTGGCATCGGTGGACTGCACGGTCTGGATGGCGTTGCCGGCATAGATCGGGCGCTCGAACGTGTCGGGCGCGAGCACCTTCATCACGTCGGAGATGATCTGCACGTCGAGCAGCGCTGCCACGCGCGGAGCAACATTCTTGCCATTGGCCGTGGAGGCGGCAACGATGTGGCTGTAGCCGCCGGCCAGCGAGGCCACCAGCGCGGCAGTGGTTTCCGCCAGCATGTGGCCAAAGGCCGGCGCGTCGGCCAGCAGCACCTTGGCCACGCCATCGAGCTTGCCGGCATGGTCGGCAGCCGCCTTGCAGCCGGCTCCGGCCACGAGCACATGAACGGGCCCGCCCAGCGCCTTGGCAGCGGTCAGCGCCTTGGCGGTGGCATCCTTGACCACAGTGCCGTCATGTTCGGCAATCAGCAGCGTCGCCATCACAGCACCCCGGCTTCGTTCTTGAGCTTGGACACGAGTTCGGCCGCCGAGCCGACCTTGACGCCGGCAACGCGCGTCGGAGGTTCGGTGGTCTTCAGAACCTTGAGGCGTGGGGAGATGTCCACGCCGAGAGCCTCGGGCGAGGTCTCGTCCAGCGGCTTCTTCTTGGCCTTCATGATGTTGGGCAGGCTGGCATAGCGCGGCTCGTTGAGGCGCAGGTCGGTGGTGACGATGGCCGGCAACGTCAGGCCGACCGTCTGGAGGCCGCCATCGACCTCGCGCGTCACGTCCACGCTGTCGCCATTGACCGCAACCTTGAAGGCGAACGTGCCCTGCGGCCAGCCCATCATGGCGGCCAGCATCTGGCCGGTGGCGTTCATGTCGTCGTCGATGGCCTGCTTGCCCATGATGACGAGGCCGGGGGCTTCGGTGGCAATGATCGCTTTCAGCAGCTTGGCCACAGCGAGCGGCTCCACCACGGCATCGGTCTTGACGTGGATGCCGCGGTCCGCACCCATGGCCAGGGCCGTGCGGATGGTTTCCGCTGAGCCGGCGGGGCCGATCGAGACAGCCACGATCTCGGTGGCCTTGCCGGCTTCGCGCAGGCGGATGGCCTCCTCGACGGCGATCTCGTCGAACGGGTTCATCGACATCTTGACGTTGGCGAGTTCGACGCCCGACCCATCGGGCTTGACCCGGATCTTGACGTTGTAGTCGACCACGCGCTTGACGGGCACGAGGACTTTCATGAGTTTCCACCACCTGGGCCGGGTGCAACGCCGCGGCGATGACCGCCAGCGACGCCCTGTCCGGACGTGTTTTCCAAGGCCGCGACCCTAGCGACGCTCATTTGATTGTCAACGGCGTGTTGGGTCGCATCCCGGCTGTGCAGAAAGCACCCTGCCTGACCGGGCCTCGCAGGGCTCAACGGCTCCAGCGTTCGCGGATCGAGATGCCGGGACGCAGGAAGAACGGCGTCAGCACAAGTCCGGCCACGAGCCCGCCAAGATGGGCGAACCAGGCCACGCCGGCCTCGGAGCCCCAGAAGCCCTGGAACACCTGCACACCAATCCAGGCCCCGATGGCGACCCAGGCCGGAACGGCGATCGGCAGCACCTTCAGCACGAGGCCCCAGATGCGGACATGCGGGTGCAGCAGGAGGTAGGCCGCGATCACGCCGGAAATCGCGCCGGATGCGCCGATCAGCGGGCGGATCGACTCAAGGTTCATCAGCGCATGCGCGAAGGCCGCCATCACGCCACAGGCGATGAAGAACACGACGAAGCGCAGGTGGCCCATGCTGTCCTCGACATTGTCGCCGAAGACCCAGAGAAACAGCATGTTGCCAGCCAGATGGGCCCAGTTGCCGTGCAGGAACAGGCTGGTGACCGGCGTGATCCAGGCAGGAGCCTGTGCAATGTCGTCGGGCAGGAAGGCATCACCCAGCACGATCTTGGGGATGATGCCGAAGCCTGCCGCCAGCAGGGGCTCGACCGGCGGGAGCACGCCGCCCTGCGAGGCCAGCCACAAGGCCACGCACAGGACGATGATGCCGAACGTCACCAGCGGCTGCTTCAGGTGGCGCATCGCCACGCCGTCATGCAGGGGAATGAACATCGTGCCCTGTCGTCTCCGTGGCGTGGTGTTGCTGCCGGATCAGGCGCTCTTGTCAGTGGCTCGCGTCAACGCCTCGCATCAACGGTTCTTGCCCGGCACCCAGAGCACGTCGCCCGAGGCCTTCTTGTTGAGATAGCGCGAGGCGACGAACAGGAAATCCGAGAGGCGGTTGATGTATTTCAGGGCAGGGTCGGCCACGCGCTCGCCGGGGACCTGTGCGAGTTCGACCATCATGCGTTCGGCGCGGCGCGAGATGGTGCGGGCCAGATGCAGATAGGCCGCACCGGGCGTGCCGCCCGGCAGCACGAACGAGCGCAGCGGCTCGAGGTCGCCATTGAGCAGGTCGATCTCCTGCTCGATCCGGTCCACCTGAGTCTGCACGATGCGGAGCGGCTCCCATTCCAGTTTCTTGCCGGTGTCGGGCGTGGCCAGTTCGGCCCCGAGGTCGAAGAGGTCATTCTGGATGCGGCCGAGCATGGCATCGAGGTTGGCATCTTCCGCCAGCGTGTGCAGCCTCGCCATGCCGATGGCGGCATTGGTCTCGTCGACGGTGCCATAGGATGCGATGCGCAGGTCGAACTTCGGCCGGCGCTCGCCGGTGCCGAGGGCGGTCGTGCCCTTGTCGCCGGAGCGGGTGTAGATGCGGTTGAGGACGACCATGCGGATTCACCTGGGATGCTGGGCTGCGGCGTGGGAATGATGAGCCCGAGATAGGGCGCTCATCGGGGAAGTCAGCCGCCGCGCCACCATAACATGCCCATGATCAGCACGAGGGCCGCGAATTGCAGCAGCACCCGAAGGCGCATCAGGGTCTGGGCCTTCGAGGGCGAGCCGCCGCGCATCATGTTGATGAGGCCGAGCAGCAGCACGACGGCCACAGCCCCGATAGCGACGGGAACAACGGAATTGGCAAGGCTGGTCATGGGCGAGCCATATCCTCAAATCGGGTGCCTGCGAAGCGGCGGGCCTGCGCTCCGGTGTCGCGGCACCATGTGGAGCGGCACCATGTGGAGCGGCAACGTGTGGCGTGGCGATCGGCACAGCGGCGCGACCGCACCCTGCCGCTGTCTCACTGACGCTTGAGCAGCCGCTCCAGGTATTCGAGTTCCTCCTGCGGCCGCAAGCTCTCGCCGAGACGCCGGCGCAGTTCCTCGAGAATACGACGTGCGCGCACCTGTGGTGCCTCGCCGGGCACGCGCGTGTCGCCCGAGACGATACCGCGGCTTGATTCGCGCTGCTGGCCATCGCGGCCAAGCGGATCGCGCTGCTGGCTCTGGCGGCTGCCAGCCCGGTCGCGGCCCCCTTGCGTCGGGTCGCCATCGGCCATGCCTTCGCCCTCGCCTTCGCCCTGGCCTTCCTGCTGCATCTGCTGGGCCAATTGCTGGGCACCGTTGCGCAGGCCTTCCAGCGCCCGGCCCTGCGCCTGGGCGGCCCCGTCCATGTCGCCCTGGCCGAGCGCTCCTTCGGCTTCGCCCATGGCCTGCTCGGCTTCGCCGAGGCCGGGCTGGTTCGGCATGCCCTGGCCCTGCATGCGGCGCTGCATCTCGCGCAGCCGGTCACGCAGTTGCTGCTGGCGCTGGGCCAACTGGTCGCGGCCCTGCTGGCCTTGCTGACCCTGCTGGCCTTCCTGGCCCTCCTGGCCTTCCTGCCCATCCTGCGG
>JALORF010000147.1 GCA_025459195.1 Beijerinckiaceae bacterium
TACGAACTCTGGGAATCCTTACTTTGAAATGTTCCGGGACGCCGTCGAGAACGAGCTTGCACAGAGCCGGAAAGTGACTTGGGACTCGCTGCCTGCGGGCCTGCCCGAGTCAGCTGACGCGCTTGATGAAATATTTCTAGCAACGATCAAAGGTTTACCAGACTACGATCCCACCATTTTGGAATCCGCGCGAAATCTTCTTTCTAGCAAGGCAGATCGCTATGGAAGATGAAATTGTAGCTTTATTGCAGGGTGGCCCGCCGATCCGTCCATGGCCAGAGCCAGACCTTCAGAATGCCAGATATTTCTTACGATCTCGCATCGAACCAATTCTAAAAACAACAGCCCGGCGCCACCCACTGGGCTTCATCTACGCAACCGAGGCGATATCCGACGGGACAAGCCTTCGCTACCATATTTGGCCGAAGGCTTGGCATGTTCCAGAAGATCAGGCCGGCAGCGAGATCCACGACCACATATATGAGTTGAATTCCTTGGTTCTTGGAGGCGTGCTGCGCCATGAGACATTCGAGGCTGTCCCTAAACTCGATGGTGCCTATGAGCTACTTGAAGTTACATATTCAAAGGACCGGTCGCTGCCAGAACTGACCGGCACCCGGGTCGACCTTCGTTCACTAACGGACGAAATCCATATGGCAGGAACCGCGTACCGTCTACTTCCAGGCATAATTCACCGCGCCAGCGCTGTAAGAACTCCTGCCGTTACGATGGTCCTGACAATCGACAAACTTCCAAAGCTCGCCCCTCGCGTTGTTGTTGGAGTGGGGTACGAAACTCCATCATCCTTTGACCGTCGCCCACTCATGCATGCCGAGATCGTAGAGGCTTTGGAGGTTCTGGAGAGCCTCTAAATGAGAAACCGTCTCCGCCAGAAAGCAGATAGCCCCCTCACCTCTGCCCATCCCATTTGCTGATCGCCGAGGCCTCCAGCCCGCCCATGCGGGCGTGGGGGCGGCCGCCGGTGGACATGCACAGGGCGAAGAGGATTTCGTCGGGGCGCGGCGCATCCGGCACCACGCAGGTGATCGCATCGAAATGCGAGCGCACATAGGCGGCGTCCTTGTGGTGGATCGGCAGATCGAGCGCGCTGCCCATGGCCGCCACCTTGGCCGCTGACGGCACGATGGCCAGCGCCTGCCCGATCAACTCGCGCATCGCGTAGCCGCCCGGCACATGCCAGAGCGCGCCATGCTCGACCTCGCCGGCCACGCCGACGATGGCGCCCTTGCCGTAGGCCTCGACCTCGGCCGGCTTGATGCCCATGGCGGCGCACAGCCGCGTGGAGCATTCGAGGCCGAGCGGCTTCAGCTCATCCATGTAGCCTTGCAGATCAGGCTCGTAGCGGCCCGCAAACGGATTGTGGATGATGGCCGCGACCCAGCCCTTGCGGGCGGGAACAGCCCGGTCAGGCCCGCCATCGTGGTGGATCGTCTCCACGTAGGTCACGATCTTGCGCAGCTTCACGCTCATGGTCAGGCCTCCTCCAGTCGTTTCACACAATGTCCCAGCACAAGCGTGCGCCCTTGCAGCGACAGGGCTGCATCGGCGATCAGGCCCTGCTGCGCAAGCTCCGTTGCCCGCGCAAGGCCGGCGCGCAGCGCGTCCTCGATCTCGCCCGGCAGCAAGGCGGGCACGGCGGTGGTGACCAGCGCCTCGCCAAGGTCACTGTCAGGTTCGAGCGCCGCAGCGGGCTTGCGCCCGATGCCGGGGTGGTCGAGATCAACGGCATTGCCGATCAGGGTCGCCGCCGCATCCGCTGCCGCAGCATTGGCGGCCAGCACCGTAACGGAATCGGCGATGCCAAGCGAGAACGAGCGACCCCGCGCGCCCGATGTCGCCACCCCGCGCACGGCATCCTCGCCGCGCACCACAAGGCTGCCAGTCATCGCCGGCAGCGGCCCACGGCCAAAATCGCCCATCACGCCAAGCGTCAGCGATTGGCCCGGCTCCAGCACCAGCGCGATATCGCCGCCATTGTTCACAAAGGCTTTGGCGATGCCGTGCGCGGCCAGCACCGCAGCCATCTCGTCAGCCACCGCCCCCGCCACCGCCGCCATCGGCGTGATGAATTCCGCCGACAGCGGCAGGCAGGCCGCGACCATGCGACGGCCAACCGGCGAGCGCATCGGCACGATCCGGTTCCGCGCCGTCACGGGCTGGCGCAGCTCGGGCAGTTCGTCGCAAAGTGCCGGCAGGATGCTGCCAAAGCGCTGCCATGCCGCCTCCAGTGCCCGATCGATGGCCGCCGCCTCGCCCCAGGCTTTCAGCACCAGATCAATTGGCCCATGCTGCATGTGCAGCGCGCCTCCGGCCAGCATCTGACGGGTTGGCGCATTCCACATCGCCATCACGCCAGCTTGCTGATCAAGGCCATGAACGTGCGTGCCTCGTCTGTGGTAAGCGGCGCCAATGTCGCCCGCGACACTTCGGCTGCGACCGCCTTCATGCGGCGCACCGCGATGCGGCCAGCTTCGCTGAGGTCCACCATCACCAGCCGCGCATCATTGGGGTCGGGCTCCAGAGTGACCCAGCCCCGCCGCGCCAGCCGCCCGACAACGCTGAAGATCGTCGCCGGGTCCATGGCTGTCAGCCGGCCAAGCTGGTTCTGCGAGGTGGCACCGACATCATCGAGCTTGGCCAGCGCCGCAAACTGCGTCGGTGTGATCCCGAACGGTGCCATCACGGCGTTGAACTGTTCGGTGGCGCGCTGCTGCGCCCGCCTGAGCAGAAATCCGACCTGCTCCTCCAGCACATAGGCACTGGCTCTGGCATCCATCACCGCAGCCTCGCTGGCCGCGTCGGGCTTGGGGCGGCGCACGGCGGCCATCACATGCCACCCGGCAGCGGCGTTGTCGGCCAGGGGTTCGCCTCCGGCCACGGTTCGATCCGCGCTTCGCTGGCAAAAGCCGCGATCAGCGCCTCCATCGGCACGATCTCGCCGGCATGCCCGCCGATGGCCTGATAGAGCGCGCGCGGCAAGGTGAACTCGATGGGAGCGACGATGGCAGGTGTCGGCACCGAGCCGAACGAGCCCTTCGGCATCCGCGTCACATCGGCCATCACCGTGATGCCGCCGCCGGCCCAGACATGGGCGGGAGCGCCACCGAGCGTCACCCGCGTCTCGCCGCGGGCCACAGAGCGGGTCAGCAGCACCGGGTTCTGGCTGACGCCGGCCCTGAGCGAGCCCCCCGCCCCGGCCATGAACAGCACCGAGCACAGGGATGGCTCGCAGTTCTCGCCGATGCGCTCGACCACAGCGCGCACCGCAGCAGGCATCGCCGCGGGCACCGGCATGAGGTTCTCATCGAGCACGCAGTAGAGAGCGTCCTCACCTGTCGTCGACGTCAGCAGCAGCCGCAAGCCAGGCCACGCGGTGGCGGCGTCGATCTTCTGGATGATCGACAGCGGATCGTCGATGTCGGTCCCGCCCCAACCCAGCCCCGGCTGCGCCACCTGGAAATAGCGCCCCGGCGTTGATCTGCGCCCGCGCACGCGGATGCCGCCGGGGCGCATGCCCAGCACCTTGCCAGCCTGATGCTCGGTCAGCACGCCGGTGATATGGTCGTCGACAACGATCACCTCGTCGACATGGCCGTGCCACTGCTGCGCAAAGATGCCGATCGTGGCCGAGCCGCAGCCGACGCGCATGCGCTCCTCCGGCTTGCCATCGACAATCGGCGCCGCATTGGCCTGCACCACGACCTCGTGGCCTCCGGCGATGTGCATCGTCACCGCTTCGCCAGAGCACAGCTTCAGCAGCGTGTCGCAGGTCACGTTGCCTTCGCGCTTCGAGCCGCCCGTGAGATGGCGCACCCCGCCGACCGACAGCATCTGCGAGCCATACTCAGCGGTGGTGACATGCCCGACCTGCTCGCCATCGACCATGACAGCCGCGGTCTCGGGCCCAAGGTGACGGTCCGTGTCGATCTTCAGCTTGACGCCGCAATAGCTGAAGATGCCCTCGGTGACGACAGTGACCGTGTCGACCCCCTCGTGCTGCGAGCCGACGATGAACGGGGCCGGCTTGTAGTCGGGATAGGTGGTTCCGGAGCCAACTCCCGTGACGAAGGTGCGGGACGGATCGAGCGGCTGGCCGCTCCAGTCCGCGCCGGCAAAGGCCACCAGATCGCGGCCCTCCTCGACAGCGCGCTGCAACAGCAGCACCGGATCGGTGCGCACCAGTTCTCCCTCGACATTGGCATAGCGCGAGCAGGCGCCGGCGCGTCCCGGCCGGATGCGGCACAACACCGGGCAAGCATCGCAGCGCACGATGCCATCGCCCTCGGCCGCCCCGAAGCGGGCAGAGCGCGCAGTCTTGGTGAGCTGGTCGCTCATGACGCCGTCTCCGCACCGTGCCGCAGCGCTTGCCAGAGCCGGTGCGGCAGCACGGGCACCTGCGTCATGCGCGCGCCGCAGGCATGGCGAATGGCCGACAGAATGGCTGGGGCAGTGGCAACCAGAGCCGGCTCACCAACGCCTTTCGCGCCGAACGGGCCGGTGGCCTCCGGCTCCTCGATCAGAATGGTCCGGATCGGCGGCATGTCGCCCGTGGTCGGGATCAGGTAGTCATGCAGGTTCTCGGTGCGTCCCGGAATGAACTCCTCCATTAGCGCCAGGCCAAGCCCCTGCGCGATGCCGCCATGGATCTGGCCCTCGACCAGAGTCGGGTTGATGGCCCGCCCGACATCGTGCGCGGCAATGATGTTCAGGACCTTGACGGTCCCAAGCGCGACATCGACCTCGACCTCCGCGATCTGCGCGGCAAACCCGTATGTGCCGTAAGGGATGCCCTGCCCATCCGCGTCGAGCGCTGTCGTCGGCGGATCCCAGGTCGCAAGCCCTTCGAGCACGATCCCCTGATCATCAGCCGGCAAAGTGGCCAGATCGAGCCTGCGGACCATCTCGCCATCGCTGATGCTGAGGGCAGCGCCGCTGAGCCTCAGCACTGCTTCCGGCCCCGCATTGGCCAGCTTGAGAATACGCGCCCGGAGCGCTTCGCCTGCCAGACGGCTGGCATTGCCCGAGACGTATGTCTGGCGCGAGGCGGATGTTTTTCCGGCATCGGCGGTCAGGTCCGTATCGCCGACGACCAGATCGAAGGCCGCCACCGGCAGACCCAGCGCCTCGGCGGCAATCTGGGTCAGGATCGTGCTGGACCCCTGCCCGATATCGACCGCCCCATTCAGGAAGGTCAGCCGCCCCTCGCGCGAGAGCGTGATGCGCATGGTCGAGGGGTTCGGCATCGAGGTGTTGCCGCATCCATACCACATGCACGCAATGCCAACGCCGCGGCGCTTGCGCCGTGCCAGATCCGTGCCGGATTCATTGTGCGAGACCACGCGCGCAAGAGCCTGATCCCAATCGGCTTTGAGCGCATCAAGGCACTGCGGCAGACCCGCGGACGACGCCAACCGGTGCCCCGAATAGGTGATGTCGCCTTGATCCAGGGCGTTGATCCGGCGGATCGCCCAGCGATCCAGCCCGAGTTGCAGGGCCAGGTCATCGAGCAGACACTCATGGGCAATCGCCGCCTGCGGCACGCCAAAGCCGCGAAACGCGCCAGCCGGCGTCTCGTTGGTGTAGACCGCGCGTGTCCGGTTGAGCACATGCGGCACCTTGTAGGGCCCGGCCCCGTGCACCGGCACGCGGTTCGCCACGGTCGGACCCCACGAGGCATAGGCCCCGGTATTGAAGTCGCCTTCGAGTTCGTAGGCCGTGAGCCGACCTTGCGCATCGGCAGAGGCTTTGGCGGCGATCTTTGCCGGATGGCGCTTGGTGCTCGACGCCATCGACTCGGTGCGGCTGTAGATGATCCGCACAGGCCGCTTCAGCAGCCAGGCCGCGACCGCCAGCAAAGGTTGCACTGACACATCGAGTTTGCCGCCAAAGCCACCGCCGCAGGCGCTTGGCCGGATGCGCACCTGATCAGGCCTGATGCCGAGCACCCGCGCTGTCTCTTCAAGGTCCATGTAGGGTGCCTGCGTGCAGGCAGTCACCTCGATCCGGTCGCCGATTCTGATCGCATAGCCGGCTTCGGGTTCGATATAGGCATGCTCGACGAACGCGGTCGTGAACGCGCCGCTGGCTGTTGCCGCTCCCATCGCATGGCCAATGACCACATCCCCGTGCCGCAGATGCCCCCGCGCCAGCACATTGTCCGGTGCGAACGCGTGCAGCACGGGCGCGCCCTCCGCCAGCCCCTCTGCGGTGCCCGTGACAGGGCGTTCGACGTGCCAAAGGATCGGCAGGCTGGCATCGGCAAGCCCCTCGACTGCTGCGCGTGTCCCGACCAGTGCCAGCACGGCCTCGCCGCGAAAGCGCACATGGCCCGGCGCCAGAACCGGCTGGTCCTTGAGGTGCGGGAAAATGCCGAAGCCATTCTCGCCAGGCACGTCGGCATGGGTGAGGATGGCCGCAAGCCCGTCGACCGAGCGACGCAGCGCTTCAAGGTCACCGAGGTTGAAACGGGCGCGGGCATGGGGCGAGCGCACAACGCGCATCCACAGCGCATCGGCGGGGGCCTCGTCCGCCCCGAACAGGTCACTGCCCGAGACCTTGGCCCAGCCATCGAGACGCGAAAGACGCTGCCCCACAGGATGCAGGCCATCGGCCTGCTGCCCTGCGGCATCCGCTGCGGGCGAGGCAGATGTCGCCAAAGAGGCGGTCGCTACGGCCAGCACCGCCTCGATGATCTTGGTATAGCCGGTGCAGCGGCACAGTACACCGCCGAGCGCCGCCTCGATATCCGCCCATGACGGCTTCGCCTGCCGGGCCAGCAGATCAGTCGCTGCCATCAGCATGCCGGGTGTGCAGATGCCGCACTGGGCAGCGCCATGGGCCAGGAAGGCGTGGCGCAACCGGTCGGTGAGCCCGTCTGGTCCGGCACCTTCCACCGTTTCGATGCGGCAGCCCTCGGCCTGGATAGTCGGCACCAGGCAGGCGCAGACCTGCACGCCATCCATCAGCACCGTGCAGGCCCCGCAATCGCCCGCCTCGCAGCCAACCTTGGTGCCGGTGAGCTTGAGTTCCTCGCGCAGCGTGTCGGACAAGGGCCGGAAAGGGTCCGTCCGGACAGCGTGCGGTTGCCCGTTGACCAACAGCGTCATGGAGCGCGCCATCGTGGGGGCGGCGCCCGGCGCAGCTTGTTCCCGCATGGACTGATCCTGCTTGGCCTCGTCACGCATCAGGCAGCC
>JALORF010000148.1 GCA_025459195.1 Beijerinckiaceae bacterium
TTGCAAAAGGCAACTGCATTGCTTTCGCCCCAGGCCACATCGCTGCCCTGTGCCGGGCGGTGTCCCGCCTGATAGGGCGCGCAGGTCCAGGTGCGCTCGCAACCCATGGCCTCGTAGGCCAGCATCAGCCGCTTGGCCATGTCCCGCGTGGCGCCTGTCAGCCGGCTTTTCGAGCAGCCCATCAGATCGAGCGCGCCGACGTTGAGCGTGGCGCGGATCGCTGTTCTTGCGCCCAACCGGACGAGTTCCTCGGCAAACAGCGTGCCGGCGTCGCCATGGTAGAGCGCGCCGTCGATATGGGCCGAGGCCACAGGGATCAGGCGCGGCGCGCCCAGCAGGCGGGCGCTGTCCGCCACGATGCGCATGGCCATGGCCTTGCCATCCGTGCCGGCGGCGATCTGGCGTTCCCCGTCGGACAGGATTGTCATGCGTCTGGCCCGTGCTTTCGGCTAGCATGGGCGGCGAGCGCCGCATCGATGAAGGCCCCGCCGGAGCCCAGATAGGCTTTGGGCTCGAACAGGGCTTCGACCGCCTGAGGCGACAGGTGCGCCATGATGGCCCCGTCCGCCAGCACGGCCTCGCGCAGGTGCGTTCCTGCGGCGAGGGCGCGCTTGCAGGCGGCATCGACATGGTGATGGGCTTCGAGGCGGCCCATCGTGCTCCCCAGAGCCATCATCACAGCTTCGGCCATGATCAGCCCGCCAGTCTGGTCGAGGTTGGCGCGCATCCGCTCCGGACGGACATCGAGCCCTTCGGCGAGCGTGATCGCGGCCTTGAGCGCGCCGCTGGTGAGTCGCAGCAACTCTGGCAAGGCGCGCCATTCCGCATGGCCCGAGCCTGCGGCGCGTTCATGGTCGTGCATCTGTGCTGTCATGATGGTGGCGACCAGACCTGGCGCTGCGGTGCCGGCCCCGCGCATCACCGCTGCCAGAACCGGGTTGCGCTTGTGCGGCATGGTGGAGGAGCCGCCGCGCCCCGCCGCTGCCGGCTCGAAGGCTTCCTGCACCTCTGTCTGCATCATCAGGATGACATCGCCGCCCATCTTGCCAAGTGTGCCGCAAAGCAAGCCGCAAAAGGCTGCGATCTCACCGATCCGGTCACGGGCGCTGTGCCAGGGGGTGATGGCCCGTTCCAGCGCGAGTTCGTCGGCCAGACGGGAGGCAACGAGAGCCCCCTTGTCGCCCAGCGAGGCGAGCGTGCCGGCGGCCCCGCCGAACTGGAGGCAGAGGGTGCGCGGCGCGATCTCATCCAGCCGCTGCCCGTGTCGCAACACGGCTGTCAGCCAGCCAGCGGCTTTCAGCCCGAATGTGGTGGGCAGGGCATGTTGCATCACGGTGCGCGCCACCATCGGCGTGTCACGGTGCTGGCCGGCCAGATTGGCCAGCGCGTCGGCCAATGTGTCGAGCCCGATGCCGATGAGCGCGGCAATGTCGCGCCACTGCAGCACCAGCGCCGTGTCCATCACATCCTGCGTGGTCGCACCCCAATGCACGAAGGGCTGGCCTTGGGCTTCGGTGCGCGCCGTGAGCAGCGCCACCAGCGGGATCACCGGCGTGCCGGTCCTTGCCGTGCCGGCTGCGATGGCGCCAGCGAGTTCGTCGAGTTCGGCAGCATGCAGCGTCTCGACCGCCTGATTGATGGCGAGGGCGGCCTCGGCGGGGATCACGCCAAGCGCCGCTTCGGCCCGCGCCAGCGCGGCCTCGAAGGCCAGCATGCGCTGCACATAGCCCGCATCGGAGAGGATTGCCGCCACGGCCTCATCGACCATCAACGGGTCGAAGAGCCGTGCCGCATGCGAAGGCAACATGGTGATTGACCTTTGTTCCCACTTGTCAGCGCGGGCCGATTGTCCTGAATAGGAGTCCGGTCAGGACCGCATGCTGTTCTGGATAACGGTCTGCATGGCCCGGCGGCAAGTGCCGACAGGGCCGGCACAGGGGGAGATGGCAACAATGGCAATGAAAATGCAGGGAGAAGTCACCCTCCCGGCCAGCCGCGATGTGGTCTGGGCCAAGCTCAATGACCCCGAGGTTCTGAAGGCCTGCATCCCGGGCTGCGAAGAACTGACCAAGGATGATGACACCCATTTCTCGGCCGTGGCCAAGATCAAGCTCGGCCCGGTGAAGGCCACCTTCAAGGGCAAGGTGGCGCTGTCCGATCTTGATCCGCCCAATGGCTACACGATCAGCGGGGAAGGCGAGGGCGGCATCGCCGGTTTTGCCAAAGGCGGGGCCAAGGTCGCGCTCTCCGATGCGGAGGGCGGGGGCACCGTGCTGCGCTACGATGTCGATGCCCAGGTTGGCGGCAAGATCATGCAGCTTGGTTCGCGGCTGATCGATTCCGTTGCCAAGAAATATGCGGACGAATTCTTCGCCAAATTCGCGCTCGCCGTCGCCGGCTGATGGCCAGCGGCATCAGTTCTTGCTGAACAGGGCGCTGGCTTTCTCCTTGCGGTTGTTCTCGTAGGCGCCCTGGGCGCTGGTCGGGGCCACCTTGGTCAGCGTCAGCGAGAAATCCGGGCCGCTCATGCTGGCGGTCGTCGCGGTCAGGCTGCTTGATGTGATCGTCAGCGGCTGGCCGAGCAAGGCAACGCCTGTGACCTTGTCTGCACTGATGGTCACCACGATGTCGGATCGCGCACCGAACGCGCCTTTCCACGAGCCGTTCCAGGATGGTGCTGCCGTTGCTGCCGGCGTGGTGGCTGCGCTGGCAGCCGGAAGCGAGAGGGTTGGCCTGGTTGCTGGCGATGCCGCTGCAGGGGCCGTTGCCGGGGGCTGCGGCGGCTTGGTCTGTGCCCATGCCGGGCTCATGGCGAGGCCCAGCGCAGCAGCCAGTAGCAGAACCTGTCGCAACATCATGTCTGGTGACCCCGTTGATCGCCGCAGTAGAAAATCCGACAGGTCTTTGCCAGTGCAATCTTCAACACGCAAGTCTTTGCGACGCCTCGTGATCGGCTTTTCATGGTCCGAAGGAGCCTGAGACCTGACTGTGCTTGATTGACCTTGTTCATTCCGGACCTGCAGCGGCGGAACCTGTCCGGCGACGGTGCGCCGGGATGGCCCGATGGCAGCCGGCAGCGTCATGTCATGCTGGGGCTCAAAGTGACGAAATTGTCAAAAAAAGTCCGGATTCGGCTGGTTTTTATTTTCGGCAACTGGCTTGACGCGCCAAACAGGCCGGCTACCTTGTGTTTTGAACAAGTCCAGAATGCGCGCATGTGCAGGGCTGGATGTCACGGTTCCAATGCGCCGTGGCACGGCTGCGAAGACCATGGGCCTGCGTTGCGACGCATGTTCCGGCCTGCAGAGAAATGACCGCGCGCGCTATGGTGCGACGATTGCGGCTTGGAGGAGGAGAGCACATCATGGCCACCGTCTCGATGACGGTGAACGGCAAAGCCGTCACTGCAGATATCGATCCGCGAACCCTTCTGGTTCAGTTCATCCGCGAAAACCAGCTTCTGACCGGCACCCATGTTGGCTGCGACACCAGCCAGTGCGGGGCCTGCGTGGTCCACATCGATGGCAAGGCCGTCAAGTCCTGCACCACGCTCGCCCTGCAATGCCAGGGGGCCAGCGTCGTCACCATCGAGGGCATTGCCGCTGCCGATGGCACCTTGCACCCGATGCAGGAGGCTTTCCGCGAGCATCACGGCCTGCAGTGCGGCTTCTGCACGCCGGGCATGATCATGTCGGCCATCGATATCGTCAACCGCAAGGGCAACAGCCTCGACGAGCACACGATCCGCGAGGAGCTCGAAGGCAATATCTGCCGTTGCACGGGCTACCACAACATTGTCCGGGCCGTCGACGCCGGTGCCAAGGCCATGGCCGGTTCGGCCAGGCCCATCAAACACGCCGCCGAGTAAGGGGCAGTTGGCAGTCGGCAGTCGGCAGTCGCCATCACGACAAGGCCGCGACCACTGATCGCCTAACCGACTGTCCACTGCCGATTGCCTACTGCCAAACAGCACGCATTCGGGAGAGATCACCATGTCCGCCACCGGAATCGGCGCCTCCGTCCGCCGCAAGGAAGACCACCGTTTCATCACCGGCGCAGGCCGCTACACCGACGACATCAACCGGCCGGGGCAGGCCCATGCCTATTTCCTGCGCTCGCCGCATGCCCACGCCACGATCAAGAAGATTGATGCCTCGAAGGCGAAGGCGATGCCGGGGGTACTGGCTGTCCTCACCGGCGATGATCTTGCCGCCGACAAGATTGGCGGACTGATCTGCGGCTGGATGATCCACAACAAGGATGGCTCGCCGATGCGGGCGGGCGGGCATCCGGCTCTTGCACAGGGCAAGGTGCGCTATGTGGGTGACCACGTGGCGGTGATCATCGCCGACACGCTGGCGCAGGCGCGCGATGCCGCCGAGGCCGTGACGGTGGATTACGGTGTGTTGCCGGCTGTGGTCGACACGGCCACCGCCATGACATCGAAGACCGTTGTTCATGACGTGGCCCCCAACAACTCGGTCTACAACTGGCATCTGGGCAACAAGGACGACACGGAAAAGGCCTTCAAGGCGGCCAAGCATGTCGTCAAGATGAACATCGTCAACAACCGGCTTGCCCCCAATCCGATGGAGCCGCGCGCGGCCATCGGGCTCTACGACAAGGCCGAGGACCACTACACGCTCTACACGACCAGCCAGAACCCGCATGTGGCGCGTCTGGTCCTGTCGGCTTTCATCGGCATCGCGCCGGAGAACAAGCTGCGCGTGGTGGCACCCGATGTGGGCGGCGGCTTCGGCTCCAAGATCTTCATCTATGCGGAGGAAACGGTCTGCGTCTGGGCTTCCAAGAAGGTCGGTCGGCCGGTGAAGTGGAACTCGGATCGCACCGAGGCTTTCCTCAGCGATGCGCATGGCCGCGACCATGTGACCGAAGCGCAGATGGCGATCGACGAGAACGGCAAGATCACCGGCCTGCGCGTGCACACCATCGCCAATCTCGGCGCCTACCTGTCGACCTTCTCGTCATCGGTGCCGACCTATCTTTATGCGCCGCTTCTGTCGGGGCAATACAACATTCCGGCCATCTATGCGGAGGTGGACGCGGTCTACACGACCACAGCGCCGGTCGATGCCTATCGCGGGGCCGGGCGGCCTGAAGCCACGTTCGTGGTCGAGCGGCTGGTCGAGGTCGCGGCGCGGCAACTCGGGATCGATCCGGCCAAGTTCCGCCAGATGAATTACATCACCAAGTTCCCGCACCAGACGCCGGTCATCATGATGTATGATGCCGGCAATTATAACGCCTCGATGAAGAAGGCGCTGGAGGCGGCCGACTACAAGGGCTTCGGCAAGCGCCGCAAGGAGGCCGAGAAGCGCGGCAAGCTGCGCGGCATCGGCTTCTCGTCCTACATCGAGGCCTGCGGCATCGCGCCTTCGGCGGCAGTGGGCTCACTCGGCGCTGGCGTTGGCCTTTGGGAATCGGCGGAAGTCAGGGTCAACCCGATCGGCACCGTGGAAATCCTGACCGGCTCGCACAGCCATGGCCAGGGCCATGAAACCACGTTTGCCCAGCTTGTGTCGGACCGGCTCGGCGTGCCGCTGGAGAGCGTCTCGATCATCCACGGCGACACCGACAAGGTGCAGATGGGCATGGGCACCTACGGTTCGCGCTCCGGTGCGGTCGGCATGTCGGCGATTTCCAAGGCGCTCGACAAGGTGATCGCCAAGGGCAAGAAGGTCGCGGCCTATGTGCTCGAAGCCTCCGAGAAGGACATCGACTTCAAGGATGGCAAGTTCTCGGTGAAAGGCACCGACAAGACGCTCGATTTCGGAGCCTGCGCGCTGCAGGCCTACATTGCCCACAAGTTTAACGGGCAGGATCTCGAGCCGGGCCTGAAAGAGGGCGCCTTTTACGATCCGACCAACTTCACCTTCCCGGCGGGTGTGCACATCGCCGAGGTCGAGGTCGACCCGGATACCGGCGTCACCAAGGTGGTCAACTGGACGGCGGTGGATGATTTCGGTGTCGTCATCAACCCGATGATCGTCGAGGGGCAGGTCCATGGCGGCATTGCCCAGGGCATCGGCCAGGCCATGCTGGAAGGCGTGGTCTATGACAAGGAAGGCCAGTTGGTGACGGCCAGCTACATGGACTACTGCATGCCGCGCGCCGATGACCTGCCCTCCTTTACGGTCGGGATGACGGTGACGGCCTGCCCGTCCAACCCGCTTGGCATCAAGGGGTGCGGCGAGGCCGGCGCGATTGCCGCGCCTCCGGCGCTGATCAACGCCATCACCGACGCGGTCGGGCATGAGGACGTGGCCATGCCGGCCACGCCGAAAGTGGTCTGGCGCGCCGCTCAGAAGGCCCTGAAGAAGATGGCGGCGGAGTGAGCCTCTCTGTTGCGCCCGCTCCCGGTTCGATATCGGCTGTTGCCGATGTCGGCAACAGGTGGGCGGGAGAGCTATGGTGCGATGGGCTTCGCCATTCGTCCCGTTTCTGATTTCATCCCGAGGGGCAGCGGCGCAGGCCGCATGGCCCCTCTCCCTAACCTTCTCCTGCAAGGGGAGAGGGCACACAGTGGAGGAGAACCCGATGTACGCATTCACCTATCATCGCCCTGACACCGTTCGGCAGGCCGCTGGCCTTGTCGCCCGCAAGGAGGACGCGAAGGTGCTGGCTGGTGGCCAGACCCTGCTGCCGACCATGAAGCAGCGCCTCGCCTCACCGGGCAACCTCGTCGACCTCGGCAGCGTCGCCGAAATGAAAGGCATCGAGCGCAAGGGCCGCACCATCGTCATCGGTGCCATGACCACGCACGCGGATGTGGCCGGCAGCCCGCTGGTGCAGGAGGCCATTCCCGGCCTTGCAGCGCTGGCTGGCAATATCGGCGATCCGCATGTGCGCAACCGCGGCACGATTGGGGGCTCCATCGCCAACAACGACCCGGCGGCCGACTATCCGGCCGCGTGCCTTGCCATGGGCGCGACCATCATCACTAACAAGCGCAAGATCGCGGCGGACGATTTCTTCCAGGGCATGTTCGACACGGCGCTCGACGAGGGCGAGATCGTGACGCGCGTGTCCTTCCCGATCCCGGGCAAGGCGGCCTATGCCAAGTTCCCC
>JALORF010000149.1 GCA_025459195.1 Beijerinckiaceae bacterium
CACCCCTTCCGCCAGCAACGCCAAACCGGCACAGCCAAGACGCGCGGCTGTCAGGGAGCCGGAGGCACCCGGACACGGAAATGCGGCGATGCCGCGCATGCGCCATGTTCGCCTGAACCAAAGCACGGTCATTGCCGTAAGCCTTTCCGGTATTGTCCTATGTTGTTGCTGAAGGCTGTCTTTTCATGTCCGAGATCACGATCATTGTCGGCGGCACCGGTGGAGCCGGCTCGGCCCTGGCGCGGCGGCTGGTGGCTGCCGGTCGCAAGGTGCATCTGGTCGGGCGTGATCCGGCGCGCCTTCAGGCACTGGCCGGGGCGTTGGGAGCCACCAGCGCCGTCGCCGATGTGCTTGATGCCGATGCCTTGAAGGCGGCCATCGAAGCGGCCGGTCCGTCAGTCTCGGGGCTGGCCTACATGGTCGGCTCGATCAATCTCAAGCCTGTCGGGCGTCTTGTCGATGCTGATTTCGAACAGGATTTCCGGCTCAATGCGCTGGGTGCCGTCCGTTCCGTGCAGGCCGCCTTGCCCGCCATGAAAATGGCTGAAGGCACCGCCGCGATCGTGCTGGTTTCGACCGTGGCCGTGGCGCAAGGCTTCACAGCCCATGCATCGGTGGCCATGGCCAAGGGGGCCGTCGAAGGATTGACCCTTGCTCTGGCAGCCGAACTGGCTCCGAAAATCCGCGTGAACTGCGTCGCGCCGTCCCTCACCCGCACGCCGATGGCCCGCGCGCTCACCAGCAACGAACAGATGGCAACGGCCATTGCGCAGATGCATGCCATGCAGCGTCTTGGCGAGCCGGACGACATCGCGGCTCTGGCGGCGTTCCTGCTGTCGCCTGATGCGGGCTGGATCACTGGCCAGATCGTCGGCGTCGATGGCGGCCGTTCGATGCTGCGGACCAAGGGCTGAGGTCGATGCCGAAGATGGTTCGCAAGGGCGACCTGCCGGTCAAGACCTGCGAGGCCTGCCGGCGGCCGTTCGCGTGGCGCAAGAAATGGGAACGCGTCTGGGATGAGGTCCGAACCTGCTCGGATCGCTGCAAGGGCGACCTGAAGCGCAGCCGCCGGGCAACGGCTCAGGATGTGACGAACCATGGCTGACGCGCCGCCGGTCCGCGCGCTGCGGCTGGTTCTGGGCGACCAGCTCAGCCATGGGCTGGCTTCGCTGCGCGACCTCGACAAGGCGCGCGATGTGGTTCTGATGGTCGAGGTCAATGACGAGACCCGCTATGTGCCGCACCATCGCCAGAAGATCGTGTTCGTGCTCTCGGCCATGCGGCACTTCGCCGAGGAACTGCGCGACGCCGGCATCACCGTCGACTATGTCCGGCTGGATGATGCCGGCAACAGCGGCTCGTTTTCCGGCGAAGTGGCACGCGCTGTTGACCGGCATGGGCCGGAAAGGCTCATTCTCACAGAGCCTGGCGAATGGCGTGTGCTCGAGCAGATGCGTGGCTGGCAGCCGGGACTTGGCCTTCCGGTCGAGATCCGCGACGATGACCGTTTTTTTGCCAGCCGGCACCGGTTCGGGCTCTGGGCCGAGGGGCGCAAATCGTTTCGCATGGAGTTCTTCTATCGCGAAATGCGGCGCGAGCATGCCATCCTGATGGAAGGCTTAGAGCCGGCTGGAGGCCAGTGGAACTTCGACCACGACAACCGCAAGGCCCTGCCAAAAGACATCGTGCCGCCGAAGCGCACCCTCTTTGTGCCAGATGCGATCACGCGCGCGGTCATCGAGCTTGTGGCCGCACGGCACGAAGGGCATTTCGGCGAGCTTGACGGTTTTGGCTGGGCCGTGACGCGCGCCGATGCGCTGGCGGCGCTCGCGCATTTCCTGCGCGATGCCTTGCCCCGGTTCGGTGATTTTCAGGATGCAATGAAGACAGGAGAGCCATTCCTGTTCCATTCGGTCATCTCGCCTTATCTCAATGTCGGGCTTCTGACAGCGCGCGAGGTCTGCCTGGCTGCCGAGGCGGAATGGCGGGCGGCCCGCGCGCCGCTGAATGCGGTCGAGGGCTTCATCCGGCAAATCCTCGGCTGGCGCGAGTATGTGCGCGGAATCTACTGGTCGCGCATGCCGGCCTATGCCGCCACCAACGCACTTGACGCGCGCCGCCCTCTGCCGTGGTTCTATTGGAGTGGCGAAACGGCCATGAATTGCCTGGCCCAGTGCATCGGCGACATCAGGCGCCATGCCTATGGCCACCACATCCAGCGCCTGATGGTCACCGGCAACTTTGCGCTTCTGGCCGGGATCAGCCCTGCCGAGATCGAGGCATGGTATCTGGCGGTCTACATCGATGCCTTCGAATGGGTCGAACTGCCCAACGTTCACGGCATGGTGCTGTTCGCCGATAACGGCTTGCTGGCATCCAAGCCCTATGCGGCATCAGGTGCCTATATCGACCGAATGTCCGACTATTGCGCTGGCTGCTCTTATGATCCTGCGCTCAAGACCGGGCCGAGGGCCTGCCCGTTCAACTATCTGTATTGGAACTTTCTGATCGAGAATGCCGCCAGGCTCGAACGCAATCCGCGTATGGCCATGCCATACCGCACCTTGCGTGGCTTCAGCGAGGCACGCCGAACAGAGATTGTGACCGATGCGACGCGGTTTCTCGGCTCCGCGGAGGTCAAGGCCGGCCCTGGCACCGCGCTGCCCTCGGGGCCCGTTGCCGCGCAATTGGCGCTGGACCTGGATACGCCACGATGATCATGCAACCCACCCCATGGGCACAGACCCGCCATTTCGAGCCCAGCCGCGCGGCAGGCCTCGCCCGCCTCGCAGCCTTTCTGCCGCATGCGGGCAGGCACTACGCAAGCTGGCGCAACCATGACCATGGTCCGGACCGGCGAGCCAATGTCTCGGGCCTTTCTCCTTATCTCCGGCACAGGTTGCTGACCGAAGGCGAGGTTCTTGCCGCCGTGCTGGCACGGCACAGCCAGACCGATGCCGGCATGTTCATCCAGGAGGTGTTCTGGCGCACCTATTTCAAGGGACATCTGGAAACTCGCCCGGCCATCTGGCGTGCTTACCTCGACGGGCTCGAACGGGAGCGCATCGCCGTCGATGCCTCGTCGGGCCGCAGCCTCGCCCTGCAGCAGGCGCTGGCCGGAAGGACCGGGATCGACTGCTTCGATGCCTGGATCGAAGAGCTGGCAACGACCGGCTATCTGCACAACCACGCGCGCATGTGGTTTGCCTCGATCTGGATCTTCACGCTGAAGCTGCCTTGGCAACTCGGGGCGGATCTGTTTCTGCGGAACCTGATCGATGGCGATCCGGCATCCAACACCCTGTCCTGGCGCTGGGTGGCGGGTTTGCACACGCGCGGCAAAATCTATCTGGCTACAGCGCAGAACATCCGCGCCTGCACGGACGGGCGCTTCGATCCGAAAGGGCTGGCGCAAGACGCTGCGCCGCTTGAAGAAGCTGACACAGCGCCTCTGGAAGCCATGACGCCCGGGTTGCAGGTGCTGCCCCGTGGCCGCGTTGGCCTGCTGCTGACCGCAGAAGACCTGCATGCACCGAGCTTTCTGGCTGACGGCATGGCAGCGTCCTTTCGCGTCGCAGCCATAGCCGGCGCGAATGTCACCTCTGGCCGGCCGGCCCTGTCGGATGCGAGCTTGCCAGAGCAATTCCGGCATGCTGCGCTTGATGACGCACTGGCTCACGCCGCCTCGACCTGCTCTGTGCCGGCCTCGCGGCTGCCGGCCCTGTCACTCGAGGCCATCGCCAAGTGGGCGGCCGCAGAACGCCTTGAAGCCGTGATCACGCCCCATGTCCCGGTAGGCCCCGTTGCCGATGCGCTCGGTGGCCTTCAGGGGGCGTTGCTGCGCGACCACGGCATCATGCTGGTGCAAGCGCGCCGACCTTTCGACGAGCGCGCCTGGCCCCATGCCACGCGCGGCTATTTCGCCATGAAGACCCGCATCCCGGAACTGATCGCTTGCCTTGCCCGCGATCCGTCGATTCCCGCCACAATTGACCCGTCCGCCCTTGCGTGAGATGGGAATGGCCCGTTTTGGCCGCCCGCCCCGGATCATCGATGAACGCCCCTGCCCCCAAAATCTCGTTTGTCTCGCTCGGCTGCCCCAAGGCGCTGGTCGATTCAGAGCGCATCATCACGTCGCTGCGCTCGGAAGGCTATGAGCTGACCCGGACCCATGCCGGTGCCGATCTGGTCATCGTCAACACCTGCGGCTTCCTCGATTCCGCCAAGGCTGAGTCGCTCGACAACATCGGTCGTGCCTTGTCGGAAAACGGCAAGGTCATTGTCACCGGCTGCATGGGCGCCGAGCCCGAACAGATCCGCGAACGCTTCCCCGGCGTGCTCGCCATTACCGGCCCTCAGGCCTACGAGAGCGTGCTTGGCGCTGTCCATGAAGCGCTGCCGCCGGCACATGATCCTTATCTTGATCTGGTGCCGCCACAAGGCATCAAGCTCACCCCTCGCCACTATGCTTATCTCAAGATTTCAGAGGGTTGCAATAATCGTTGCAGTTTCTGCATCATCCCGAAACTGCGCGGCGACCTCGTCTCCCGCCCGGTCGGCGATGTCCTGCGCGAAGCAGAGAAGCTGGTCTCCGCGGGCGTGCGCGAGCTTCTGGTGATTTCGCAGGACACGAGCGCCTACGGGCTGGACATCAAGTATGCCACCAGCCGCTTTCAGGATCGCGAGGTCCGCGCGCGGTTCTTCGACCTGTCGCGCGAACTGGGGCAACTCGGTGCATGGGTGCGGTTGCACTATGTCTACCCCTATCCGCATGTCGACGAGGTGATCCAGTTGATGAGCGACGGGCTGGTGCTGCCCTATCTCGACATTCCCTTCCAGCATGCCTCGCCGAGTGTGCTCAAGGCGATGCGCCGACCGGCTCATCAGGAAAAGACCCTCGAACGCATCGGCAAATGGCGCGCGATCTGCCCTGATCTGGGTGTGCGCTCCACCTTCATTGTGGGCTTCCCGGGCGAGACGGACGAGGACTTCGAGTTCTTGCTCGGCTGGCTCAAGGAAGCCAAACTCGAGCGCGTCGGCTGCTTCACCTATGAGCCGGTCAAGGGCGCTGTCGCCAATGATCTGGGCCTCGCCATCGTGCCGGACGAGGTCAAGCAGCAGCGCTACAGGCGTTTCATGGAAACCCAGCAGGCGATTTCGGCAAAGGTGCTCGCCGGCCGTGTTGGCCGGCGCATCAAGGTCATCATCGACGCGCCAGGCCCGACCGTGGCCAAGGGCCGCTCGGTCTGGGATGCCCCCGAGATCGATGGCAATGTTTATGTGCAAAGCCGCAGACCCTTGCGCGCCGGTGACATCGTCACCGTCAAGGTCGAGCGTGCCGATGCCTACGACCTGCATGGGCAGGCCGTCTGACACAAGCAGACCGCTCGAACCGCGGTCCGGGCGGCTAACGGGTGGGGATGCAGGACTTACTTCTCGGCGTCCTCATGCCCTTCGAACAATGCCACGGGGCTGCCGGGCATGATGGTCGAAATGGCATGCTTGTAGACTAGCTGTGAATGGCCATCGCGGCGCAAGAGCACGCAGAAATTGTCGAACCAAGTGACAACGCCCTGCAGCTTCACGCCATTGACCAGAAAGATCGTGACGGAAATCTTGTTCTTCCGCACGTAGTTGAGAAACGTATCCTGCAGATTCTGCGCACGTTCAGCCGCCATCGTCGTCTTCCTTCTTGGGATCTTCTTGGTCTGGACCAGGGCCCGATCCGGCTGCCCTCATCTCTTTGCATCCCGTCCCCCTGACATGGATGCGGACCAAGTGTTCGACAAGTCCGGATGATGCGCAAGCGAAAACCTGCGCGCGTCGCGCCCTTGCCCGCAACACAGGCCAGAGCGCTCATTCAACGCCCAGCGACTTCAGTTTTCTGTGCAGGGCCGAGCGTTCCATGCCGATGAATTCGGCAGTGCGCGAGATGTTCCCGGAGAATCGGGCGATCTGCGCCACAAGATACTCCTTCTCGAAAATCTCGCGGGCCTCGCGCAGCGGCAGGCTCATCAGCTTCTCGCCGCCTGATCCGGTTGGCGTGGCGGGCACGAGGGCCCCGACCTCTGCGGGCAGCATCTCCGTCGTGACCTCCGCCAGCGGGTCGCCCTTGGTCAGGATCATCAGCCGCTCGACGTTGTTGCGCAACTCGCGCACGTTGCCCGGCCACTCGTGCGATTGCAGCACGGCCATGGCATCGCCAGCAATGGACCGGCGTGGCAGGCCTGACGCAACCGACAATTGCTCCATGAAGAAATCAATCAGGTCCGGCACATCCTCGCGCCGCTCCGACAGCGACGGCACGCGGATCGGCACCACATTGAGACGGTGGAACAGTTCCTCCCGGAAACGTCCCGCGGCGATCTCGCCAACGATGTCCTTGCAGGTCGACGAAACGATGCGCACGTCGACATGCACCCGCGTCGTGCCGCCCACTCGCTGGAAATTCTGGTCGATCAACACCCTGAGGATGCGTCCTTGGGTCTCCTTCGGCATGTCCGCCACCTCATCGAGGTAGAGCGTGCCGCTATGGGCCTCCTCCAGCGCACCAACACGACGCAGACGGCCCTCGACAGCTTCCGTGCCGAACAACTCTTCTTCCATCGATTCAGGCGTGATGGTCGCGGAATTGATCACCACGAACGGACCGGAGGCGCGACTTGAAAGGGCATGCAGCGTGCGCGCTGCCAACTCCTTGCCGGTGCCCGGATCACCTGTGATCATGACCCTTGCATTGGTCGGGGCCACCCGCTCCAGCGTGGTGCGCAACTGGTTGGCCGCCGTCGAGCGCCCGACGATGCGAGAGGCCTGCACCGAGCGCGTTTTGAGTTCCTTGACCTCGCGCTTCAGCCGTGAGGCTTCCAGCGCCCGGTCGGCCACCAGCACAAGCCTGTCGGCCTTGAAGGGCTTCTCGATGAAATCATAGGCCCCACGACGGATCGCCGAGACCGCCGTTTCGATGTTGCCATGCCCCGAGATCATCACCACCGGCAATTCCGGGTCGCTTTCCTTGATCAGGTCAAGCACCTGCAA
>JALORF010000150.1 GCA_025459195.1 Beijerinckiaceae bacterium
CCTGCCGGCGGCAACCGTGAAGACCTCGTGGCTCTATGCGCTGACACACAAGATCAACACAACGCCGTCGCTCTATCTGGAAGCCGGTGCGATCCATGGCTGTGTGCTGTGCGAAGCCGACCGGCCCTTGATCTACATGGAGGATGTCGGTCGCCACAACGCCATCGACAAGATCGCCGGATACATGTTCCGGAACGGCATCGGTGCGGGCGACAAGATTTTCTACACAACCGGCCGGCTCACCTCGGAAATGGTGATCAAGACCGTCCGCATGGGCATTCCGGTCCTGGTGTCGCGCTCCGGTTTCACGGCCTGGGGTGTCGAGTTGGCGCGCAAGGCGGGCTTGACGCTGATCGGGCGCGCCCGCGGCAAGCGCTTTCTCGCGCTCGCCGGCGCCGAGCGGATCGTCTTCGATCAGGATCCCGGTTTCGTGGACGACGAAAGCCCGAGAAGCCGGCGCAAGGGAGCTGGCGCTGATGATTGATCCGGGCACCGAGGCTGATGAACCCGTCATCGGGCTGCTGCTGGCCGGTGGCCTTGCGAGGCGGATGGGCGGCGGTGACAAGCCGCTCAGGATGATCGCCGGCAAGACCATCCTCGACCATGTGATCGGGCGTCTTGCACCCCAGTGCAGCGATCTGGTGATCAATGCCAATGGCGATCCGGCACGCTTCGCGCGCTGGCACCTGCCGGTGGTGCCTGACAGCGTGGAAGGCTTTGCCGGCCCGCTTGCCGGCATCCTGGCCGGGCTGGACTGGGCCGCCGCTCACCGGCCCGCCATCCGCCACGTCGTCAGCGTCGCGGCCGACACGCCTTTCATTCCGCGCGATCTGGTGGCGCGGCTGGCGGCTGGTCTGCGGCACGGGGGCTGCGAACTGGCCTGCGCTGCATCCGGCGGCTGGAGCCATCCCGTCATCGGGCTCTGGCCCGTCGCCATCCGGGAGGCCCTGCGTCAGGCCCTGACCGTTGAACAGGAACGCAAGATCGACCGTTTCACCGGCCGCTATGCCCTGGCCACCGTGACCTGGCCGACCGATCCGATCGATCCGTTCTTCAATGCCAACGAGCCGGATGACCTGTCGACCGCCGAAGCCCTGCTGGCGCGCGGGCTGCTGTGAGAAGCCGGCATGCGGCCCCGGACAGGGCTGGCCTGCCATCCTGTCACGAGGCGGCCATGCGGAAGCCTTGAATGCAGCGGCCCGACAGACTAGAATGATGTCAATGTCGGCGCAGGGTTCGCGCCCGACCACAAGAATGGGGGATTCGACATGAAAGCCTTTTTCGCAGCCGTCGCTTTCAGCGTTGTCGCCGCCTGCGTCTGGTTCGGCGTGCTGGACATGCAGCAGAAGCAGGCTTCCGAGGCCTTCGCGGCACCGTCATCCGTCCGGCTCTGACGCCCCTCAGGCGCGGGCGAAGCGGCGTTCAGCCTCGCTTTATTCGATGACGATGCGCGGTGCTGTCCGCGTGGCACCGCTTTCAAGCGCCAGCTTGACCTGCCGCGCAATGGTCACGTAGGCCTTGGCGTGCGGGCTGTCCGGCTCGCTGGCCACGATCGGCCTGCCATTGTCCGACAACTCGCGGATCGGCATGGCCAGCGGAATCTCCCCGAGGAAGGGCACGCCCTGCTTCTCGGCCTCCCTGCGGGCACCGCCATGGCCGAAGATGTCGTAGCGGTTGCCGGTGTCGGGCGCGATGAAATAGCTCATGTTCTCGATGATGCCGAGGATCGGCACCTGCACGCGCTGAAACATGGCAACGCCGCGCCGCGCATCGAGCAAGGCCAGGTCCTGCGGCGTCGAGACGATCACGGCTCCGGCCAGCGGGGTCTGCTGCGCCATGGTGAGCTGGGCATCGCCCGTGCCGGGCGGCATGTCGACCACCAGCACATCAAGCTCACCCCAGGCCACTTCCCGAAGCATCTGGGTGATGGCCGAGATCACCATCGGGCCACGCCAGATCATCGGGGTTTCCTCATCGATCAGGAACCCGATCGACATCAATTTGAGCCCATAGGCCTCCATCGGCGCGAGCGTGCGCCCCTCGACAAGCCGTGGCCTGCCGGTGACACCGAAGATCTTGGGCACCGACGGACCATAGATGTCGGCATCCATGATGCCGACCTTGAGCCCGAGCACTGACAGCGCCACGGCAAGATTGGCCGCGGTGGTGGATTTTCCGACCCCGCCCTTGCCGCTGGCCACGGCAATGATGTGCCTGATGCCGGGCACGCCAGCAGCCTTGGGCGTCGGGCCGGCGCCAGCCGCCTGCGCCCGTGCGGAGGCCGCCGCCGATGCCGGCTTCGGCGCGCGGTCTGCGGTGAGCGAAACGAAAGCCTGCGCCACCCCGGGCAGCCCTTTCACCGCACTTTCCGCCGCGGCGCGCACGGGTTCCATCGCGGCAGCCTCGGTCGGATCAATGGCGATGGCGAACATCACCTTGCCGCCCTCGACCACCACGTCGCTGACACGGCCCGATGTGCCGAGCGCCTGCCCGCTCGGCATCCGCACCAGTTCAAGCGCACGCAGGACATCGGAAGGGGCAAGGCTCATCGGGCTACTTTCAGGCTCAAGGCACGCGTGTTGCGGAACAGGGCGTTTCAGGTTTTGCGGATATCGAAAACCAGCTTGCCATCGGCTTCATGCTGGCCGGTCAGCGCATCGCCCGTCTCGTTCAGAAGATGGGGAATGTCGATGGCTGCCATCGGGTCGGTTGAGATCACGGACAGCCGCGCGCCGGAGGCCAGCGCTTTCAGCGCCTTGCGCGTGCGCAGGGCCGGCAGTGGACATTTCAAGCCGCTGAGATCGAGCAGCAGCACTGCATCGTCAGTCAGGGCCGCATCCGGCAGGGGCGTTGCGGGTGATTTGGCAAGGGACATCGGGATCACACCACGGGATGGCGCGTCCGCTGCCCGGCCGGGCAGCAAACGCCTTTATCGGGATGTAAACCCTGTCTCGCCTGCCCACAACCTTGTGACAGGCATGCGCCTTGCGGCAGATCAGCGCCTGAAGAACCAGTCGCCCTGCGAACGGCCGACCGGGCGGAATCCGAGGGCAGCGCCAGGGTCGACATAGCCGTGAGCCGGTTGGAGCACGCGTCCGCGCGCCGTCGCCCAGTCAGGGCTCTGGCGCTTGGCCTTCGCCACCTGTGCCTGGGTCTTGGCTGGCTTGGCCTTGGCAAACCGCGAATTCTGGTCCGGCGCAATGCCGTTGATCGCGATCCGCGTGGCGCCCTTGCCGTGCTTCTGCACGAGCGCAAACAGTTTTGCGGCATTGGCAGGATGCAGCCTGACGCAGCCATGGGAAGCTGGCCGCCCGAGCATGCCGACCGCTCCGGTGCCGTGAATGGCAAAGCCGCCGCGGAAGAAGATCGCATTGGGCATGTTGCCGCCATACTTGCGCGAATACCATTTCTTCTCGAGGCGATAGGGCTGGAAACTGCCCCGGATCGTGCGATACCCTTCACGGCCCGATGAAATCGCCCAGGAGTAGCTCTCCCCGTCGGCGGTCTGGACCTGCATGCGCTGGCTGGCAAGATCGACCTTGATGTCGACGCGCGCCGAAGCGGCGGTCACGGTGGCGAACAGGGCAAAAAACGCGGCCAGAACGGCCAGACAGCGACGCAACATCACACACCTCATGGCTGGGGCCGGAGCCCGGGAGCCGCATCTTACGCATCTTCAGGCAGTGAACCGCGTTTCTGGCCCGCCGTAAAGCAAGGCTGTCGATTGTGGTTTCCGTTTGGATCACGCCCGCCTGCCCGCCATGCTGCGCTGGCGGACGGATGGCATTCAGGTCGGCGGTGTGCCGTTGAGGCCCAGGACCTCGCCTGCCAGATAAAGCGAGCCGCAGATCAGGATGCGCGGAGGTGTAGGCCAGGTGCGCTGCGCAATGTCCTCCAATGCCGCCGGGACGGACCCCGCAGGCCGTGCGGACAGGCCCACCGAGCGCGCTTGTCCGGCCACATCGTCGGCGGTGCGGGCGGCCTGCTGGCCCGGTATGGGCACCGCAAACAGTTCGCGCGCCAGCCCGGCAAAAGGCTTCAGCACAGCCGCAGTATCCTTGGTGCCGAGCATGCCGACGATCATCACCAACGGGGCGGGATTGCGATCGTGAAGGTCGGCCATGGCGGCAGCAAGCACCCGTCCGCCATCGGGGTTGTGGCCGCCATCCAGCCACAGCTCCGCGCCGGGCGGGCACAGATCGGCCAGCCTGCCGCGGGCGATGCGCTGCATGCGCGCCGGCCAGTCCGCCTGGCCGAGCCCGGTCTCGAAGATACTGTTGGCCAGATCGTAGCCCGCCGCCCTGAGGCCAGCGATCGCGGTGGCGGCATTGAGATGCTGGTGCCGGCCGAGCAGGCGCGGCAGCGGCAGGTCAAGCAGCCGTTCCTCATCCTGATAGACGAGCCTGCCGGCCTCCTCGCGAATGCTGAACTCCTGTCCGCCAACCCAGATCGGGCCGGCGCCCAGCCGCTCGGCCTCCGCCACCAGAACCTCGTCCGCCTCCGTGTAGGTCTGCGGCGCGATCACGGCCGGTGCCCCGCGCTTGAAGATGCCGGCCTTCTCGGCGGCGATCTTGGCCAGTGTGTCGCCCAGATACTCCGCATGGTCCATGCCGATCGAGGTGACGATGGCCGCAGCCGGATGATCGATCACGTTGGTCGCGTCGAAGCGCCCCCCAAGCCCGACTTCAAGCAGCAGCACATCGGCGGCGTTGTCGTGAAACAGCAGGAAGGCGGCCGCCATGGTGATTTCGAACACGGTGATCGGCGCGCCGGCATTGGCCGCCTCGCAGCGGGCCAGGGCTTCGACCAGCCGCCCCTCGTCGACGAAGCGCCCGCCGCCAGGTCTGCCCAGCCTGATGCGCTCATGGAACCTGACCAGATGCGGCGAGGTGTAGACATGCACCGAGAGCCCCGCAGCCTCCAGAATCGCACGCATGAAGGCGACGGTGGAGCCCTTGCCGTTGGTTCCGGCCACATGGATGATCGGCGGAAGGCGTCGGTGCGGTGAACCGAGCGCCTCCAGAAGCCGCTGGACGCGCCCCAGCGACAGGTCGATGGCCTTCGGGTGCAGGGCAAGGAAGCGCGCGATCAGCGCATCGGAAGACACCGTCATGGCGCGCTGACCCGGTCCGAAGGTTCAGGCCGCAGCCTGAGGTGCGGGCAATTTCATCAGCAGCCGTGCCAGCCGTGCCACGGTGGCCTTCATCTCGTGGCGGTGGACGACCATGTCGACCATGCCGTGATCCTTGAGATACTCGGCACGCTGGAAGCCGTCTGGCAGCTTTTCGCGGATGGTCTGCTCGATCACGCGCGGGCCGGCAAAGCCGATCAGCGCGCCCGGTTCGGCAATGTGGATGTCACCGAGCATGGCGTAGGAGGCGGTCACACCGCCGGTGGTCGGGTTGGTCAGCACCACGATGTAGGGCAGGCCGGCGTTGCGCAGCCGGCGCGTGGCCACGGTCGTGCGCGGCAACTGCATCAACGACAGGATGCCCTCCTGCATCCGCGCCCCGCCCGATGCTGCAAACACGACATAGGGCGTGCCCTTCTCGACGGCGGTTTCGGCACCCTTGATAAAGGCTTCACCGGCCGCCATGCCAAGCGAGCCGCCCATGAAGTCGAAATCCTGCACGGCGATGGTCATCGGATCGCCCTCGACCCGGCCAAAGCCGACGCGGAAGGCATCCTGCATGCTGGTTTTCAGCTTGGCATCGCGCAGCCGGTCGACATAGCGCTTCTCGTCGCGGAACTTTAGCGGATCGCTCGCCACCTCCGGCAAGGCCACATCGAGCCACTTGGCCTCGTCGAACATCATGCGCAGCCGGTCGAGCGACTTGACGCGCAGATGGTGTTGCGAGCCCGGGATCACCCACTGGTTCGCCTCGACATCCTTCTGGAAGACGAGCTGGCCCGAATCCGGGCACTTGATCCAGAGGTTTTCCGGAGTCTCGCGCTTGAACAGCGTCTTGATCTTCGGGAGAACCCCGTCAGAAATCCAGTTCATCGCGAACAATCCTTGCCATGGGCCTGCCCGGCCGAGGTGGTGGCCGGGGCGAGACCCGTAACCTTACATGGGAAGCGGCGCACGAGCCCGTCAAGCTGCCTTGCGCACCGAGCGGACCCCGCGTGCCAGCTCGGACACGAGGTCCGTCACGGCTGTGACGGTGGCGGGCGTCGCCTTGCCGGACCCATCGAGCGACAAGCGAACCTTCTCGACCAGGGCCGAGCCGACAACGACGCCATCCGCGCCCTTGGAGATGGCGGCGGCATCAGCGGCAGTCTTGACGCCGAAACCGACGGCAACGGGCAGGCTCGTGTGCGCCTTGATGCGGGCGACGGCCTCGCCCACCGCATCATAGGAGGCGATCACACCGCCGGTGATGCCGGTCATCGAGACGTAATACACAAAGCCGGAGGTGTTCTGCAGCACCTTGGGCAGGCGCTTGTCATCGGTGGTCGGGGTCGCTAGGCGGATGAAATTCAACCCTGCTTCCAGGGCCGGCAAGCATAGCTCGTCATCTTCCTCGGGCGGCAGGTCGACCATGATCAGGCCGTCGACGCCCGCGTCCAGCGCATCCTTGAGGAAGGTCTCGACGCCGTAAACATAGATCGGGTTGTAATAGCCCATCAGCACGACCGGTGTGGCCGCATCGCGCTTGCGGAAGTCCCGCACCATGGCGAGGGTCTTGCGCAGGGTCTGGCCGGCCTTCAGCGCCCGCTGGCCGGCAAGCTGGATCGGAATGCCATCCGCCATCGGGTCGGTGAAAGGAACGCCAAGCTCGATGATATCGGCACCAGCCCCCGGCAGCGCATGCAGGATGGCTTCGGCCGTGGCATAATCCGGGTCGCCCGCCGTCACGAAGGTGACGAGCGCGGCGCGGCCCTCGGTGGCGCAGGCGGCAAAACGGTCAGTGAGGCGTGTGGTCATGATCAGGCCCTCACATTCCGCCCAAGTGTTCCGCGACCGTGAAGATGTCCTTGTCACCGCGCCCGCACAGGTTGACCACCATCAGGTGATCGCTGACTGGTCCGACATTGGATGCATCAACTTGCAGCACGTTGGCGATGTCGCCTGTTTTGTGCGGACCGGGGCCAAGTTCGGCCATTGCTCTTAGGTACTTCTGCTGGAGTGGCGTCAAGCGATCAAACCTGACCCTAAAGAAATTTGCGTCGAGATGCCTGATGATGCCTGCCTCAGCACTTGTAACGTCTAACTTTGTGATTGGGGAGGAAACGGCATTGTTCCAGACATGGAAGCCCCACTCTTGAATGAAGTAGGGATAGCGCTCTGTGGTTTCCAAGATCGATGTTGTGGCTGCCTCGTCCAGTAAGACGCCTGCGCGCCTTGCAGGTTCGGTCAGCGCCTGTCGAGCCGCCGCAGGTTCAAGGGGTCCAATCTCGGGATAGCTGAAAAGTCGCTCAGCATAGGACTTTGCGTTTCCCGCCAGCGCCGCCATCTGAGGAAGCCCGGCGCCGACAAAAAACAGAGGCAGCGCAGATTGCGCAGCTTGATGACAAGCTACGATCACTGAAGCTAGCTCGTTGGGCGAGAGATACTGAACTTCGTCGATGAACAACGCTACAGCACTGTTAGCTTCACGCGCTGCTTTTGCCAATGAAATCAATAGGATGGGAAGATCTTGCTCTATCGAGCCTGTATCTGCTTCGCCCGGAATTGGTTCAATCCCGAATTCAATATCTCCAATCGAAATCTTGAATGCAGCCACGAAATTTCGAAGAATTCCGAAACTTCTCTTGATGACTGCTTTGCTGGCGAGCTTGAGATCAAGACTATGCAGAATCCGTCTAATTTCGGGCACAATAAGCTTTGCTAGCTGTCCTCCCTCCGGGGCCTCTATTTTTAGAGAATGAAACCCCAGAATTTCAGCTTCATTGTAAAGTCTATTCAGGAGAACTGTCTTCCCAACTCCACGAAGTCCTAACAACATAAGGCTCTTGGTTGGATAGCCTTTCAGCACACGTTCGAGATCAGTTCGTGCGTCCGCAAGCAGGGCATCTCGTCCGGCCAATTCCGGAGGCTGGTACCCTGCGCCGGGTGCATAAGGATTGATAGCTCTGTCCATGAAACAAAATAAAATTATCGA
>JALORF010000151.1 GCA_025459195.1 Beijerinckiaceae bacterium
TCGCTCAGCAACGTGATCGTGACCCGCTGGTTGGGCGAGATGTAGGGATTGTCCGGGAACATCGGGTCGGTGTCGGCGCGTCCCACCACCGAGGCGAAGCGGTCGTTGGGAAGCCCGGAGCCCGACAGGATTTCGCGCACGGAGAGCGCGCGCCCGGCAGTGAGGCTCCACGAATCAACGGCCCGCACCGAGCCAGGGCGCACGGCGGACGTATGACCGGTGACGGCCAGCCTGTTGGGCAGACGGCGCAGCGTGGGCGCGAGCGCCTGGAGAACGAGACGGGTGCGCTCATAGGGCTGCACCGACCCCTCGGGGAACATGGAGCGGCCGTTCTGGTCCACGAGCGACACGTTCACGCCATCCTTGGTGATTTCGATCACGATGTTGCGCGACAGGTCGGCAATTTCAGGCATGCTCTGGAGCGCCTGCCGGAGGCTGGCAATGGCACTGTGCTGTGCCTGCGAGGCAGCCGCCTGACGGTTGTTGTCGCGGTCGCTGGCGCGGCCTGCACTGGCCTGGCGTGCGTCCTCCTTGCCGGGAGAGCCCATCGACGCATCGCGGGGAGCTGACGACTTGTTGCCTGACTTGTCGAGGGCGGTGCCCATCAGCATGCCGCCAGCGCCACTGTTGCTGAGGCTGAGAGCCGCCGGCGCGAAGTATTCCGCCAGGCCGACCTTCTGCTCCTTGGTTGTCATGCTGATCAGCCACATCAGCAGGAAGAACGCCATCATGGCGGTCACGAAGTCCGCATAGGCGATCTTCCAGGCCCCGCCATGGTGCCCGTGAGCGGCCTTCTTGACCTTCTTGATGATGATCGACTGGTCGGATTTGGCCATCGTGTCTCTGCTTGAGCGAGTGTCAGGTGGGGGCGGGCAGATTGGCGGTTGCCGCTTCCACTTCGGCGAAGGTCGGGCGGACTTCGCTCATCAGGGCCTTGCGGGCAAATTCCACAGCCATCACCGGCGGCTGGCCGCTGATATGCGAGAGCAGGCCTGCCTTGAGCGACAGGTAGTATTTGGATTCGGCCTCGAACGTGCCCTTGAGCGACTGCGCCATCGGCCCAAAGAAGCCGTAGGCGACGAAGACGCCGAAGAAGGTGCCGACGAGCGCGCCGGCGATCAGGCCGCCCAGCACCTCCGGTGGCTCCGAGATCGAGCCCATCGTCTTGATCACGCCGAGCACGGCAGCGACGATGCCGAGCGCTGGCGTTCCGTCGGCGATTCCCTGCATGGCCGCCACGATCCGCTCCTGCTCCTGGTGGTGCGTTTCCAGTTCCTCGTCCATGAGAGCGTCGATCTCGTGGACATTGTCGGCACCCAAGGACAGCATGCGCATGTAGTCACAGACGAATTCAACCGCATGGTGGTTCGCCGCAAACGTCGGAAAGGCATTGAACAGCGTCGAGTCGTGCGGATTTTCGATGTGCGGCTCGAGCGCGAGCAGGCCCTTCTGCTTCACCAGCTTGAACATGGAAAACTGCATCGCCAGCAGTTCGACATAGGCATCCTTCGGGTATTTGGGGCCTTTGAAGATCGTGCCGAACATCGAGGGCACGGCTTTCAGCACCGGCGCACTGTTGCCGATGACGAAGGCACCGATCGCCGCACCGAGAATGATGACATACTCCCACGGCTGCCAAAGCACGCCGAGTTTGCCGCCCATCGCCGCGTAGCCGCCGAAGACGCAAAGAAAAACGACGAGTGAGCCGACGATCAGCCGCATGATGGTGCCACCCTCGAGCCGCAGGAATGAACCCCTGCGAAGCTACCGATGGGGACACGAATTGACTGAACATGGTTAAGGGCGAGTTTAGAGAGCGTCTCGCCGCGCGCCTGAAACGCAGTCTGGGACGTTTGGTCGCGCGCGCCCACTCCCAACGGCCCGGACCGCCACAATGGCGCGGCGCCGTGGCCCTGCGTGGCTGCTTGGCTCACCCCGGCCGGTGGCTGAGGGTGCGGGCCACGGCGTCTTTCCAGGTGCGGTAGCGGGCTGTGCGGGTGGCTTCCGGCATGGTCGAGACGAATCGCTGTTGCAGGCGCCAGCTTTTGGCGAAGGCCGCGGGCTCGGGGTAGAAGCCGGTTGCCAACCCGGCCAGATAGGCCGCGCCGAGCGCTGTCGTTTCCATGATCTGGGGCCTGTCCACGGGCGCGTCGAGCGTGTCGGCCAGCCGCTGCATCGTCCAGTCCGAGGCCGTCATGCCGCCATCGACCCGCAGCACGGTCTGGCCTGCGCCGGGCCAGTCCGCCTTCATGGCATCGAGCAGGTCGCGGGTCTGGAAGCAGACGCTTTCCAGCGCAGCCAGCGCCAGTTCGTTCGGCCCGGTGTTGCGCGTCAGCCCGAACAGCGCACCGCGCGCCTCCGGGTCCCAGTAGGGCGCGCCCAGCCCCACGAAGGCCGGCACCAGCACCACACTCTGGGCAGGGTCGGCTGCCGCCGCCATCGCGCCGGTCTGCGGGGCCTGCTTCACGATCCTGAGCCCGTCACGCAGCCACTGCACGGCGGCTCCGGCAATGAAGATCGCGCCTTCGAGCGCATAGGTCCGCTGCCCGCCAAGCTGGTAGGCGATGGTGGTCAGCAGCCGATGGCCGGAGGTGACGGCGGTGCTGCCGGTGTTGAGCAAGGCGAAACAGCCGGTGCCATAGGTCGATTTCATCATGCCGGGGCTGAAACAGGCCTGCCCGACGGTCGCGGCCTGCTGGTCGCCGGCCACGCCGCGGATCGGGATCGCACCGCCAAGCAGGCGCGCCTCGGTCATGCCGAAATCGGCAGCGCAGTCGCGCACCTCGGGCAGGAGGCTGGCCGGCACGCCGAACAGCGCCATCAAAGCGTGGTCCCACTGGCCCGTGTGGATGTCGAGCAGCAGGGTGCGCGAGGCATTGGTGGCGTCCGTGGCATGCACGGCCCCGCCGGTCAGGCGCCAGATCAGGAAGCTGTCGATGGTGCCGAAAGCAAGTTCGCCCCGGTCAGCCCTTTCGCGCGCGCCGTCCACATGGTCGAGCAGCCAGCCGATCTTGGTGCCGGAGAAATAAGGATCGAGCAACAGACCGGTGCGGGCGCGCACCATCGCCTCGTGGCCGGCGGCTTTCAGAGTGGCACACAGCGCCGAGGTGCGCCGATCCTGCCAGACGATGGCCGGCGCGATCGGCTTGCCCGTCGCCCGGTCCCAGATCACGGTCGTCTCGCGCTGGTTGGTGATGCCGATCGCGACAATCTGCGCCGCCTTCGCGCCGGCCTTGCGCATCGCCGAACGCATCACCGAGAGGGCGCTCGCCCAGATCTCGTCGGCATCATGCTCGACCCAGCCCGATGCGGGATAATGTTGTGCGAATTCCTTCTGCGCCGAAGACGCGATGCTGAAATCGGCCCTGAACAGGATCGCCCGTGTGGAGGTCGTGCCCTGATCCAGCGCCATGACGAAGCGCTCGCTGCCCTGTGCCATTGTTCCCCCTTGCGGACCTGAGCCGATCTTTGTGGCCTTTGGCTTGAACAGAAGCGGTTCTGGTAACGGGATGTCAAATCCTGTTGTCGTAGTCTCCCCATCCAGCGTTGCGTCTCCAGATCGAACGGGTTTGCATGTCCGAGTTGCCGAAGCTGCCCGACCTGGTTGTCCTCGTGGCAGAGCCTGGCGTCCACATGCGTCGCATTGTCCGCGAAATCCTGCTGCGGGCCGGGATCAAGCGCATCATCGAGGCATCCGACGGAGCGGATGCGCTCGGGCAGTACACCACGCTGGTGCCGGACATCGTTATCCTCGAATGGGACATGCCCATGCTTTCCGGCGAGGATTTCATCCGCCTCGCCCGAACCAGTCCGGAGACCAACAAGCGCGACACGCCGATCATCGTGACGCTGAGCAACCCGCAGAAGACGACAGTCGACATGGCGATCAAGCTCGGCATCCACGACATCCTCGCCAAGCCTCTCTCACCGAAAGTGCTGTGCACGCGCATGCATGCATCGGTCTTGCGGGCTCGCGAGGCGCAGCGCCAGCGCGTCAAGGCGATGAAGCAGCCTGGTGCCGGCCAGAGCAAGCCAGTTGCAGCCATGGCCTGATCCGCGTTACGCTGTCGCCGAACAGGTGATCGCCGGAAGGCTGAGCGCCAGATGCAAGGATTGATGGTGTGGATATCGATGACGGGCCGCCGGATGGCGGGCCAAAGTCATCCGGGAGCGGCGCGAGCCGCGATCCGGCAACGGGCTCGTTTGCCCGTCAGCACGACCTTTATGCCGCGCTGGACCTAGGCACCAACAACTGCCGCCTGCTGATTGCGCAGCCGGCTCAGCATGGCTTTCGCGTCGTTGACGCCTTCTCCCGGATCGTGCGCCTGGGCGAGGGCCTTTCGGCTCATGGCAAGCTCAGCGAGGCAGCGATGGAACGGGCGCTGGAGGCGCTTGGCGCTTGCGGTGCCAAGCTCAAGCTGCGCGGGGTCACCCGCTCGCGCCTGGTCACCACCGAAGCCTGCCGGGCAGCGTCCAATGGCCGTGATTTCATCGCCCGTGTCGCGACGCAGACCGGCCTTGCGCTCGAAGTGGTCGATCAGCGCACCGAGGCCATGCTGGCAGTGACAGGCTGCGCGGCCCTGGCATCGCCGGAGGCAGAGGCGGTCATTGTCTTCGACATCGGTGGCGGCTCGACCGAGATCGTCTGGCTGGGCGGGCGCTCGTCGGGGCGCAGCCCGGCGGAACGGATCCAGACCTGGGAATCGATCCCGATGGGCGTGGTTTCGCTGGCGGAGCGCCACGGCGGCCACGATGTCGGCCCGGACCTGTTCGAGACCATGGTGGCGGAAGCGATGGCGGCGCTGGCCAAATTCCACCAGCGCGCCCGCCCGGCCATGTCGCGCCGCGGTTTTCACCTGCTTGGCACATCCGGCACAGTGACCACGGTGGCGGGGCTGCATCTCAAACTGGAGCGCTATGACCGGCGCAAGGTCGATGGCGTCTGGATGCGCACCGAGGAGGTGTCGTCGGTGATGGCCGAGATGCTGGCCATGGACTACGAGGCGCGCGCGGCCAATCCGTGCATCGGCAAGGAGCGCGCCGACCTCGTGCTCGCCGGCTGCGCGATCTTCGAAGCGATCCGCAGGCTGTTCCCGAGCCCGATGGTGCGCATCGCCGACCGCGGCCTGCGCGAGGGCATCCTGCTCAAGATGATGTTCGAGGATGGCGTCTGGCGTCGCAGGCGGGCTTCATGACAACCAAGGGAACCGGCAAGGACGGCGGCAAGGGCGCGGGCAAGAGCGGCGGTGGCTCGCGCGACATGAAGGTCGAGGTCAAGCGCTCGCGCAAGCTCTCGCACTCGTCCCAGCTCTGGCTGCGCCGGCAACTCAATGATCCGTATGTCAAGCGCGCCAAGGAGGCAGGCTATCGCTCGCGCGCCGCTTTCAAGCTCTCCGAGATGGATGACAAGGTGCGCTTCCTTAAGTCGGGACAGCGACTGGTCGATCTCGGCTGCGCGCCGGGCGGCTGGTGCCAGGTGGCGGCAGAACGGATCGGGCTCAGGACCGGCAAGGGCAAGATCATCGGCATCGACCTTCTGGAGGTCGATACCATTCCCGGCGTCGAGATCATCCAGCTTGATTTCATGGATGACAGCGCCCCGGCGCGCCTGAAGGAATTGCTTGGCGGGCCGGCAGACGGGGTGATGTCCGACATGGCAGCCAATACCACCGGCCACAAGAAGACCGATCACCTCAAGATCATCGGGCTGGCGGAAGCGGCGCTGGAGTTCGCGCGCGAGGTGCTGGCACCGGGCGGATTTTTCATCTGCAAGCTGTTCCAGGGCGGGGAGACCGGCGCGCTGCTGGGCGAACTCAAACGCGATTTCACGCTGGTAAGGAACCTCAAGCCAGCGGCCAGCCGCTCCGACTCATCCGAGATGTATGTGCTGGCGACGGGCTATCGCCGCCCGGCCGAGGTCGAGCCCTGAAACACCCCGCAGCTCAGCGGCGCGTCACCAGCATCGGCATCCCGCCCTTCGACCTGAGCGTGATACGCTGGACTGGTTCGGGCGGGGCGCTGCCGGCATAGGCAAAGCGCACGCGGCGGGCCAGCGAAGCCAGCACCATCATCGCCTCGACCATCGCGAACTGCTGGCCGATGCACACGCGCGGCCCGGCGCCGAACGGCAGGTAGGCACAACGTTCGATGCTGGCGCGGGCCGGCGGCAGGAAGCGCTCGGGCCGGAACAGGGCCGGCTGGTCCCACAGCGCGTGGTGACGGTGGATCACGTAGGGCGGGATGACCACCAGCGCGCCAGCGGGGATGGGCACCCCGGCTGCCACATCCGCCGCGATGGCGCTGCGAGTCAGCGTCGCGACCGGCGGATAAAGCCGCATCGCCTCCTCGATGACCGCGCGGGTCATGGCCAGCCGCTCGCCATCGAGGGCTGCGGCCACCACATCATCACCGGCGGCATCCGCTTCCGCTTCGACCGCCACGCGCACATCAGGCGTGTGGGCGAGCAGATACAAGGCCCATGTCAGCACATTGGCGGTGGTCTCATGGCCGGCCCCGATGAAGGTGACGATGTTGGCGCCGATCTCCGTGTCGCTCAGTCCGGTTCCATTGTCCGGATCGCGGGCCGCGATCAGGGCACTGAGCAGGTCGGCAGGAGGCGTCTCGCCGCCAGCCATCAGCGCCGTGCGGCTGGCCACGATGTCGCGCACCGTTCGTTCGAAGAAATCGATGGCCGGTTGCGCCATGATCCGCCCGATGCGCGGCAGCCAGGACGGCGCACCGAAGATGTCGAGCGGGTCGATCCTGCCTTGCGTCTCGAAATAGCGGGTCAGGGCCTGCCCGAAGGCCTCGGCCCCGCCATCGATGACGTTCGAGAACAGGGTCTCGGCCAGCACATCGAAGGTCAGGGTCGTCATCAGGTGCGAAACATCGAGCCCATGGCCGGGTCTCCGCCGCACCAGCCGGCCCACATGCCGGTCGATCGGGGCCTTCATCGC
>JALORF010000152.1 GCA_025459195.1 Beijerinckiaceae bacterium
GCTTGATCCGCATCAAGGACATTACCCGCGAACTTTGCTGTCATCGTGCCCATGACCGAACCCATCCCGTCATCCGCCGCTGATCCAGCCGCCGCCGATCCCGTGCCGCCGGTTGATTCCGGACCGCGATTGCCAGAGCCGGTCATTCGGCGGATCAGTCGCCACGATGTGGTCGAGGCTCTGGCCGCCGGCCTGCGCGATTTCCGGGCGGCCCCGCTCTATGGCCTTTTCTTCGGTGCGGTCTACACGCTGGGCGGCATCGCCATCGTTGCCACGCTGGGCTGGTTGGACATGGCCTATCTCGCCTATCCACTGGCGGCGGGCTTTGCCATGATCGGACCGTTCGTGGCCACGGGGCTTTACGAGGTCAGCCGACGGCGCGAGCTTGGCCAGCCGCTCAGTTTTGCCGTCGTGCTCTGGTCGGTCTGGGACCAGCGCCGGCGCGAGATGGGCTGGATGGCGTTCGTCGCGATTTTCCTCCTGATCATGTGGCTCTATCAGGTGCGTCTGCTGATCGCGCTGTTCCTTGGCCTGCGCTCGTTTTCATCGATGGCCGAGTTTGTCAGCGTCATCACCTCGACGCCGGAAGGACTGATGTTCCTGGCCGTTGGGCACGTGGTCGGTGCGCTGCTGGCGGCGCTGGCCTTCACGCTGACCGTGGTCTCGTTCCCTCTGCTGGTCGATCGCGACCATGATGTCGTAACGGCGATCATCACCAGCTTCCGGGCGGTGGCGGTCAATCCGGCTGTGATGCTGGGCTGGGCCTTCTGCGTGGTCATGCTGATGATCATTGCCTCGCTGCCAATGTTCCTCGGGTTGCTGGTGGTGCTGCCGGTGCTTGGCCATGCCACCTGGCATCTTTATCGCCGCGTGGTGGCTCCGCTGGTGCCGGCACAGGCCTGATCGTTCTGGCGCAGAAGCGGTTTCCCCTTTGGGCTGACATGCTCTAGGTTGCAGGCGTCAACCCGCCAGAAGGAGCGCGTCTTGGCCGCCGCTTACGGTTTTCACGTCATTCTGGCCTTTGTGGTCGGCTATCTCCTGGGTTCCATCCCGTTTGGCATCATCGTCACGCGGCTGGGCGGCGGTGTCGATCCGCGCTCGATCGGTTCTGGCAACATCGGTGCCACCAATGTGCTGCGTTCGGGCGACAAGAAGCTCGCTGCGCTGACCTTGCTCGGCGATGCGCTGAAGGGCACTGTGGCTGTCCTGATCGGCTTCGCACTGGGCGGGGAGGGCACGGCGCTGGCCGCCGGTCTCGGGGCTTTCCTTGGCCATCTGTTTCCCGTCTGGCTGGGTTTCAAGGGCGGCAAGGGCGTCGCGACCTATCTGGGCGTGGTCTTGGGTCTGGCGCCCGTGGGCGCGCTGGCCTTCGCTCTGGTCTGGCTCGCCAGTGCCAGGCTCTCGAAGTATTCCTCGCTCTCGGCTTTGCTGGCCTCGGTGCTGACGCCGGTTGTGCTGATGGCGCTCGGCCATGGCCGGATCGCTGCCCTGATGGCGGTTCTGGCAGGCCTGCTCTGGATCATGCACCGCGACAACATCCGCCGCCTGCTCGCCGGCACCGAAGGCAAGATCGGCCAGAAGGGCTGACGGAGCGCAGCCCCCATGTCCGGCATCCAGCTCACCGAACAGCAGCGCTTTGACTGGCTGCGGCTGATCCGCACCGAGAGCGTCGGCCCGCGCACCTTCCGCAGCCTGATCAATCGCTTCGGCGGGGCAGGCGCTGCGCTCGCCGGCCTTCCCGATCTCGCCCGCGCTGCCGGACGGCGGATCACACTGCCGCCGATGGCCGACATCGAACGCGAGATCGAGCAGGCCCGCAAGCTCGGTGTGCGCTTCGTGGCGCTGGGTGAGGCGGGCTATCCCGTGCCCCTGGCCGCTTGCCAGACGGCACCGCCGCTGCTGGCAGTGCGCGGCCAGATCGCGGCACTGGCACGGCCGATGGTGGCACTTGTCGGCTCGCGCAACGCGTCAGGCCTCGGGCTGAAATTCACCGAGACACTCTCGCGGGAGCTGGGTGAGGCAGGGTTTGTCATTGTCTCCGGGCTGGCACGCGGCATCGACACCGCAGCCCATCGCGCAGCGCTCGCCACCGGCACGGTTGCGGTTCTGGCTGGCGGTCATGGACAGATCTATCCGCCGCAGAACGAACCCCTCGTCGAGGACCTGATCGCGACGGGCTGCGCCGTCTCCGAACTGCCCTTCACCATGGAGCCGAGGGCGCGCGACTTTCCGCGTCGCAACCGCATCGTTGCCGGCCTGTCGCTCGGCGTGGTCGTGGTCGAGGCGGCGCGCAAATCCGGCTCGCTGATCACGGCAAGGCTGGCGCAGGAGGAGGGGCGCGAGGTCTTTGCCGTTCCGGGATCACCGCTCGACCCGCGCGCCGAAGGGGCCAATGACCTGCTGCATGCCGGCCTTGCCCGGCTCTGTCGCTCTGCCGCTGATATCATCGACGAGTTGCGCCCCCAGATCGGACAGCCGCCACGCCGCCGCGCGCTGTTCGATGGCGCAGGTGATGAGCTGAGGCAGCCGGGCGGCAGCACCTCTGCCGATGCGGATCGCGATGACCTCGGCCTCGATGAACTCGACTGGCTGATGCCAGCCGATGCGGCGGCCTTGGGCGCACCTGACATGGCGGCAAACCTGGCCGGAACAATAGAGGGCACGGATATGGCACGGAACCTGTTCCGGCATGGGCCTGCACAGGCCACCCTGACACCGGATGGGGCCAGCCAAGCCGACAGGTCGGAGCGCGCCATCATCGCCGATCTGCTGGGCAGTGCGCCGCTGTCGGTCGACGATCTGGTGCGTCACAGCGGGCTGAGCGCGCGCGTGGTGCAGGGGCAGATTGTCGATCTGGAAATGGACGGATTGGTGCGCCGCGATCCGTCCGGCGGCTATGTTCGCGCCTGATCGGCCTGCTGGGCAAGCGGCGCGGGAAGACCGGTCATGCGCGCCAGATTGGTGCTCGATTCGCGCGCTTCCGCCGCTGCCATCTCCAGAAAATAGGACAGGAGGGTCAGGTCCGCGCCTTTGGCCATGGTGCCGAGCTCGCTGCTCATCTGGGCAATGTAGGCGGCCACTTCCAGTCGCAGCATTGCCCGCTCCTCGTCGAAGGGCGGCGTGCCCTGTGCCGCACCCGCGCTCGCCGCCTGGAGGCTCTCATGGCCGGTTGGCGGCGGCGCAGCCCGGAGCTCGGCTGTTTCGAGAGAGGGCGGCTGGGGCGCGCGCGACATGCAGAAAGACTCCGGCACAACTGACGATTCTCGATACAATTTAGGGTTGTATGTCTGATCTGACAAGTCTTGTGATGCGAACAATCAGGCCTGTCGCAACGACAGGTGCAAAACAGATTGTCGCGGTTCCAACAACGTCCGCGACCGCTGACCGCTCCCGACGCAGCCGGGCCGCGGCGAAAACTCCCCTCCCGAAGCGGGCCTCACATCACGAAGATGAGCAGGATGATCGGCATGGTGAGCATCGCCAGCACTGTCTGGAGGGAGAGGATCTCCGCCATCAGCGGGGCATCCCCGCCCATCTGGCGCGCCATGATGTAAGAAGCGGCGGCAGTCGGCACGGTTGCGGCAATCAGCGCCACGCTCAGGGCGGCTCCGGTCAATCCGAGCACCGTGGCCGCCGCCAGCACCAGCGCCGGCATCATCAGCAGTTTCAGGCCCGATGCCAGCCAGTGCGACAGGGTTGGCCGCTGGAGCTGCCTGAGGTCGAGCCCGGAGCCGACCACGAGCAGGCCGGCGGCCAGCGCCCCGCGCCCGATGATCTCGATGGCACTGCCGAGTGCCGCCGGAATGAAACTCGCCAGCGGGTTGAGCGCGATGCCGACGGCACAGGACCAGATGAACGGATTGCGGATCAGGGTCAGGGCCGTCGAGCGCAGGTCGAACGGCTCGCCGCGGGCATGGCGCGACAGGACCAGAACGCTCATGACGTTGACCACCGGGATCAGTGTGGCAATCACCACCGCCATCAGCGCAACACCGGTGTTGCCGAACTGGTGCGAGGCCACCGCCAGCGCAATGAATGTGTTCCAGCGCACGGCTCCCTGGTAGATCGAAGTGAAGGCAGGCCCCTCGACGCCGTGCCGGGCAAGCGGCCCGCGCAGGGCCAGCATCAGCCCTGTCATCGCCACTGCGCCGAACACGAGCGTGCCGCCGATGCGCAGCACCGGCAGCCCGTCCAGCTTCACGAAGGCGAGCGTGTGGATCACGAGAGCCGGGATCAGGACGTGATAGGTCACGGCCTCGAAGCCACGCCATGCCCCTTCCTCGATGAAGCGGGTCTGGCGCGCGGCAAATCCGACGAGGATGATCGCGAAGACGGAAAGAAGGCTGGTGAGAAGTGCGGTCATGTCAGGCTCGCCATGTCCGCGAGCTATGCCCGAGTGCAGCCGGCATGACAAATGCGCCCGGCGCTGTGCGGCCCCGCCTCCGGCGCGCCGACAAGCCTGCAGGCATGGGCACAGTTTCGTCGCAATTGGTTCAGGGAACGTTCAATCGCCAACGCCTAGTTAACCATGCAACAGGTGCAGGATGTCTGCGCCCCGAACAGGAGAAGGTGCCATGACCATCTCGACAAAGACGTCACGCAGCGCCCTGGCCTTTGCCGCCACCGGTGCCGTTGCCATGCTGCTGGCCACCATGCCTGCCCAGGCTGCGCCGTGGGCACGGTCTGCGGCCACCACGGCGCTGTCCGCCGGCACGCTGCCGGTCGAGCACGTCTCGTGGCGCGGTCGCCGCAATGGCGCGCTGATCGCCGGCGCGATCGGCCTTGGCGTGCTGGGCATTGCCGCGGCTGCCGCCGCGAGCCAGCCGCGCCATGGCTATGCCCCTGCCTATGGCTATGGACATGCCCCCGCCTACGGCTATGCCCCGCAGCCCTCCTATGGCCACGGCTACGGCTATGCGCCCGTGCAGACCTACGCACCCGCCTATGTCGAAGCGCCTGCCTATGGCTACGAGCCGGTCTACGCCCAGCCGTCCTATGGCTATGCGCCGGTCTACGTCGCCCCGCGCCATGCGCCAGTCTATGGTGATCGAGGCTATTACCATGGCCGGGTCCGGGCCGTGCGGGACGGTTTCCGGACCCAGAACGGAGACATCATTCCGATGCGCGGGAATAATGGCGGCGGTTGATCCGTTTGAGGTTTACCGTTCCGGCAATGACCCTGTTGTGAAACCGGGTCATTGCTTCTAGTCTTCGTTTCAATCGTCTTTCCCCGCGGCGACTTTGCGAGCCGCACGTCCGGACCGAGGAGTATTCCTGATGCTGACGTCAACACGACGTTTCAAGCTGACCGCAGTGGCCACGACCCTGCTCATGGCAGCCGGTGGGCTGTCGACCCAGGCCATGGCGGCTCCTTTCGCCACCATTGGCGCATCGAAGGTCACGGCTGAGGATCTGGTCGAGACGGTGCAGTATCGGCGCCGCGTCGGCGTGGCACCGCGCGCCCGCTATGCTGCCCCCGTGCGCCGCCGCAACAACAACGCCGCTGCGGCCGCAGCGATTGTCGGCATCGGTGTTCTGGGTCTTGCCGCTGCTGCTGCGGCCTCGCAGCGTCAGGAGCGCGGCACCTACTACACGGATGCCTACGGGCGACCGGTGGATGCCTATGGCCGACCCGTCTATCAGGCCGCTCCGGTGCAGTATTACCAGCAGCCCGGTTACTACCAGCAGCCTGGCTACTATTATCAGCAGCCCGGTTACTATCAGCACGGCCTGACCAATGCGCAGATCCGCGAACAGCAGCGCATTGCCAAGAAGCGGGCCAAGATCGAGTTCAAGCAGCGTCAGGCCCAGCAGTATTACTATCAGCAGCAATACGGCTACGGCTATCATCCGCGGCGTGCGCCCATTGATCCGTTCCGTTGAGCGGCACGGCGCGGTTGCGCGCTGCGAATGTCTGAACTGATGCGGGCCAGGGGGCAACCCCTGGCCTTTCGTTTGGGTGGCAGGGCAGGGCGTGACCTTTCGCAATCCGGTCCCGGCTTCCGCCCGCCCGGAGCGTGATCAGCGCATCGTGTCGAGCGCGCCTTGCAACAGGTAGGCCGCCGCCAGCTTGTCCACGAGTTCGGCCCGCCGGGCCCGCGAGGCATCGACCGCGAGCAGCGTTCGCGTCACCGCCAGCGTTGACATGCGCTCGTCGACGAAGGCGATCGGAAGCGGCGTCAACGGCACGAGATTGCGCACGAAAGCGCGCGTTGACTGGGCGCGTGGCCCCTCTGTCCCGTCCATGTTGAGCGGCAGGCCGACCACAAGTCCGCCAACCCCGTGGCGCTCGGCGATCTGGAGCAGCAGCGCCACATCCTTGCTGAACTTCACGCGCCGGATCGTCTCAAGAGGGCTGGCAATCGTCAGTTCCACATCTGACAGGGCAAGGCCGATGGTCTTGCTGCCGAGATCGAGCCCGAGCGCCCGCTGGTGGTGCGTCATGTGCTCGGGCAGATCGGTGAGGGCAACGACGGCCAAGGAGTGCCTTTCAATTCCGGTCTGCCTGCTCGTGGCCTGATCTCGCGCGAGAGCGCATCATGACCCAAACCGGCATTGCAAGGCTCTTAGGCCGTCATGCGGCGTGCCACAACCGCCGGTCTGCGATTGCGGCAATCCGGCTGGGCCGCTATAGCCCGAACAGGATCGCGTCCGGCGCTGGCAGGCTTGTCAGCGCTCGAAAAAGGGAATGCCCATGTCTGTTGATGCAAAGACTGTCAGCCGTGTGGCCCATCTGGCCCGGATCGCCCTGCCTGAGGGCGAAGTCGTGCGGATGCAGGGCGAGATCAACGCCATGCTCGGCTTCGTCGAGCAACTCAACGAGGTCGTTGTCGAAGGCGTCGAGCCGATGACCTCGGTCATGCCGATGGTGATGAAGAAGCGCGCCGATGTGGTGACGGATGGCGGCATCGCGGCACAGATCGTGCA
>JALORF010000153.1 GCA_025459195.1 Beijerinckiaceae bacterium
GACTTGGCCTGAAGTGTCTCGGCAATGTAGCGGCTGCGCTCGTCCAGCGTGCCGGACACGGTGTCGAGGCGGTTGACCACGCGTTCCTCGAAGCGGCCGATGCGCTGGTCCAGCGTGTCGGCGATCTCCAGGGCCCGGCCACCCAGCGTCTGGTTGATCTCGTCGGCCTTGGCCGAGAGCGTGAGCGTCAGGGCCTCGCTCTTGGAGGTCACGACCTCGCCGATCTCGTCGGCCTTGGCCGCCAGCGCCTGCGTCACATCGCGGCCCCCCTCGGCCAGAACACGGGCGATTTCGACGGTGCGCTCGACCAGCGCCTCGTTGAGCACCTGGGCGCGGTTGCCCAGATTGGTGTCGATGCGGGCGATCAGGCTGTCCAGCGAGTTGGCGATTTCGGCGCTCTTGGCGCCGGAACGATCCTCAAAGGCCTTGATCTGGGCTTCCATCGCGGCAGCCGCCTCGTTGGTGCGGGCCGCAAGGGTCACCGCAGCCCCATCCGTGCGCTGGGTCAGGCGCTCGATCAGTTGCTCGCCCTCGGTCGTCAGCAAGGTCTCGATCTGCACGAGGCGCTGGCCCATCTCGTCGGTGAAGCGCGCCGAATCGGTGGCCAGCTTCTGCGCCAGCATGCCGCCGCGGTTGACGATGACGTCCTCCAGCGCGACCAGCCGCCCGCCCATCGCGGTTTCGAGCTCGCGGCCCCGTGCCTCGACCATTTGCAGGATCGAGGCTCCGTTGGCAGCCAGTGCCTCGTTGACGCGCGCACCCTGGCCGGCAAGCGCCATGACGATGTCCTTGCCGGTGCCAGCCAGCAGATTGCGCGAGCTTTCACTCTCGGCAGCCAGCCGCTGCTGCATTTCGCTGGTCGCATGGGCAAACAGGCTGCGGGCCTCGGCGGTCTGGCTGACGAGCACCTCGCGCAAGGCCTCGGTGCGGGCTTCCAACTCTTCGGTGACAGCCTTGCCATTGACATGGAGCGTCTCACGCAAGGTTGCCGTGCGAGCATCCAGGTCCTCAGCCAGCACACGGCCTCCGAGACTGAGTGTCTCGCGCAACGCTCCCGTTCGGGCTTCCAGATCCTCGGCCAGCGCCTGGCCGTTGACGCTGAGCGTCTCGTGGATGCGATTGCCGGTTTCGGCGATCTGCTCGGTGAGGGAGCCGCCGCGCTCGCTGATCAGGGCGGCCAACTGAACGCCACTCTCGTTGAAGCGGGCAACCACATCCTCGCCGCGCAGGGCGATCTCGCCGGTGAGCTTCTCGCCGGTCGAGGCGAGCGCCTCGTTGACTTCGGCCGCCCTGAGCGCAATGGCCTCGGCCACGGTGCGTCCCGTTTCGGCGATGGTGCGGGTGACTTCGCGGGCACCGCCGGACAGCCCTTCGGTCAGCACCGATCCGGTGCGTTCCAGCGAAGCGGTGATGTCCCTGGTGCGGGCATCGAGTTGATCGGTGACATTCTGCGTGGTCAGTTCCAGCCGCGCGGCGATGTCGGCCGATTGCTGGTTGAGCGTTGTCGCCATCCGGCCGCTGGCCTGCTCGAGCCGCTCGGTGATTTCCGACGAGCGCTGGTCCAGAGCCGACGCCACAGTGTCGCTGGCCTTCGACAGCCGCTCGCTCACCTCGCTGGACGTGATCTGGAGGCGATCCACCAGATCGGAACCGCGCGAGCCGATTTCGTCGACCATGCGGTCGCCGGCCCGGCCCAGGGCATTCGTGATCTCGTCGCCCTTGTTGCCGAGCGCACCGGTGACCCGGTCGCCGGCGCTGTTGACCGCGTCCGCGATCGAGCGGCTGGCATTCTCGAGGTCACGGGCCAGATTTTCATGAGCGCCGCTGATCGACACCTTGACCCGCTCGGAATTGCTGGTGATCGCCTCGCGCTGGGTGACGAGTTCGTCGATCAGCACCCTCAGGCGCACCTCGTTGTCGGAATAGGCGCGCTCCAGCGTGGAGATTTCCGAGCGCACGATGGTTTCCAGCTCTCCGGCGCGGGCCACGGCCCGTTCGATGCCGTCGCCCATGGCCGCAACCTCGCGGCGAATGGCCTGCGACAGCGAGACCATGGAATCGGCCGTCACGGTCTCCGGCTGCGCCAGGCGCATCGCCGCATTGGTCATGGCCCGCGAGGCCAGACGCATTTCGCCAACCCGCACCTGGATGCTGGCCAGCGCAAACATCAGCAGCATCGGCAGGAGCAGGAGCGCGGCCAGCATGGCCCACTGGCCGGGGTTGAACGCCATCACGGCTGCGGTCAACGCCTCGGCATCGCCATGCTGCGCGAACAGCATGAAGCCGATGCCGCCCGCCCAGAGCAGCGAGCCCAGGGCCGCCGAAAGGTAGGGCTTGCGCGAGGGGCGTTGGGAAAAGGCCTGAACCAGATCGTTCATGGTCCGGCCGTCATCATTGGCAACGCGGCTGGCATCGGGAGCGACGAGCGCGGGCGGCACCATCGCGGCGCGGCTGCTGCCTTCCTGTGTGTTGGCGGCGGCAGGCGGGGCCAGCGGTGGCAATGGCTTGATCTCGTCCGGCGCGACGGCAGCGGCCCGCGACGCGCTCACCGGCTCGACACGCGGCAGGGGCTGCGGATCAAACTGGCCCAGGTCGGCGCTTTGCACCGAAGGCATGCGCGGATCAGCCGGCTCGGCAGTCTTCGGGGCCGATTTCGAGCCCCCCTTGGGCCCCTCGCCATCCGGCGAAGCAGCGGGTGAATCCTTGGCGGTGTCGGCGCCCGAGGTCAGATTGTCGAGCTTGAGCGCCTCTTCGATCGCCGAAAGGGCTGCCTCGGTGGGATCGACCACCTTTTTCGTCTTGGACATGAGTTCCGCCTTTTCACGCCATTCCACCGCGCGCGGACAGGGGAGTCCACGCGTTTACCATGGTTAAAGGTAAATGACTGGCAGGGAGATTGGAACCGCCGAAGCTGACTCTTTCCAAAACGTCGTTAACGGCTTGGTTACCATCCACACGGACGATGCCATGGCAGGGCCACAGATCGCCCACTCACCCGCAAACGGGCACCTTGCCGTCGCCGCAAGATCGATCGGCACCAGAGAGAACGTCATGACCGCTACCATTCTGTCCGGCACAGGCCCTTCGCCCATCGACATGGTCTATCTGGCACGCCAGAGCGGCGGCGATCAGGACCTGGAACAGGAACTGCTCGCCCTGTTTGCCGACCAGTGCGTCCGCCACCTCGCCACCATCCGTCAGGCCGGAGCCGAGACGGGGCGCGACGCGGCACACACGCTCAAGGGCGCTGCCCGCGCCATTGGTGCCTGGCAAGTGGCCGAAGCGGCCGAACAGGTCGAGACAGCCTTGTCCGGCACGGCCGCTCCCGACGCGGTGGGGGCACTGGCGACAGCCGCCGATCAGGCCCGCGCCGCCATCAGCGCCTTGCTGAAGGCGGCCTGACGCCAGGCAGGTGCCGACCCGGAGCATGGCAGCCGGCATCGGCCTGTGCTTGCCCACAAGCGCAGGCCAGAACCGGCTTCACAAGCGCAGCATCCCGTATTAACTCATCGATACGCAGGGCGCGCTGGATTGGGCAGTCGCGCCCGTTTTCATGGTTGGCAGGCAGGCCAAGGCGGCCTGCCGCAGGACGGATCAGGGCTGATGGCGAAGATCACCTATATTGACGCGAGCGGCACCGCACGCACGGTCGAGGCCGAGGCAGGCTCGACGGTGATGGAAGTCGCGATCAAGAATGCCATTCCGGGCATCGAGGCCGAATGCGGCGGCGCCTGCGCCTGCGCCACCTGCCATGTCTATGTCGCCGAGGACTGGGCCACCGCCGTCGGCAAGGCCGAGCCGATGGAAGAGGACATGCTCGACTTCGCCTTCGACGTGAAGCCGACCTCGCGCCTCTCCTGCCAGATCAGGGTCAAGGATGCCCTTGACGGGCTTGTGGTCCACACCCCGGCCAAGCAGGGCTGAACGGATGCGGAGGGCCATGGCGTTGCCATGGCAACGCTGGCGCACTCAAAGAATGCGGCCACCCATCAGCGTGATGCCGCCAAAGACGATTGCCGTCGCGGCCATCAGGCAGACAAGCGCCAGAACCGGGCTCCCGCCGGTTGCCTCAGGCTGGTCCTCATAGGCAGCGCTTGGCTTGTGCCCGGTGACCATCGCCGTGATCAGCTTGTCCTTGGCCAGATGCTGATAAAGCAGATTGGCCAGCACATGCAGCGCAGCGAGGCCAAGGATGATGTAGAATCCGCGTCCGTGAAGCGTCTGCACCAGTTTGGTCGTTGCTTCATCGTCGAGGATCAACCGCTGCAAGGGGCCGGCCGTGACCTCGTTGTGCTCAAGGGTGAACAGGCCAAGGATGGCCTGCCCCATGACCACCACGATCAGCGCCACGATCATCCATGATCCGGCGGGGTTATGGCCGAGATAGGCCCTGTGTCGTCCGGCCAACGTATCCTTGAGATAGCCAAGGGCCACCCATGGCCAGCGGATGAAGGCGGCGAACCGCGACGTCGAGCCTCCGACGAAACCCCACAGGATCCGGAACACCAGCAGCACCAGGATGGCATAGCCATTCCAGCGGTGCCATCGCAGGGTCGGATCGCCGAGCTGACCGGCATACTCGAACGACACCCAGGCGCTGACGATGCAGAACACCAGCGCCCAATGGAACAGGCGCGTGGGCAAATCCCACGCGCGGACCGAGTGTGGCGTCTGGCTTCCGTGCATCTGCGCCCCTTGGGTCAGGCCGTTCAGCGGGCGCGATACGCCGTGTGGCAGGTCCCGCAATTGCCGAGGACCTTCGGCATTTCGGTCTTGAAGGTCGCTTCGTTGGTGATCGCCGTCATGGCGGCCTTGGAGTCCGCTTCCAGCTTGGTGAAGATGGCGTTGAACTTGTCCTTCTCCTGCCAGATCAGCGGCAGCGCCTTGGTGTCCCCGGTCTGGGAATCAGCCGGGAACAGGGCTGGCAGCTTCGGGGCACCATCCGCAAAGACCTTGAGGGCCGCCTGCACGGCGGCGAGATCGAACGGCTGCTCGCCACGCAGCATCAGCCCGGGTGCGCGGGAGGCAGGGCCGAACGTCTTGAGAATGTCCTTGCGTGCCTGAATGGCAGCGGACTGGGCCAGTGCAGCAGTGGCCCCACCCGCAAGGACAGCGGCAACAAGGGCAAGACGACCGAAGGTGACAAGACGACCAGACATGAGGCGCTCCAGGCTCGAAGGGAATGCCGGCGCCGGCGGACGATCCGACCGGGACACCAATCAACATTCCTTTTGCGGAAATAGGAGAGCGCACGATATTGACCAGTCCGCTACTCCCAACTTCGTGAGCCAATCAGCAGAATTGCAAGATAATCATTGCGATTCTGCAAAATTCAATCATGCGATCAGCTTTCGCAGCTTGGCCGGTGTCGCCGGCATGTCGATGCAGGTCGGCTTCCCGGCCCGCCTCAGCGCGTCGACCAGCGCGTTCATCACCGCCGGGCACGCCCCGATGGCCCCGGCTTCGCCCGCGCCCTTGACGCCAAGCGCGTTGGTCACGCAGCGCACATTGCGCGTCTCGAACGAGAAGCTCGGCACGTCGGCGGCGCGCGGCATGGCATAGTCCATGAAGCTCGCCGTCAGCATCTGCCCTTCGGCGTCGAAGCGCACCTCCTCCATAAGCGCCTGCCCGATGCCCTGCACAGCGCCGCCATGCACCTGCCCGGCCAGCATCAGCGGGTTGAGCACATCGCCAAAATCATCGACCACGCAATAGTTGACGATGCGGGTCGCACCCGTGTCGGCATCGATCTCCACCTCCGCCACATGGGTCCCGTTCGGATAGGTCGCTTCCGGCGGCTTCCATGTGTCCTTCACGGTCAGCATCGCAGCGGTTGCGCCCGGCAGAGCCGCGATCTCGGCAAAGCTCAACGCCTTGTCAGTGCCGGCGATCATCACCTTGCCGGCGGCAATCTGAAGGTCGGACACGGCAGTCTCGAGCTTGTCCGCCGCCAGCTTCCTGAGGTTGTCGGCCAGCGTGCGCGAGGCATGCGCCAAAGCGGCGCCGCCCACGGGAATGGAGCGCGAGCCGCCAGTGCCCGAACCATGCTCGATCTGGTCGGTGTCGCCCTGCAGCACCTTGATCTTGTCGAGGGGCAAGTCGAGTTCCTGCGACACAAGCTGCGCATAGGCCGTCTCGTGGCCCTGGCCGTTCGATTGGGTTCCGATCTTGACCGTGGCCGAGCCATCGGCCTCGATGGTGACCCAGGCGCTCTCGGGGCCGCCGCCGCCGCACGCTTCGATGTAGCAGGCCAGGCCGATGCCGCGCAGCTTGCCCGCTTTCGCCGCCTTTCGCGCCCGCGCCGGAAAGCCGGCCCAGTCAGCCCTCATCATGGCCTGGCGCATATGGCCTTCGAACTCGCCGGAATCATAGGTTGGCCCGGTCTGGGTCTTGTAGGGCATCTGCTTTGGCTTGACGAAGTTCTGCGTGCGCACCGCCTCGGGCTTGCGCCCTGTCCTGAGCGCGATCTCGTCGACGAGGCGCTCGATCAGATAGGCCGCTTCAGGGCGTCCTGCGCCGCGATAGGCATCCACCGGCGTCGTGTGAGTCAACACGCCGCGGAACACCACATGCACCGCCGGGATGTCATAGCAGCCCGAGGTCATGGTGGTGCCGACCCACGGGATGAACGGCCCGTATTGCGACAGCATCGCGCCCATGTCGGCATCGAGGTTCACCCTGAGGCCAAGGAACTTGCCCTTGGCATCCAGGGCCATTGTGGCTGTGGCCAGGTTGGCGCGGCCGTGGGTATCGGCCAGGAAATGCTCGGTGCGCTCGGCCACCCAGGCGATCGGCCGCTTGAGCTTCTCGGCTGCCGTCAGCACCAGCGGATATGCGTGACGGATCGATCTTGAACACGCTGTTGCACAGCAGGTCGCGCACGCCGTGGCTGCCCTGGCTGCCCAGCGTCAGCGTGAAGCGCTTGCTCTTGGCGTCATACTCGCCGATCGCGGCGCGCGTCTCCATGTAGCTCGACACCAGCCGGTTGTTGACGATCGTCATCGACACGGTGCTGGCAGCCTTGGCGAAAGCCGCATCGGTGCGGGCCTTGTTGCCCTGCTCGGCTGTGAAGGCGATGTTGCCGGGCCGGTCTGGCCAGACCTGCGGCGCACCCTTCGCGGTCGCTTCCGCAATCCCGGTGATGGCGGGCAGCACGGTGTAGTCGATGCCGATGGCTTCGGCAGCGTCGCGCGCGGTGTTGACGGTGTCAGCCACGATGAAGGCGACCGCCTCGCCGACATGGCGCACGGTGCCCTTGGCCAGGATCGGGCGCGGCGTCGGCTTGACGGGCACGCCTTCAATGGTCTGGATCAGCCCCTTGCAGGGCAGATCGCCAAGATGGCCGATGTCCTCATGGGTGAGGATCAGCCTGACACCCTTGATGGCCCTCGCCGCAGACAGATCGGTGAAGCGGAAGCTGGCATGCGCATGCGGGCTGCGCAACACGAAGCCATGCAGCGCTTTGGCGGGAATGAGATCGGACGTATAGCGCCCCGTGCCGGTGATGAAGCGCTGGTCTTCGAGGCGGCGGATGGGCTGGCCGACGCCGAATTTCATGGGTCGCATGGTCAGGTTGATCCCGGTCTGATGAGTGCTCGCCCTATATGGGCAGATATTCCGCCGCGACCACAAGCCCGGATCGCGCACTGCGTCCATGTGGCCACGTCAATGTGTTTGGTCCGTGTGCGCCAGCTTGCCCGCGCAGGCCACTCAACCCTGTTCGACGGGCCCGCCGGCACCGAGCCATTGCTTGAACCCTCCGCCGAAATGGCGGTCATGGTCCAGTCCGGCGGCTCGCGCCAGCGCCATCGCATGCTGGGAGCGCACACCGGCCGCGCAGGAAAACACCAGCTTCCGGCCCGCTTCATCGGGCAGCGCCGACGGATCGAACTGCGACAGCGGCATCGACACCGATCCCGGAATGTGGCCGAGCGCGAATTCATGCGGCTCTCGCACATCAACCAGGATGATGCTGCCATCGGCAAGACCGGCCATGACCGCATCCATGCTCCAGTCCTCGATCATGCCAACCTCCGCATGCGCCGCATGCCGCGCGCCTGTCCAGAGCTAGACCATGGCCCGAAGCGCTGGCAACCGGTTTTTCTGGCTGCCGCCGCCAGCCGCCTTGACGACAGAAAAGGATGCAAAAGAGAGATTTACACTAATTTTCATCTTTCTTGATACGCACGTCCGACCTGCCCCGAGTTGGGAACCGTGCCTTGCCGTCTTTTGATGATCCGCGACCGTCACCAGCAACAGAGCCGCCTGAATCCGCCCTTCCGGCTGCGCCGGGTGAGCGGATGAGGCCTGGAGCCGCGCTGACACACACCGGCCCGGCCGCGACGATGGCCTTGCTGGTGGCAGGGTCAGCCCACCGGCTGCGCCAGATTACCGCGCAGGGCCGCCTGGCCAAGCGCCTCGAACGGCTCGAGATCGCGGCGCGGTCCATGGGGGCCGAGCGCCGCATGGGACCGCGCATGCCCCATGCCTGCCGTGCCATCATCAGGCTGGATGGCATCGAGCATGCCACGGCAAGCATCGATCTGGGCCATCAGGGTGTGATGCTGGAACGGCCACCGGCCCTGCTGACACTGGGGAACACCGAGGCAACCGTGCGCCTCGAAGCCATTGGCACCTTCCCGGCAAAGCTGGTCGCGCTCGATGTCCAGACCTTGTCTCTGAAATTGCTGCAACCGCGCGAGCCGGCAGCGGCCGAACGGTTGTCAGCACTGATGCAGCAACTGGACCGCGACAATGCGGCCATTCTGGAGACCGCGCGGCGCTTCGCCGATGACCTCACGGGCGCCTTCACCGAGGCGCTGGCCAGCCGCCGACTGACGCAGGCCATGCTGTTCTCGAACGAGCTCAGTCCCATCGCCGGCACCAGCCCGCAACAGTTCACCCATCCCGCACTCGGCTTCTTCGAGCATGTCCTGCCGCCCATCGCCGCGCGCTACTATGCGCCGGACAAGGGCGTGGCCTATGCAGTGGCAACGGACCGGAATTGCTATGTGCCGGTGCATCATCCGGCCTACCAGCAGCCGCAGCGACCCGACGATCCGCGCTTCAGCCACAGTTTCTCGCGCCACCGCCGCATCTATGATGATCGCTGGACCCTGCGGGCGGCGCGCTTTTCGCCATGGCCCGTCGTGCAGGCCTATCGCCGCGACATGCCGCGCGGTTTCGGCGAACTGGTCCGGGATGTTTCCGCGCCCGTCATCGTCCTTGGCAGACGATGGGGCGCGGCTCAGATCGCATACTCACTGGACCTCGACGACTGAACCTGCCGCCGGCCCGCTTTCCACATCAGCCCAACGGCGGGATGCGCAGCACCCAGCCCGGCATGATCAGGTCAGGGTTCTTCACAGGCGGAGAATTGGCAGCGACAATCTCAGTATACATCGCGCCCTTGCCCTTGCCGTAATGCGTCTCGGCAATCTTCCACAAGGTGTCACCCTTCTTCACCGTGTACATCACGGAAGGGGGAACCTCGTTGTGGACGATCAGGTTGCTTTCGACTTCGCCGACGCCGACCGTGTTGCCGAGTGCCAGAATGATCTTCTCGGCTTCCTCGGTGGTCATGGCAGCACCGCTGACGGTCACCTTGTCGCCGTTGACATCAACCTGCACGTTGGCCGGAAGGCCATGGTTCGCCAGTTCCTTCTGCAAGGTCTCGGCATCGGCCGCCTTCGCCGCACTGCCGCCAAAGATCTTGGCGCCGGCATCCTTGATGAATTTGAAAAGTCCCATGTCTTCCTCCGGTTTTCGTTGGGCCGCAATCAAGCACAGGCAGGCGCGATCAATCAAGCACCGCGACGTCGCCCGCCGTTCGGCAAGGTTGATGACGGTTCTGTGATCAAAGCAGGCTGCCGGGCGGCTGGTCCTGCCTTGCCACCGCCCTATTTCGCAGTGCAGCATGGATCGGGTTGGTCGCCTCGAACTGCGCTGATGATCGTGTCCTGACAATGTGGCCTGATGACAAAACCCGACATGCCCATCGGAGAGCCGAACATTTGAACCGGAATGCCTGCCGAAACGACAGATGCGACAGGGATCGCACATCAGGTCCGGGCCGTCGCCCGCCTGCCATGCCCTGCGATCCGCTCACCTGAGGAGCCGTCATGCACGCCATTCTTGAAGCCGTCCGCGAATCCTTCACCCTTTACCTGGCAGCAGGTCTGCTGTTCTCGGCGGCCAGCGTCTGGGCCGTGATCCGTGCAGGACAAGTCAGCGAAGCCGGCAAGAAGCCGCGCAAGCAGGACTGAGGCCGGATCTCCGGGCAAGGCTTCTGGCCGGCCGCGCCGCGCGCGCCGACAGCCCAGAGCGCGCCGACGAGGGCCTTGATCGGCGGCATGGTCGCGCCATCAGGCGATTTTCATGTGTGCAACCCGGATTTTCGCGACCGCGCCCCTGCCCAAGCGGCCGCCTGCGAGCCTATCTGGGCGCAGTCGCCGCGC
>JALORF010000021.1 GCA_025459195.1 Beijerinckiaceae bacterium
CAGCAGTTCCGGCTCCATCGCCAGCGCACGGCCCAGCTCGACGCGCTTTTGCAGGCCATAGGGCAGCTTGCCCACCGGCACCTTGCGGATCGCCTGGATTTCGAGGAAGTCGATGATGTCCTCGACCTTGCGGCGGTGCTCGATTTCCTCGGTCATGGCCGGCCCGTGGCGCAGCAACTGCCAGAACAGGCCCTTGTGCATCTTCAGCGTGCGCCCGGTCATGATGTTGTCGAGCGTGGTCATGCCCTTGAACAGCGCGACGTTCTGGAAGGTGCGGGCGATTCCGGAGGATGCCGCCTCGTGCGGGCGCACCTTCTGGCGGCGCTGCCCCTTGTAGGTGATGTGGCCTTCCTGCGGGAAGTAGAAGCCGTTGATGCAGTTGAGCATCGAGGTCTTGCCAGCCCCGTTCGGCCCGATGATGGCCCTGACCTCACCCTTCAGGATGTCGAACGAGACATCCGAGATCGCCTTCACCCCGCCAAAGCGCAGCGAGACATTCTCGACATTCAGCAGCACCTCGCCCTTGGCGATGGCGGAGCCGGTGGTCTGGGGCGAGACATGCAGCATCACGCAGCCTTTCCGGTCGTGGTGGTGGCCGGAAACAGCGTCGCATCCTTCACCTTGACGCGGGCCGAGATCACGCCCTTGCGGCCATCCTCGAACGTGACCTCGGTGGAGATGTCCGCCTCGGACGAACCATCGTAGAGCGCCTTCACCAGCGGCGCATAGCGCTCGCCGACGAAGCCGCGGCGCACCTTCTGGGTGCGGGTGAGTTCGCCATCATCGGCGTCAAGTTCCTTGTGCAGGATCAGGAAACGCCGGATCTGAGCCGCCGCCATGGCAGGTTCTGCGGCAAGCTGCGCGTTCACCGCATCCACATGCGCCGCGATGATGTTGTAGACATCCGGATGGCCGGCCAGTTCCTGGTAGGAGCCATAGACCACGTTGTTGCGCTCGGCCCAGTTGCCGACAGCCGTCAGATCGATGTTGATGAACACCGTGACGAAATCCTCACCCTGGCCGAAGGCCACCACTTCCTTGATGTTCGGATAGAACTTCAGCCGGTTCTCGATGTATTTGGGCGCGAACAGGTCGCCCGATTTCAGCTTCGAGACATCCTTGGCCCGGTCGATGATCTTGAGATGGCCAGTGCCGACCTCGAAGAAGCCGGCATCGCCGGTGCGCACGAAACCGTCCGGCGTCATGGTTTCGGCCGTCTTTTCGGCATCCTTGAAATAGCCGACGAACTGGCCGGGCGACTTGTAGAGCACCTCTCCGGTGCCCTCCTCGATGCGGATTTCGACATTCGGTGTCGCCGGCCCGACCGTATCGGCCCTGATCTGCCCATCGGGCTGCGCGGTGACATAGAGAAAGGCCTCGGTCTGCCCGTAAAGCTGCTTCAGATTCATGCCAAGCGAGCGGTAGAACGAGAACAGTTCCGGCCCGATCGCCTCGCCGGCGGTGTAGGCGGTGCGCACCTTGGAGAAGCCCAGCGCATTCTTGAGCGGAGCATAGACCAGGATGTTGCCCAGCCCGTAGGACAACCGCGCCGACAGCGGCACCTGCTCCCCGTTCAGGATTTTCTCGCCCCATTGCTTGGCAACGGCGATGTAGTGATGGAACATCTTGCGCTTGAGGCTGCCCGCATCCTCCATCCGGATCATCACCCGCGTCAGCAGGTTCTCGAACACGCGCGGCGGCGCGAAATAGAAGGTCGGCCCGATCTCCTTGAGATCGGCCTGGGCGGTGTCGGCGCTTTCGGGGCAGGCCGTGCAGAAGCCCGCGACCAGCCCTTGCGCGAAATTCAGGTAGTGATCGCCCACCCAGGCCAGAGGCAGATAGGCCAGCACCTCGTCATGGTCCGACAGGTGATCGAAGCCAACCGTGTCGGTGGCTGCCGCAATCGAGCGGCCCGCCGTCAGCATCACGCCCTTCGAGCGGCCCGTGGTGCCGGAGGTGTAGAGGATGATCGACAGGTCATCGCCCGTGCCGGCATCGATCTCGGCATCGAGGGCAGCGCCGACATCCGGGCCTTCGGAAAGCCGGACCCGCCCCTGCGCGATCACGGCCTCGATCGGGTGCAGGTGCGTGTGGTCATAGTCCCTCAGGCCACGGCCCCAGTCATAGAGCATCGTCTTGAGGCGCGGCACGCGCTCGCTGACAGACAGCAGCTTGTCGACCTGCTCCTGGTCCTGCACGGCGGCAAAGCGCACCTCTGCGTGGTCGAGCACATAGGCCAGTTCATCGGCAATGGCGTCCGAATAGACCGGCACCGGCACGGCACCGAGCATCTGGGCCGCCATCATCGACCAGTAGAGCTTGGGGCGGTTGGCTCCGACAATCGCCACTTTGTCGCCGCGCACCAGGCCAAGCGACTTCATCCCGACCGCATAGGCGCGCACGATCTCGTAGACCTCGGCCCAGGTCCACGATTGCCAGATGCCGAGATCCTTGTGCCGGAACGCCGTTCGACTGCCGCGCACGGCAGCGTTGCGCCGGAGCAGTTTCGGGAACGTGTCCAGCTTTTCGGTCGCTGACTGGGCCAACGTCCGTCCTCCCTCGTGTTTCCTGCCTGCCGGATAGGCTGGCTGCCGCCTGAAGCGATCTTTATGGTCTCAGATGAAACCATTTGGACCAGGGTCAAGACCCGGTCGATGGGAAACATACTGACAAGCGTGGTTGGGGCAAGCCTCAACTTTGTGCGCAGATGCGCGCACCCACCCCGCAAACCTGCGTCGCGGTGTGCGCAAATGAACGGCGCGGCTGAGGCGCGGCTCGCGCTGCGGTCTGCCTACTCGGCCGCCTGGGCCATTGGCACGGCCGTTTCGCCGGCCCGGAAGCGGGCCAGCAGATCGGCTTCTTCCGCCTTGGCCTGCTTCAGATGCCGTTCCTTGACGTGGCCGAAGCCGCGGATCTTCTCCGGGATGGAGGCCAGGGCCACGGCCAGCGGCAGGTTGCCGGCAGTGAGCTTGCCGATCAGCTCATCCACCAGCGCCACGTAGTCGGCGATCAGGCGGCGTTCGGTCTTGCGCTCGTGGCTGTAGCCGAACACATCGAAGGCGGTGCCGCGCAGGCCCTTGAGGCGCGCCAGCAGACCCATGGCCCGCAGCATCCATGGCCCGAATGTCATCTTGCGCGGCTGGCCTGTCACCGGATCGAGCTTGGCCAGCAAGGGCGGGGCGAGATGCAGGTTGAAGCGCAGGTTCTCGCCCTGGAAGGTGGCGGCGACCTGCTTGAGGAAGCTGCCATCGCTGTATAGCCGCGCGACCTCATACTCGTCCTTGTAGGCCATCAGCTTGAAGCCGTAGCGCGCCACCGCCTCGGCCAGCCTGGTCGAGCCGGGCGCAACGCGCTCTTCGGCGGCACGCACCTTGCCGACCAGTGCCGCATAGCGCGCGGCATAGGCGGCATTCTGGTAGCCTGTCAGATGCGCAACACGCCGTTCGATGATCTCATCGAGCGTGGCGGAGATCTGGCGCGCAGCGGTGGGTGCCTTTGCGGCCCCGAGGAACGCGGCCAGCGCTGCCGGATCATGCGCCGCCCGCCGGCCCAGCGCGAAGGCCTTGAGGTTCATCGCCACCGCCTCGCCATTGAGCGCGATGGCGCGCTCCAGCGCGGCGCGGCCCAGCGGAATCCGGCCCAGTTGCCACGCATAGCCCATGATGAACATGTTGGCGGCGATGGCATTGCCGAGCAGGCCCATCGCCGCGCCGGTCGCGTCGATGAAATGCGTGCGGTCCCGGCCAGCCGCCGACAGAACCGAACGCTTGATGCGCTCGCTCGGCAAGGAGAAATCGGCATTGCGGGTGAAGTCGCCCGGCAGGAACTCGGCGGTGTTGCACAGCACCGTGGTGTCGTCCTTGCGCACCGCCGCCAGCACCTTCTTCGAGCCGGTGACGATCAGGTCACAGCCCAGCACAAGGTCGGCCTGTCCTGCCGCCACGCGGATGGCGTGGATGTCTTCCGGCGTCGGCGCCAGCCGCACATGGCTGAACACGGCGCCGCCCTTCTGCGCCAGCCCGGCCATGTCGATCATGCCGCAGCCCTTGCCTTCGAGGTGGGCCGCCATGCCGAGAATCGCGCCGATCGTGACCACGCCCGTGCCGCCCACGCCCGTGACAATCACGGCGTAGTTGGCGGTCAGGGCCGGAACGACAGGTTCCGGCAACGGGCCGTCACCGAGCGCGCCCGCATCGGCCTTGGGCACGTCAGCCTTCTTCGGCTGCGCGCCCTCCACCGTCACGAAGGACGGGCAGAAGCCGTTGACGCAGGAAAAATCCTTGTTGCAGTTCGACTGGTCGATCTGGCGCTTGCGGCCGAACTCGGTCTCCAGAGGCTGCACCGAGACGCAGTTGGACTTGACCCCGCAATCACCGCAGCCCTCGCAGACCAGTTCGTTGATGATCACCCGCTTGTCCGGGTCGGGATAGTCGCCCCGCTTGCGGCGGCGGCGTTTCTCGGTGGCGCAGGTCTGGTCGTAGAGCAGCAGCGACACGCCGGGCACCTCGGCCAGTTCGCGCTGCACCCCTTCGAGATCATCGCGGTGATGGAAGGTGGTTGCCGCCGGCCACTGGATGCCGGAGGGATACTTGTCCGGCTCGTCGGAGACGACCGCGATGCGCTCGACACCCTCGGCGGCGATCTGCTGCGCCATCTGCCAAGGCTTGAGGCCGCCTTCCGCCGCCTGCCCGCCGGTCATCGCCACCGCATCATTGTAGAGCAGCTTGTAGGTGACATTGACCTTGGCAGCGACCGCCCAGCGGATCGCCAGCGAGCCGGAGTGGGTGTAAGTGCCGTCGCCCAGATTCTGGAAGACATGGCCCCTGCGCGAGAACGGGGCTTCGCCGATCCAGTTGGCGCCCTCGCCGCCCATCTGGGTGAAGCCATCCGTGTCACGGTCCATCCACTGCACCATGTAGTGACAGCCGATGCCGGCATAGGCCCGCATGCCGTCTGGCACCACCGTCGACGAATTGTGCGGGCAGCCTGAGCAGAAATACGGCGTGCGCTTCGCGTGTTCCTGCACCTCGGCCAGCTTGCCCTGCACGGCGGCGACGGCGAGAAGGCGCGCCCTCAGATCAGCATCATCATGGTAGCGCAGCAGCCGCTGGCCGAGCGCCAGCGCGATGTCGTTCGGGTCGAGCGCGCCATGCACCGGGAACAACCACTGGCCGGCCTCGTCCTTCTTGCCGATCACCACCGGCTGGTGCGCCGAACCATACAGCTCCTCGCGCACCTGCACCTCGATCAGCGAGCGCTTTTCCTCGACCACCATGATCAGGTCGAGCCCGGCCGCGAACTCCTCCAGCACATCGCGCCCGATCGGCCATGGGCAGCCGATCTTGAGCAGGCGCAGGCCGAGATTGCCGGCCTTGACCTCGTCGATGCCAAGGTCATCCATGGCCTGCCGCACATCGAGATAGGACTTGCCGACGGTGATGACGCCGATCCGGGGCGTCTGGCCGCCGGCCATCACGATCTCGTTGATCCGGTTGGCCTTCAGGTAGGCGAGGATCGCCGCCCTTTTGTGGATGTGGAGGCGCTTTTCCTGATCCAGAAAATCATCCGGCGTGCGGATGGAAAGCCCGCCCGGCGGCATCTCGAAATCCGGAATGACGATCTTCACCCGGTCCACCGAGCCATCGACCGAGGAGGTCGATTCGATGTTGTCCTTGACGCATTTCAGCCCGACCCAGACCGAGGCAAAGCGCGACAGCGCAATCGCGTGCAGGCCGTAGTCGAGGATTTCCTGCACGCCGGCCGGGTTCAGAACCGGCATCATCCGGTCGACAAAGACGAACTCGGTCTGGTGCGCGTTGGTCGAACTCTCGGCGGTGTGGTCATCCCCCATCAGCGCGATCACCCCGCCATGGCGCGAGGTGCCGGCCATGTTGGCGTGGCGGAAGACATCGCCGGAGCGGTCGACGCCGGGGCCCTTGCCATACCACAGCGCAAACACGCCATCGTGCTTGCCTTCGCCGCGCATCTCGGCCTGCTGCGAACCCCAGATCGCCGTGGCGGCGAGGTCCTCGTTCAGACCCGGCTGGAACTGGATGTTGGCCGCCTTCAGCACCTTGCCGGCACGCAGCAACTGGGTGTCTAGCCCGCCCAGCGGCGAGCCGCGGTAGCCGGAGACGAAGCCGGCCGTGTCGAGCCCGGCCCGCTCGTCGCGCAGCTTCTGCATCAGCAGCAGGCGCGCAATGGCCTGCGTGCCGGTGAGAAACACGCGGGACTTGCCAAGGTCATATTTGTCATCGAGGGACACGTCAGACATGCCGGCTGCGGTCACGCTTTTGTCTGCCATCGGTTCCTCCTGGCCTGACCGTACGGTCTTGCCGTGCTGTGCGATGCACCGCCGCTTTGACGGGAGACTAACCCCATCGCGGTCTTGTGAATATGTCAGTAATGCTGACATATTGAACGCGGCCCGTCAATCGGCGTGGCAGCCCGGAACAGCCGGGAACACGGCCCTGCGCGGCGCCCGATCCCGCCTCCATGGCAGGGCTTGCCGACACTGCCATGGCAGCCGGTCAAGATTCCGCCCAGTTTGAAGCCCAGAGGCGGGATTGCTGGCCGCCTTGGGGCCGGACTTGCCATCTTGGCGAAGCCGCTTGCAGGCCGTATTCAGCATTCGTTAACCATAACGGGTCAGCGTCCAGCCTCCCCTTGCGCGCGTCCAGAGGTCTTCCCCCGGCATGTTCAACCTGGCCTCCCAACCCGGCATCGTCCGCACCGCCTTGGCTGGCGCGGCCATCGGTCTTGCGCTGTCGGCTGGCCCGGCATTGGCCCACCCTCACGTCTGGGTCGTGGTGAAGTCGGACGTGATCTACAGCCCCGATGGCCGCGTCAGCGCCGTGCGCCATGCCTGGACCTTCGACGAGGCCTACTCGTCCTTCGCCGTGCAGGGTCTCGACAAGAACAACGACGGCAAGCTCTCCGCCGACGAACTGGCGGAACTGGCGCAGGTCAATGTCGAATCGCTGCACGAGTTCGACTTCTTCACCTTTGCCAAGGCCAGCGGCGCCAAGCAGGATTTCGCCAAGCCTACCGACTATGCCCTGAGCTACGACAAGGCCCAGCTCACGCTCAGCTTCACGCTGCCCCTGAAGGCCCCGTCCAGCCGCAAGACCTTCTCGCTGGAGATCTACGACCCGACCTGGTTCGTCTCCTTTGCGCTGGCCGATGGCGATGATGCGGTGAAAACCACCGGCGCTCCGACAGGATGCGCCCGCACCATCACGCGCCCCAAGCCAATGGAGCCCGCGCAGCAGCAGCGCCTGTCAGAGGACTTCTTCACCTCGCTGGCCGGCAGCAACTTTGGCGCGAGCTTCATCAACCGGGTGCTCGTGGCATGTCCGTGAGTGATCCATCGCGCCTCGGCGCGGCGGATTCCGGCGCGGTCCTGCCCGGTGCTGTGGCAGCGCCGGGCGCGGGCAGGCCCCTGCGCCTTGTCTTTGTGCTGGCGGCGCTGGCCGTGATGGCCGCGCTGATGGGACTGATCGGCTGGTGGCTGGCCAGCGGCGCGCCACCCCCTCCCCCACCCCGCAGCCCCTTCGGCGTCGGCCCGCGCGAGGCCGCCCCCGCCGCGACCGGCCTCGGTGCGATGATCATGGCCTGGCAGGCGGGTTTCTACCGCGAACTGACCGCCACGCTGCGCCTGCTCAAGGAGAGCCAGACGGCACTGCCGGCCCTGCTCGGCCTGGGCTTTGCCTACGGCGTGATCCACGCGGCCGGCCCCGGTCATGGCAAGGCGGTGATCTCGGCCTACATCATGTCCGAGGAGCGTTCGGCAGCCGTGCGCGGCTTTGCCCTCAGCCTCAGCGCAGCGCTCGTGCAGGCACTGGTCGCTATCACGCTGGTCATGGTCCTGACGATGCTGCTGAAGGCCACAGCCCGCGACATGAACGCCGCCTCGCGCTGGATCGAACTCGTCAGCTTCGCTGCCATCACGGCGCTGGGCCTCGCTCTGCTCTGGCGCAAGGCCGGTTTGCTGGATGGCGCCCTGCGCGGCGAGGTCGCCGCCTGTGCGCCGGGCTGCAGCCATGAGACCATGCTCCCGCCAGCCGCCCCGCGCAGCCTTGCCCAGACCACTGCCGTGGTGCTCACAGCAGGCATCCGGCCCTGCGCCGGGGCCATCATCGTGCTGGTCTTCGCTGCATCCCAGGGCCTCATCTGGGCCGGCATCGCCACCACCTTCGCCATGGCGCTGGGCACAGCCCTCACCACGGGTCTGATCGCACTGCTGGCGGTCATGGCCAAGCGCCTTGCCCTGCATATGGCGGGCGGGCGCGGCCAGTCGGCGGCGGTTGTCGTGCGGGCGGGCGAGTGCCTCGCGGCAGCCTTTGTCGCCGTTCTTGGCGCGCTCTTGCTGTTCGGACTGTGGAGTGCCGGCTCAGCCTCGTGAGCCTGCCCCATGCTGAGGATCATTCTCAAGCATGATCGGCTGGCCATGCGGGGTGGCCTCGGCCGCCCTTGCCCACGCGGCGGCGAGTGCGTCGATGTCCGGATGGCTTGAGACACCCTTGGCAATGGCGATGTGTTCCAGCGCCTCAAGCCAGCAGGCGTAGTAGTGGCTGCCATCATCGGCAGCACCGGCATAGGCTGGTGCGGCGGCGATCTCGCGGGACAACGCCTGTGCCCATTCAGCCCATGTGAACAGGCCGCGCCCGTGAAGCGCGACAACCATGGCAAAGGCCTGCGCCTGCCAGGGCTCGGCAAAGACGGGCCCTGCCGCATCGCACGGCAAGGGAGCCGTGCCGGCCAGCGCTGCATCCAGCCCCGGAACCATCGCGGCATGGCTCATGTGGGTTCCGCCACAAGGTAGCTTTCCCAGGCATCGATGCTGACGGCAGAATGCGGGTCGGCCTCGCGCCCCCACAGCTCCCGCGCCTCGAACCGCACCGTGTAGAGCCAGTCCGGACTCTCGCCGCCACCATGGGCATTGCTGTCCGGGAAGACGTGCGCCCCGTGCCTGAGTTCGATCACGCCGGATTTGCCACGGGCATAGCGCGGCAGGCGGGTATGGCCTTGCGGGTGGATCAGGATCGTCCTCACCCGGTCCCCGACGGCAAAGCGCGGCGCACCGGCCTTGTCGCGCTGTGTCGGCCCGCCCCTGGCCAGCGCGGCCGGGACCATGGCGGCGGCAAGCACGCGGCGCGGCATTGTCGGGGCAACGCTCGCCTGCCCGCTGGCCAGTTCTTCCCGAGCCACGAAGCCATGGCGCAGCAGCAGTGCTTCCAGCGCCTTGGTCCAGATCTCGTAGTAGCTGGACGACAGGTAATCCACCGGATGCAGGCTCTCGCGGGCATGGCGGCTCTCGTCGATGGACCAGTGGCCCATCGCCCCGGCAGCCAGCGTCAGCGCCAGCGCCCGCTTTTCCCACGCGGCATGAAACAGCGGCTCGTCGCGCTCCGGAGCGACCGGCCCGAACCCCATCTGCCCGCCAAGATCCTGTGCCCCGTTCATGGCAGGGCCACGCCAGCCCTGAGGCTGTCCGGCACCAGCGCCACGCCGGTCCCGATCATCGCATCGCGGGTGACCAGATCAGCCAGGGCCTCCTCGCTCCAGCCTTCCGTGCCTGCAGGCCTTTGCGGAATCACCAGATAGCGGATCTCGGCGGTCGAATCCCAGATGCGCACCTGCACGGCAGGGTCGAGCACCAGCCCGAACTCCGCCAGCACGCCGCGCGGATCCAGCACGGCGCGCGAGCGATAGGGCGCGGACTTGTACCAGACCGGCGGCAGCCCGAGCACGGACCACGGATAGCACGAGCACAGGGTGCAGACGACAAGGTGATGGGTTTCGGCATCGTTGAACACAGCCACCATGTGCTCGCCCTGCCGGCCTGTGAAACCGAGTTCGGCAATGGCCGCCGTGGCATCCGCCTTCAGCCGGGCGGCATAGGCCGGATCGGCCCAGGCCTTCGCGACGACGCGTGCGCCGTTGCGCGGGCCGATCTTGGTCTCGTAGGTGTCGATGATCGCATCGAGTGCAGCGGGATCGACCAGCCCCTTGTCAACCAGGATCGTCTCCAGCGCCTTGACCCGCGCCTCCATCGGCGAGAAATGCGAATGGCCGTCGTGATCATGCTCATGGCCGTGGCCATGGTGATGATCGTGCCTGTGATCGTGCGTGCTCATGGGCCCAAGGCTAGATGATCCGGGGGCGTGGGGGAAGCCGGTCCCGGCGCTCACGCGATCCTGAGGCGCGCGGCGACCTCGATGCGTTCCGCCAGCCTGACGAGCGACAGATCGCTGCCAGGCGGCCCGAGGATGGACAGCCCCAGCGGCGCGCCATCCCGCATGGCGACCGGGATCGAGATCTGCGGAAAGCCGCTCAGCCCGGAGGGACACAGCAGGCGCAGCGCGCGGTTGCGGAAATCGTCGAGATCGGCCTCGCTGGTCGAGGTCAGCGGCGCGATGTCTGGCACGGTCGGCATCACCATCACCCCGTCCTTGCCGAGCAGCTTGCGCAGCGCGCTGCGGAAGGCGCTGCGGGTGCGCTGGCCGGCCTCGACCTGCTCATCGGTGACCGTGCGGGCAAAGGCGAAGCGCTCGGCCACGCCAGGCCCGAGCGGCGGCGCAAAGCGGCTGATCATGTCGCCGTCCGCCAGCCAGGCCTCGCGGCCCTGCAACCAGCGGAAGGCCCAGTAGAGTGCGTCGATGTCCTTGGCCAGCGCCGCTTCAGCCATGTCTCCAAGGCGGAGCGAGAGCCTGGTGATCACATCGCCAAGAATGCTGCGCGCCTCGGGCACGGCCAGATCGAACATGTCGCGCGCGACGATCAGGCGGGGCCTCTCCGGCAGCGGGGCCTTGTCCTTGCCGAGAAACACCTCGCCGACGCGCACGAAGGTCGCGCCATCGCGGGTGAAATAGCCGGGCGTGTCGAAGCTGTCTGCGAGCGGCCAGCAGCCCTTGAGCGATACGCGCCCGTGCGTCGGCCTGATCCCGAACAGCCCGCAATAGCTCGCCGGCGCGCGCACCGATCCGCCCGTGTCCGTGCCCAGTGCCACATCGACCAGCCGGCCCGACACAGCCGAAGCAGAACCGGAGGACGAGCCGCCGGTGATGCGCTCCGGAGCGGCGGCATTGATCGGCGATCCGAAATGTGCGTTCTTGCCATTCAGCGAGAAGGCCAGCTCATCGGTCACCGTCTTGGCGACAAAGCGGGCTCCGGCCTTCAGCAGCAGCGCCACGAGCGGCGCATGGGCCTTCTTGACGCCCGACATGGCCAGCATGTGGGGCGAGCCGGCACCCGTGGGATAGCCCTTGACGTCGAACAGGTCCTTGACGCCCAGGCTCAGCCCCTTGAGGGGACCGCTCTGCGCATGCGCCACCGGAACCTGGGGATAGGGCACGAAACTGTGCAGGCTGTCATCGCGCATGGAAGGCCTCATGTTGGTTGAACAGGTGGCAGGAGACGGCCCCGGTCCGGGACGCGCCAGCAAAACCCCGGAGCATCACAACCCCTTGGCATCGCCATCGGAGCGCGGGTCATGGCTGGCCTCGACATGGCCCTTGACGTGCCTGACCAGAAGCCCGGCATGGCCGAACTGGTCGTCATAGGGCACGCCCCATTCTTCCAGAGCATGGCCTGCGGCGGCCAGCTTGGCCACCACCATGTGGTCGAAGCGGTTCTCGATCTTCAGCGAGGTCGAGTTGGCCCCCCAGGTCTTGCCGAACAGGAAACGCGGAGCATCGACGGCATCGGCGACACCCATGCCCATCCGGTAGCGCGAGAACACCTGAGCCTGGAACTGCGGCTGCCCGTCGCCGCCCATGCAGCCATAGGACACCACGCGGCCATCATCGAACACCGCCATGGCCGGATTGAGCGTGTGGAACGGCTTGCGGCCCGGCTCCAGCGGATTGAGTGCGCCTTCGTTCAGCGAGAACGACACGCCCCGGTTCTGCCAGGTCACGCCGGTCTTTTCCAGCACACAGCCCGAGCCGTATTCCCAGTAGACGGACTGGATGTAGGAGACGGACAATCCGTCGCGGTCGATCGCGCCCATCCAGATCGTGTCGCCGTCACCGGCCTTGAGCGGCCACTCGGCGGCGCGCTTCATGTCGATTTTCGCAGCCTCCCGCGCCAGCCAGGCATCGCCGAGCAGATCGGCGGGATCGGCGCTCATGTGCGCAGGATCGGTGATCACGCGGTCACGCGCGCCCAGGGCACGCTTGGAGGCTTCGACCAGCCCATGGATGTGCTCGAACGAGTCGCAGCGCCGGATGTCGAGCCGCTCCAGCAGCCCGAGGATGATCAGCGAGGCCAGCCCCTGGGTCGGCGGCGGGAAATTGTAGACGGTCGTGCCCGGCAGCTTCAGCGACAGCGGCTGCGTTGTCCGGGCCCGGAAGCTCGCCAGATCGGAGCGGGTCACCGGCGCGCCGATGGCTTCGAGGTCGGCGGCCATCTCGCGGGCCACATCGCCGCGATAGAAGTCATCGAGCCCGGCGCGGGTGATCTGTTCCAGCGTGGCGGCCAGCGCGGCATTGGTGCGGATGTCCCCTGCCACCAGCGGCTTGTCAGCGGTCTTGAACACCCTGGCAAAGCCGGGAGCGGCATAGAGCCCATCGCCTTCCTTGATCCGGTAGCGCGCCTCGGAGGCCGAGATCGCCACCCCGTCGCGGGCATGGCGGATGGCATCCTCGGTGAGCAGGCGCAGCGGCAGCGTGCCGCCCAGGTCAGCCGCGAGCCCGGCCGCCACCTGCCAGCCACCGATGGCACCGGCCACCGTGACAGCGGCATCCGGGCCGCGCGGCGGGATCGCGCTGTAACCCTTGTCGCGGTAGCGGCGGATCGTGGCAAGGCTCCCCGCCGGCCCGCAGGCCTCGATGGCCACGACCTTGCCGCGCCTGTCGCGCACCAGCCAGAAGCCGTCGCCGCCGATCCCGTTCATGTGCGGGTAGACCACCGCGATGGTCGCTGCCATGCCGATCATGGCCTCCACCGCATTGCCGCCCTGCGCCAGGATGTTGCGGCCCGTCTCGCTGGCCAGATGATGCGGCGCCGCGACGGCAGCGGTGGAAAAAACGGGAGTCTCGGGCATGGGGATGTGACTTTGCTTCAGGCAGAACAGGGGTCGGACCGGACGTCGCTGCCTCTGCCCACGGGGAGAACCCGCGTTGGCGGCATGGCGGCTGGCGACGAACCGACGGTCACGCGGCAACGGGCGTTGCCGAAATCGCCGGACTAGGCTAGGCGAAGAGGCAACCGAGGGACAAGCGCGAAATACGCGCATCAATCCGGAAGAGACGTCATCGTGGCCGAGAGCAAGCGCAACCTCAACACCCGAAACCTGACCACCATCGTGTGTGCCGCCATCCTGATCGGCACCGAGGTGTTCGGTCTGGCTTTCGCAGCAGGCTGGGCAATCGCCGGCATCTTCGAGCTGGGTGCCGCGGTCCAGTATGGGCTGATGGCCGTGTTCTCGGCAGCAGGTCTGTATGTGATGGCCAAGTTTGTGCAGATGGCCGACAAGGTCGAGCCGATCCGGGGTTGAGCGGTCAGCGTCAACCAATCCGGCGGCCAGCACTGGTCATGCGGCCTTTCGCCTCCTAGATAAGCGAGCAATCCCGCATCCATCGTGAGAGCGGGGCTCATTCTGGGAGGATTGACATGACAGACCTGATTTCCCGCCGTGGCGTGGTTGCCGGCGGCCTCGGACTTGGCGCCGCAGCCCTCATTGGCGCACCTGCCCTTGCACAGGCCAAGCAGCGCCTGACCATCGTCACCGGTGGCACCGGCGGCGTGTTCTATCCCTATGGCGGCGGCATCGCCAAGATCCTGACCGAGAAACTGCCGAACATGCAGGCCACCTCGCAGGTCACCGGCGGCTCGGTCGACAACTGCAAGCTGGTCGCGGCGGGCGATGCCGACATCGGCTTCTCGACGCTCGATTCAGCCTACGACGCCATGCAGGGCACAGGAGCCTATGCCAAGGACGGCAAGCTCGATGTGCGCGTGCTGGCCGTGCTGTATGATTCCTTCCTGCACGTCGTCGGTGCGCAGGGCGCGGCGACCACCGTGGCCAGCCTCAAGGGCAAGCGGGTCTCCGTCGGCTCGGCCGGCTCATCGACCGAATCGATCGCCGACCGGGTGCTCGAAGCCGCCGGCCTCAACCCCAAGACCGACATCACGCGCGACAATCTCGGCGTGGCCGAATCCGCCGGCGCGCTGAAAGACGGCAAGGTTGCAGCCTTCTTCTGGATCGGCGGCATCCCGACGGCCGCCGTGCGTGATCTCGCCACCTCCGGCCAGCCGCCGCTGCAGTTCATCCCGACCGGCGAGGAACTGGCCAAGCTCGAGCGCCAGTGGCCCGGCCTCTACCGCTCGTTCAACCTGCCGGCCAATGCCTATGCCGGCCAGGCTGCGGCCGTTCCGGGCCTTGGCGTCGCGAACGTGCTGGTGGTCAGCTCCAAGCTCAAGGACGAGCAGGTCAAGGCCGCGCTCGAAGGCATCTTCAACAACCTCGAAGAGGTCCAGAAGATTCACCCCGAAGCACGCCGCCTGACGCTGGCTGGTGCTGCCGCCAAGTCCGCTGTGCCGTTCCACCGCGCGGCGGAAGCCTTCTACAAGGCGCGCGGCGTCCTCTCCTGAGGCCAATCGCAACCGTTCCGGTTGCCAGATCGCGGCGAAAGCCGCACACATTGAACCCCGGCGCTGACACGCCGGGGTTTTTCTGTTTCAAGCACAAGACAAGACCGGCTGAGCCGGCTGGCGAAAACGGGGTCGGAACATGACGACAGGTGGCGGGCACAAGGCCGGACAGATGCCAGCGGCGACAGCTCCTGGCGACGTGGTCAACCTCACGGCCGAGGAACTGGAACGCCTGTCATCGGACTCAGAAGGCGGGCCTGCCGTCAGGGCCACCGGCTGGCTCGGCTGGCTGACAGCCATCGCCGCCTTCGGGCTGGCCGCCTATGCGCTCTACTGGACGCAGTTTTCGGTCAACACGACCTTCTATCGCTCCAGCTTCCTGTCACTGACGCTGGCCCTGATCTTCCTGCTCTATCCGCTGGTGCGCGGCGGTGAAGACGCGAAGAGCCGCATGATCACCGTCGAGGAGTTGCTGACCGGCATCCTCGGCGTCGGCTGGATCGCCTTCGTGGTCATGGAAGGCCGCGTCTTCCAGCGCGATGCCTTTGCCTCGGGCCTCGCCATCGCGGTCGGCCTGGCCTTTGCCAGCTACCCGCTGATCACCATGAGCAGCGCCCTGCGCCGCACACGCCTGTTCGACTGGCTGCTGGTCTTCGTTGCGATCTACTGCACCATCCACCTGTCGGTCTACGCCGAGGAGATCAAGACGCGGGCCACCCGGCCCACCGCTGACGATCTGGTTCTGGGCGCTGCCCTGATCGCGCTGATCCTCGAGGCGACGCGCCGCACCGTGGGCTGGATCCTGCCCGCCGTGACGGTCGTCTTTCTGGTCTACTGCTATTTCGGCCCCTCGATGCCAGAGCCCTTCGACCACAGGGGCTTCTCGCTCAACCGCATCATCGGCCAGAATTATCTGACGCTCGAAGGCATCTTCTCGACGCCAATGGATGTGGCAGCGACCTTCATCATCCTGTTCACGCTCTATGGCGCAGTGCTCGACCGGGGCGGCGCAGGCCGCTTCTTCATCGACTGGGCCTTCGCCCTGTTCGGCAAGACCCCCTCACCGGCCTCGCCCGGCCGCGCGGTCGTGGCATCCGGCTTCCTGCTCGGCACGGTGTCGGGCTCGGGCGTCGCCACCACGGTGACGGTCGCGTCACTGGCCTGGCCGATGCTGAAGCGCTCGGGCTATCCGCCCCATGTCGGCGGCGGGCTGCTCTCCGCAGCCGGCATCGGCGCAACCCTGTCGCCGCCGACGCTGGGCGCGGCGGCCTTCATCATCGCCGAATATCTCGATGTCAGCTATCTTCAGGTGCTGCTCTACGCCACCGTGCCGACCATCCTCTACTATCTCTCGTGCTGGCTGATGACGGAGGCCGACACGCGCCGGCTCGACATCAAGCCCGTCAAGACCTCCGATGCCTCGCTGTGGCAACTGACCCGCTCGCAGGGCTACCACTTCCTGTCGCTGGGGGCGATCGCGGTGTTCCTCGCGCTCGGGTTCTCGTCCTTCATGGCCGTGTTCTGGTCCATCGCCATCGCTTTCGGGCTGTCGATGTTGCGGGACGATTCACGGCTGGTGACGATGAAGGCCTTCGTCGTCGGTTGTGCCTTCGGCGTCGCAAGCTGGCTGTTCGCCGTGAGCGGGCTGGCCAAGGCGCTTGGGCCGGATGAGCTTTTCGATGGCCGCATCTCGGTGGCGGTGTTCTGGGGCATGGCAGCGGCAATCGCCTTTTCGGGCTTGCAGGCACTCCAGGCCCGGCGCGGCGGCGCGCCTGTCGGCCCGGATGCCACCCGCCTGATCGAGGGTCTGACCGATGGCGCGCGCTCGACGCTGGGCATCATCGCCACCTGCGCCTGCGCCGGCATCATCGTCTGCGTGGTCAATCTCACCGGCCTCGGCCTGACACTGTCCGGCATCATCGTCGAGTTCGGCGGCGGCTCGCGCCTGCTGGTCATCGTGCTCGCGGCGCTGGCGATGTGGATCCTCGGCCTCGCCGTGCCGGTGACGGCAAGCTACATCATCGCGGCGGTGATGCTGGTGCCGGCGCTGGTCAAGGTCGGCATCCCCGAACCCGCCGCGCACATGTTCATGTTCTACTATGCCGTGCTGGCGGATGTTTCGCCGCCGACGGCTCTGGCCCCGTTCGCGGCCTCCGCGATCTGCGGGGGCAAACCGTTCTCGACCATGATGCAGGCCTGGAAATACACGCTGCCGGCCTTCCTCGTGCCGGTGATGTTCTGTCTTACGCCGGAAGGCATGTATCTGCTGATGCTGACGCCGGACGGCAAGGCCCTGTCGAACCTTGGCGACTGGTTCGGCGTGCTGATGGTGCTGCTGACCTCGTCCTACGCCATGGTCGGGCTGGTGATCGGGGCCACGGGCCATGCCCTGCGCAGCACCAATCTGGCCGAGCGGCTGATGGCCACGGTCGGTGGCGGCCTTCTGCTGGCCGCGGACATCCGCTTCGATCTCGCCGGCGCGGGCCTGCTGACCGCAGCCATCGTGCTGCATTGGCTCAGGGTTCGCGGGCAGACGGCGAAGCCGGCTGGCGCAGGATAGCCGCGGGGGCGCACTCTGGCAGCACGGCCCCGAGGATGCTGGCCAGGATCGCCTCGCGCGTGCGCTCGAAGAAGGCCGGATCGGCCAGTGTCGCGCCGGTAAGCTGTTCCACCTGGGTGGCGAAGTCGGCATAGTGCTGCGTCGTCGCCCAGATCTGGAACAGCAGGTGATGCGGGTCGTGCGGTTTCAGCCGCCCCTCGTCCTGCCAGCGGCGAAGCAGCGCCACCTTTCCATCGACCAGCGCCTTGAGATCGGTGGCCAGCACCGCTGACAACATCGGCGCGCCCTGCATCACCTCCAGCGCGAACAGCCGCGATGCCTCCGGATGATCGCGCGCCGCTGCCAGCTTGGCCGTGATGTAGTGGCTCAGCGCGGCACGCGGATCACGGTCGGCATCGATGGCGCGCAGCGGCTCCAGCCACATGTCGAGTGTGCGGGTCAGCACCGCCAGATACAGCGCGTTCTTGCTGCGGAAGTAATACAACAGGTTGGTCTTCGACAGGCCGGCACCGAGCGCGATGGCCTCGATCCGGGTGCCATTCAGGCCGGTGCGCGCAAAACAGGCAAGCGCTGCATCGAGAATCCGCTCCCTGTTGGCCTCGCCCGCCGCCGTCATGGCGCGCACCGGTGAAACGGTGTCGGACTCAAGGGCTGCGGCGGGTGCTTCGTCGGCAAAATGGCGCATCGGCTCAGGGCTGGTCGAGGGGTCGGTCGGCAGGCAGGGACAACGTCTGCCAACATCCTGCACAGACTTGACCATCCGATCAATTGTGGTCCACGCTGCCGGCGATTGTGCAGGCGGGACAGGCTTTTGGCACGAGTGTTGCTGGAGCGGCACCGCGTTGATCAGCCGGTCAAAACACGGCAGGACCTGCTCCGGCAGGCATCGGAAGGAAACGGGCTTGAAGGGCGATCTGGCATGAGTGAGGCGACGCTGGATCGACCCGAAGCCCAGGCCAGCCGAGGCCATGACGCGGCTGGCGGCGTGATCGACATCCGCGATCTGTCCCTCACCTTCCAGACAGCCGATGGCCCGGTCTATGCGCTCTCGCATGTCGATCTTGCCGTCCGCAAGGGCGAGTTCATCTCCTTCATCGGCCCGTCCGGCTGCGGCAAGACCACGCTCCTGAGGGTGATCGCCGATCTCGAACAGGCCAGCAGCGGGACCATCAGCGTCAACGGCCTGACACCCGAACAGGCCCGCCTCAACCGGCAATATGGCTACGTCTTCCAGGCGCCGGCGCTCTATCCCTGGCGCACCATCGAGAAAAACGTGATGCTGCCGCTGGAGGTGTTCGGCATGAGCCGCGCCGAGCAGCAGGCCAGGGCGCGCAAATACCTCGCGCTGGTCAATCTCGCCGGCTTCGAACAGAAATTTCCCTGGCAATTGTCCGGTGGCATGCAGCAGCGCGCCTCCATCGCGCGGGCACTGAGTTTCGATCCGCAATTGCTGCTGATGGATGAGCCTTTCGGTGCGCTCGACGAGATCGTCCGCGACAAGCTCAACGAGCAGTTGCTGCGGCTCTGGGCCGAGACCCGCAAGACGGTGATCTTCGTTACCCACTCGATCCCCGAAGCGGTGTTCCTGTCGACCCGCATCGTGGTGATGAGCCCGCGCCCGGGCCGCATCATCGACATCATCGAGTGCGACCTCGGCGACAATCGAACGCTCGACATCCGCGAGACGCCCCGTTTTCTCGCCATCGCCCAACGCGTCAGGGAGGGGCTGCGCGCCGGCCATTCCTATGATGACTGAGCCCGCCGAAGCATGAGTGCCGCCGCGCCCTCCCGCGCCATGCCGCGCAAGGCCGGCTCCACCATCCCGGTGCTGGTCATCACCGCGCTGATCATGGCGGCGTGGTATGCTGCCTGCCTGCCGATGAACAACGACCTGCCGCAGCTCGCCCGCGTCACCGGGCTGGCCGAGCGCTATCAGGTGTCCTGGGCACTGGAACGGCCCGTTCTGCCCGCGCCGCACCAGATCGTGGCCGAACTCTACAACTCCACCGTCGGCACCCGCCTGTTCCGGCAGACTGCGGACGGCATGGTGCTCAACCCGCGCAATCTGGTGTTCCACGCCTGGATCACCTTGTCGGCCACACTGCTTGGCTTTGCCATGGGCAGCCTGCTTGGCATTGTCATCGCCATCGGCATCGTGCATTCGCGCACGCTCTCGAAAAGCCTGATGCCATGGGTGATCATCAGCCAGACGATTCCCATCCTCGCGGTTGCGCCGATCGTCATCGTGGCGCTGGGGTCGGTTGGTCTGACAGGGCTTGTGCCGAAGGCGATCATCTCGGCCTACCTGTGCTTCTTTCCCGTCGCCATCGGCATGGTGAAGGGGCTGCTCTCGCCCGACACGATGCAACTCGACCTGATGCGGACCTATAACGGTTCGACCGTGCAGACCTTCTGGAAGCTGCGCTGGCCGGCGGCGGTCCCTTTCCTGTTCGCCTCGCTGAAGGTGGCTGTCACCATCAGCCTGGTCGGCGCCATCGTCGGCGAGTTGCCCACCGGCGCGCAGGCGGGGCTCGGCGCGCGCCTGCTCTCCGGCAGTTATTTTGGCCAGACCATCCAGATCTGGTCGGCGCTGCTGTTGGCGGCGCTGCTCGCGGCCCTGCTGGTCGTGGCCGTGACGCTGGCCGAGCGGCTGACGCTGAAGGCCATGGGGAGCCGGCCATGAGCACCGCACCCGCCAATCAGACAATGGACTGGTCCTGGCGGCTTCAGGTGCTGCTGGCTGCCGGCAGCGCCGGCCTTGCCCTGGCCCTGGCCCACGGGTTTGCCGGGCTTGCCCACTGGTCAGCCTTGCTGGCGCTGGCACTGGCTCTGGCGGCGACCATGCGGGCCTGCCGACGCACGGCGCGGCTGCGCCCCGCCGATGCCGCCAGCCAGAAACTGGCCGACCTGATCGTGCCGCTGCTGTTCGGCGCGGCGATCCTCGTCACCTGGGAAGTGCTGTGCGTCGCCTTCGGAGTGCCGACCGTTCTGCTGCCAGCGCCGTCCCTGATCGCTGCCAGGGTCGCCACATCGCTGCCGACGCTGGGCGCGGACTTTGTGCAGACCGTGATCCGCGCGGCCATCCCCGGCTGGATCATGGGTTGTCTTGCCGGCTTTGCAGTCGCATTGGCCTGTGATCGCTTCGATTTCCTGCGGCGCGGACTGATGCCCATCGGCAACTTCATCTCGGCCCTGCCGATCATCGGCATCGCCCCCATCCTGGTGATGTGGTTCGGCTTCGACTGGCAGTCGAAGGCTGCTGTCGTGGTGGTCATGACCTTCTTTCCCATGCTGGTGAACACGGTGGCAGGGCTCAGCGCAGCGGGCCATCTGGAGCGCGACCTGATGCGTTCCTATGGTGCTTCATGGTTGGCGACACTGGTCTCGCTGCGCCTTCCCGCCGCCATGCCGTTCATCTTCAATGCCCTGAAGATCAACGCCACGCTGGCCATGATCGGCGCCATCGTGGCCGAGTTCTTCGGCACGCCGGTGGTCGGCATGGGCTTCCGGATTTCGACCGAGGTCGGGCGCATGGCGCTCGACATGGTCTGGGCCACGATTGCCGTTGCGGCGATCGCCGGCTCGGCCTTCTATGGGCTTCTGGTGCTGATCGAGCGAAAGGTGACCTTCTGGCACCCCTCGCTGCGGGCGCGCTGAGAGGGTGTTGTTGCGACGTCATCATCCCGCCGGGCTGATGCAAACAGGGAGAAGACCACGATGATCAGGAAGATGCTTCTGGGCGCGGCGATGACGCTGGCCCTGTCATTGCCCGCCGCCGCGCAAGAGCGCGTCACCATCCAGCTCAAGTGGGTGACGCAGGCCCAGTTTGCCGGCTATTACGTCGCCAAGGACAAGGGTTTCTTCAAGGCCGAGGGCCTCGATGTCACCATCAAGCCAGGTGGCCCGGACATCGCCCCCCCGCAGGTCATCGCCGGTGGCGGTGCTGACGTGGTGGTGGAGTGGATGCCGGCAGCCCTCGCCGCCCGCGAGAAGGGCGTGCCGCTGGTCAACATCGCCCAGCCCTTCAAGCGCTCGGGCATGATGCTGACCTGCCGCAAGGATGCCGGCGTTACCACACCGGCCGACTTCAAGGACAAGACCCTCGGCGTCTGGTTCTTCGGCAACGAGTATCCGTTCATGGCCTGGATGGCCAAGCTCGGCTACAAGACCGATGGCTCGCCGGGCGGCGTCAAGGTGATCAAGCAGGGCTTCAACGTCGACCCGATCATCCAGAAGCAGGCCGCCTGCGTCTCGACGATGACCTACAACGAATACTGGCAGGTCATCGATGCGGGCCTCAAGCCCGAGGAACTGGTGGTGTTCAACTACACCGACCAGGGCGTGTCGACCATGGAGGACGGCCTCTATGTGCTTGAGAGCCGCCTGTCCGACCCGGCCTTCGTCGCCCGCATGGGCAAGTTCGTGAAGGCCGCCATGAAGGGCTGGGATTATGCCCGCGCCAACCCGGACGAAGCCGCCAGGATCGTGCTCGACAACGACGCCAGCGGTGCCCAGAAGGAAGCCCACCAGAAGCGCATGATGGGCGAGATCAACAAGCTCACCGCCGGCTCGAACGGCAAGCTCGATCCCGCTGATTTCGAGCGCACTGTGGCGACGCTGATGGGTGCCGGCGGCGAGCAGCCCGTCATCACCAGAAAGCCGGTCGGTGCCTGGACACACACCGTGATCGACGCTGCAATGAAGTGAGGGCAGCCTCTGGCCGGCCATGGCCGATCACCAGCCCGGCGCGGACTCCATGGTCCGCGCCGGTTTCATTTGCCGGCCATGGATGGTGCCTGAACAGGAACGATCCTGCCTCGCTGATCCGGCTCATCCGGCGGGACAGAGTTTGGCCAAACGTGTCACCGTGCCGGTCATCACGTCATTGTTCTTCGACGAGCCCGCTCCGACCCGCGCGGTATTGGGGTTGGAAGCCCTGAAGGCACCACTGTCACCGCTCCAGCGGATGGTGTAGTTGCCGCTGCCATTCCAGACCGCACCATAGGCGCGGCCAGCTTCCGTGAAGCTGCCGGCCTCCCGCGAAGCAGGAGTGAATTTCACGAGAACACCGCCGAACTGGCCCTTGGGCCGCACCTGAAACGGCTTGTCGATGCCGCAGACCTCGGCATCGATCACGAAATACGGCCCCACGGACAGTTGCAGCCTGTGCGTGCGCGGGCAGATCTGGTCGAGGATCGACTTCACCGCCTTGTCGATGGTCTGGAGGATATCCTCCTTTTCCGGGTCGAGTGTCGCCTCGAAACTGGCGACCTGCTTGCCGCTGCGCGTGTCGGTGATCCTGATGTCGATCGCCATCGAGGTTTCGGTCGTGGTCACATGGCCGGCCGCGCTGTAGCGCAGTTCAACGAAATTCGGGATCACCCGCGTCGACTGGTCGAACAGCGGCGACTTCTGAAGTTCCAGTTCCTTCAGGACATCATCGATGCGCTTGACCTCGCGCACGACAAGACGGCAATCGCGGTTGGCCGGATCGTTGAGCAGAGCAACCATGTCGGTGTCCAGCATGTCGGAGATGCCGCGCCCCAGCACATCCTGCGGGCCGGTCGCCGTGAAGCGCTGGAAGCCAAGTCCCATCGGCGAGGCGGCCATGGCAACCCCGCCGGAAAGCAGCGGGCTGAAGGCGGGCATGGCCAGGATGAGCAGAATCGTCAGGATCGCCGGCAACGACACGAAAGACGCCGCTGCGGCGCACAGCACCCTGGCCATTGGCCGGCATAGTCCGGCATCATCAACCACCGGAAGCTGCATGTCATGCCCTCCTCGCGGTTCGCCCTTCGGCCTGGATGGCAGACAGTCATGATACGGCCATGGCGATTTTAAGGCCAGCAGACCGGCAACCGCCAGGTCGACTGTCGAACCGGAACCGGCGCTCAACAAAGCAGCACGGTGGCCAGTCCAGCGCGCGATTGCGAATTGCTTCGCGGCCATTCCTTTGCTGAAATGTCGGCCATTCCTTTGCTGAAATGTCGTTCCCGTCGCATCTTGCAAGGAAGCCGCGCATGTCAAAATCCACCATCCTCATCAGGGGCGGCACCGTCATCAACCATGATCACTCGGCCCGTGCCGACGTGCTGATCGACGGCGGCAGGATCGTGGCGGTCGGGCCTGGTCTGGCGCGTCCGCGCGGGGCCGAGGTGATCGATGCCGGCGGCTGCGACATCCTGCCCGGCGGCATCGATCCGCACACCCACATGGAACTGATGTTCATGGGCACGGTCTCCGCCGATGATTTCGAGTGGGGAACCAAGGCCGCCCTCTCGGGCGGCACCACCATGATCATCGATTTCTGCATTCCGGCACCGGGCGCCTCGATGCTGGCCGCCTACCAGGACTGGCGGCGCAAATCCGAGAAAGCGGCCTGCGACTATTCCTTCCATATGGCCGTGACCTCGTGGTCGAAGCAGGTTTTCGACGAGATGGCGACGGTTGTCGGCACCTACGGCATCAACTCGTTCAAGCATTTCATGGCCTACAAGGGCGCGCTGATGGTGAACGATGACGAGCTCTACCACTCGTTCTCGCGGTGCGCGCAGCTCGGTGCCATGCCCATGGTCCATGCCGAGAATGGCGATGTCGTCTTTCGCCTCCAGGAAGAGCTGATGGCCAAGGGGCTGACCGGCCCGGAAGGCCATGCCTTCTCGCGCCCGCCGCATGTCGAGGGCGAAGCGACCAACCGCGCCATCATGATCGCCGACATGGTCGGCTCGCAGCTTTATGTGGTCCACACCTCCTGCCGGGATTCGCACGAAGCCATCAAGCGCGCGCGTGAGGCCGGTCGCCGGGTCTATGGCGAGCCGCTGATCCAGCATCTGGTGCTCGATGACAGCGAATACCTCAACAAGGACTGGGACTATGCCGCCCGGCGCGTGATGTCGCCGCCCTTCCGCCCCAAGGATCACCAGGCCTCGCTCTGGGCCGGGCTCCAGTCAGGCTCGCTGCAGGTGGTCGCCACCGACCATTGCTCGTTCACGACCGAGCAGAAGCGCGGCGGGTTGGGGGATTTCCGCCTGATCCCGAACGGCACCGGCGGCCTCGAAGATCGCATGCCCGTGCTCTGGACCGCTGGTGTCAACACCGGTCGGCTGACCAAGGAGGAGTTCGTCGCCGTCACCTCCGCCAACATCGCGCGCATCCTCAACATCTACCCGCGCAAGGGCGCGATCGCGGTCGGCTCCGATGCCGATCTGGTGATCTGGGACCCCTCCGCCACCAAGAAGATCAGCGCGAAGAAGCAGGTCAGCCGCATCGATTACAACGTCTTCGAGGGCTACAAGTGCACAGGCGTGCCGTGGATGACGATCAGCGGCGGTCGCATTGCCTGGAAGGATGGCGACATGCGGGCCGAGCCCGGCCAGGGCCGCTATGTCGAGCGCCC
>JALORF010000001.1 GCA_025459195.1 Beijerinckiaceae bacterium
AGCCGATGGGTTTCAAGCCCAGTCGACGCGGCGTGCTTGGCGTCTGACCGGCGACTACGGCTCAGGTAAGTCAGGGTTTGCGCTCGCGCTGGCACGGCTCGGCCAAGGCGACGAGGCATCCTTGCCGACCGCGCTCCGTCAATTCGGGTCCGCTAACCGTCGGGTTCGATGGCTGATATGTCGTTTATCGCCCTTGAGATCGTTTCCGAGGTCGAGCGTGACCTGATCCGGCCGCGCACGTGCGAGGCGGTATCTGTTGCGCGGGTCGAAGGGAAACCGAAGTTCAAAATGGCTGAAGCGGAGCAAGGAGTTGCGCCGGATGCATGATACGGGCTACTGATCAATCAGGAATTTATCACCTGCTCCAGGTATTGCAGCCGATGATTTATCGAACGCTGGCACGGCGGCCCGCGACGGCATGAGAGCCTGGGAAAACTCTAGAACGGTGCAAGCCTCGCCATTTGCGTCGCGATGTGAAGGCTTGCACCGTGCAAGCGTCAAACGCGATGAACCGAAAGGCCGATATGCAGACCAGCCTTCGCATCGGTGACCTAGCAAGGTCGACCGGCACAACTGTTGAGACGATCCGCTACTATGAGCGCATCGGCTTACTCGCCAAGCCGGACCGGACTGAAGGCAATTATCGCGCCTACGGTACGCTCGACCTAAAACGTCTGAACTTCATCCGCCATGCCCGCGGCCTGGGCTTCGAGGTTGCCGAAATCAGGTCCCTACTCGACCTTGCTGACCATCCCGATCGAGATTGCGGCGAGGCTGACAGCATCGCCAGCGGTCATTTGCAGGCAGTCGAGGCCAAGATCGAACAACTCCAGCTCCTACAGACCGAACTGACGCGCTTAGTCGGTGCCTGTCGCGGCGGGCGGGCAGCGGATTGCCGTGTGCTTGAAGTGCTTGGCGACCACAGCTTGTGCGAGGCTGACCACAAAAGCGCTTGACCCTGTAGTCGCTACAGGGTGTACAACGCGTCCAACACGAGTCGGAGAGCTTGGCGTGGCAGGCAAGATGGACGTTTGCGGAACGAATGCTCAGGCTGTAACGGTCGCTCCGGCCGGGTGCCATGCGCTGGGGATCGCGCCAACGGTCATCGTCGGCATGTTCTTGATCGGGTTGATCGGCGGGTGCAAGTCGAGCTCGGTCACACTGCAAGCCGATGCGCTCGATTTTCCGGGAGACATCGCCAACAATGCCATTGCCTTGATCGCCGCGGACGACGGGCTCCCGCTGCTCGCGGTAGCGGCCTGTTTCACAAGCGTTGGAACATTCCTCGGCTTTCCAGTCGTGTTGCTGATTGTCGACCACTCCGCCATCGTGCGTGAGGCGCAATACCTCAACCGACGGTTCCGCGCACCTTGCAACGATTATAAACAGAAGGTGCAACGATGGCTGTGACCGGGCATACATTGCCAAGGGGTCCTGTTTCGGGCATCACGCGATTTGTGTCGCTGCCGGATCTCCTTCATGCGTTGCTGCGCCGGTGCGCTGTGCTGGTAATGTTACTTGCCACCTTAGCGCTAGCACCCGCAGCAATTGCTGGTTCGTTGGAAGCTGGAGCGGATTTGGCAAAAATTGCTGCCGCTAGCTATGCGATCGATGCCGACGGTTGTGTCACCGAAGCAAGCTCCGCGTCTGCCGACACGCAACCGGCAAACCCTGAACATTGCCCTGCCTGTTGTCTGCACCATCATGGCCCCATTGGTCAGATGGCCAACGCCCACGCCGTCGATGCTCTCCGGCTGACCCGATCGGCTTGGCACAGCTGGGAACCATCCGGGCCGGCCGAAACCGCCCTGCCGCGTTTGATACGGCCGCCTCGAGTCTGACTGCCCGCCGCTTCGCCTCCGCGCGAAGCCTTGGTGCAGTTACACTGACGAGGTTTTTCCATGTTGTTTTCCAGGCTGGGGCCCTTCGGGTCTGCCCGCGCAAGTGCCGTTGCGCTCGCTACCATTTTATCGTCGCCGGCCCTGTCTGCGCCGATGTTGACGCTCGATGATGCCGTTCTTGCCGCAGGCGGAACAGCACCTGCCAATGCTGCGGCGGCTGCCGGTGTTGAAGCCGCCGCAGCCGGGCGCACTGTCGCCGGTCTTCGCCCGAATCCTGTTTTTCAGGGACAGATAGAGAATATCATCGGCTCTGGCCCGTTCCGCGGGTTGCAGAGCGCTGAGACGACATTCGGGGTCGCCGTGCCGATAGAACTTGGCGGCAAGCGTGGCGCGCGGGTCGCTGTCGCAGGCGCGCAACTATCACGGGCACAGCTTCAGGCGGTGATCGCAGCGGCCGATGTGCGATTGGAGATCACACAGCTCTATGTCGAAGCCGTCGCTGCCGACCGCCGGCTTTTGACGGCCCGCGATCAGGCGCGGATCGCGGCCGACGCGTTGCGCGGCGCCGGCGTGCGGGTCCGGGCAGGTCGGGCGTCGCCGTTGGAAGAGCAGCGGGCAGAGGTCGCGCGCATCAACGCCGATGCAAACGTCGAACGGCTGACGCATCTGGCAAAAGCCACGCGCACGAATTTGGCGCGGCGCATTGGACGGGAAGTCGATGGCCCGCTGGATGCGGGTTTTCTTGACCGGTTGCCGGCTGCGACATTCGGGCCAACCCAGCCGACGCCACTGGCAGGAACGCTCGCGCTGGCGGCGGCCGATGCCGATCTGGCGATCGCAGACGCAGGTATCCGGCTGGCCCGGGCCAACCGGGTGCCCGACCTCAATATCGGGCCGGCTGTGCGCCGTCTGGAAGCGACCAAGGACACCGCTGCCGTATTCGCCATCTCCATTCCGATCCCGGTATTCAGCAACGGTCGGGCTGCGATTGCTCAGGCCAGCGCCGAGCGAAACCGGGTGGCAGCGGTACGACGTGTTACGGCGCTCGATGTCGGGCAGGCAATCACCAACGCAGAGGTCGCAGCGGCGAATGCTGCAATTTCGGCACGCGCCGCAGCCGGTCCGGCGCTCGCCGCGGCACAGGAAGCCGCACGGATCGCGCGGATTGGCTATCGGGAAGGCAAATTCAGCCAGCTCGAGCTGCTTGATGCCGAACGGACGCTCGCCGAGACCCGCGTTGCCGCAATCGACGCTCTCGCAAACTATCAAATTGCCCGCGCCCGCTTCGAGCGGCTCAAAGCGCCGGCGCCTGACAAGCAGGGAAGTTAAAGCGATGCCGATACTTAAGCCGCCGATGATGCTGCCACTTGCGCTTGCCCTTGTCCTCGCTGCCTGCGGTGGGTCGGGTGACACCGCCACCAATGTGGACAGCACCGTGCCGACAGCCGGCGACAATCATTCCGACAACGGCAAAATCGTCCTCAGCGCCGATCAAATTGCTGCAGCAGGAATCCAGCTCGGGCGCCCGACGCTTGGCGGAGGTGGCACGATCGAACTGCCAGCGACCATCGAGGGCGATCCCCAAGGGACTCAGGTCGTTTCTGCAGCGATCGGCGGGCGTGTTGTGGCGCTCACGCGCAACCTCGGGCAATCGGTCAGCCGGGGCCAGATCATCGCCGTAATCGAAAGCCGCGAAGCAGCGCAACTCCAGGGTGAGGTCGAAGCATCGCGTGCCCGGCTTGCGCTGGCCAACTCCAACCTGGCGCGTGAGCAGCGGCTGTTTGCCGAGCGCGTCTCGGCCGAACAGGATCTGATCGCGGCACGCACGGCGGCAATCGAAGCCGGTATCGCGTATCAACAGGCGCAAAGCCAGGTTGCGGCGGCAGGCGGCGGCGGCGGCGGTCTGAACCGGCTCGGTATCGCTGCGCCGATTGCGGGCCAGATCATCGCGAGGCCGGTCACGCTCGGGCAGACGGTTGCGGCCGATGCCGAACTCTATCGTATCGCCAACCTCGGTCGCGTTTCACTGGCACTCAGCCTTCGGCCGCAGGACGCCGGACGGGTCCGACCGGGCAACATCGTGACGGTGACGGCGCCGGGGCGGCGAGGAAGCGCGCGCGTCAGCTATGTGTCACCGGCGCTCGATCAGCAGACTCGGCAAGTCCCCGTGATCGCGGCGCTCGACAACCGCAGCGGTATCTGGCGGGTCGGCGAGCCCGTGACTGCTTCAGTTCAGCTCAGCAGTATCGGCAGGGCCGACAAAGCCGCCGTGCTCGTGCCGACAACTGCAATCCAGACGATTGATGGCAAACCGGTAGTCTTCGTGCGCACGCCGACAGGCTTTCAACTGACCCCGGTCACGCTTGGCGATGCCGCTGGCGCAACCATCATAGTTCGCTCGGGCCTGACCGGCCGCGAGCAGATCGCCACCATTGGCAGCTTCATCCTCAAAGCCGAGCTCGGCAAGGGTGAAGCGGCGCACGAGGATTGATGCCATGATCGCTAGCATCGTTGTTTGGGCTGTCGAGAAGCGCTGGCTTGTTCTGCTGCTTACCGCCATCGCCGCCGTCATTGGCGCATTTTCGCTTTCTCGGCTGCCGATCGACGCGGTGCCCGACATCACCAACAATCAGGTACAGATCAACGTCCGCGCGTCGGCGCTGTCGCCGGAATTGGTTGAAAAACAGGTGTCGTTCCCGATCGAAACCGCGCTCGCCGGCATTCCCGGCCTCGAATACACCCGCTCCCTTAGCCGCAACGGGTTTGCGCAAATAACGGCTGTTTTCGATGACTCGTCCGATATCTATTTCGCCCGCCAGCAGGTCGGCGAGCGCTTGCAAGGCGTCGCCGACAGCCTTCCCGATGGGGTGTCCCCCGAGATGGGGCCGATCGCCACGGGGTTGGGCGAGGTCTATATGTGGACTGTGCGGCTCGATCACCGCGAAGATGACCGGCATCGTCCAGGCGAACCGGGACAACAGCCCGACGGCAGCTATATCACGCCCGAAGGCGAGCGACTAACCAGCGAGCAGGACAAGGCCACCTATCTTCGCACGGCGCAGGACTGGATCGTCACACCGCTGCTGAAAAACACGCCCGGTGTTGCCGGCGTCGATTCAATCGGCGGCTATTCCAAACAGTATCTGGTCATTCCCGACATACAGAAGCTGGCATCGCTCAAGATCACGCTTACCGAGCTTGGCACCGCGCTTGAGCGCAACAACACCAGTGTCGGAGGCGGCTTCGTCAATCGCAACGGTGAAGGGCTGGCGGTCCGGTCTGACGCGCTGGTGCGCAATGCCAGCGAGCTCGCTCGTACGGTGATCGCAACCCGACAAGGCGTGCCGATCACGCTCGATCAGGTTGCAGCGGTGCAAAACGGGCAGGCAATCCGGATGGGCTCGGCGTCGGAAAATGGCAGCGAAGTGGTCGTTGGCACCGCAATCATGCGGATCGGCCAGAACAGTCGCGACGTCGCCACTGCCGTTGCCAACCGGTTGGTAGAGATCAACGCGTCGTTGCCACCAGACGTGGTGGTGCAGCCAGTGCTTGACCGCACTGCACTGGTCAATTCGACGATCCAGACGGTTGCAAAGAACCTGACCGAAGGTGCGCTCCTCGTCATCGTCGTCCTGTTCCTGTTGCTCGGCAACTTCCGCGCTGCGCTGATCGCGGCCGCCGTCATCCCGATCACGATGATGGTCACCGGCTTCGGGATGCTGCGGTTGGGGGTATCGGCAAACCTGATGAGCCTGGGCGCGCTGGACTTTGGGCTGATCGTCGATGGCGCCGTAATCATTGTAGAAAATGCGTTGCGACGCCTTGCCGAACAGCAGCACCGCGAGGGCCGGCTGTTGACGACGCAGGAGCGACTTGCTGCGGTTGCCACCGCGGCCCGCGAGATGATCCGGCCTTCGGTTTACGGGCAGGCGATCATCATCCTCGTCTATGTCCCCTTGCTCACCCTGTCGGGGGTAGAGGGCAAGACATTCGTGCCGATGGCGCTCACGGTCATCATCGCGCTGCTTTTCGCCTTCGTGCTGTCGCTGACCTTCGTGCCGGCTGCTGTCGCGATCTGGCTATCGACCAAGGTCGAGGAAAAGGACGGCCGGATCATTGCCTGGTTGAAGGCGCGCTACGAACCGGGACTCGCAGGAGCGATGAAACGGCCGACGCTGACCGTCGGGGCAAGCCTCGGCAGTCTTGTCGTTGCAGCCATTGCCTTCGTGACGCTTGGGCAGGTGTTTCTGCCGCAACTCGACGAGGGCGATCTGCTCATCCAGGCACTGCGCATCCCGGCTACGTCGGTTCAGCAAAGCCAGGCGATGCAGGTTCCGATTGAGAAGATGGTGGCAAAACAGCCTGAGGTGCGGTTCGTGTTTTCAAAGACAGGGACCGCCGAACTGGCTTCGGACCCGATGCCGCCCAATGCGACGGATATGTTCGTCATCCTCAAGCCGCGCAATCAATGGCCTGATCCCCGGCTCGACAAGGCCGCGCTCATCGAGCGGCTCGAAACAAGGCTGCAGCAATTTCCTGGCAATGCCTACGAAATAACCCAGCCGATCCAGATGCGCTTCAACGAACTGATAGCCGGGGTGCGCGGTGACGTCGCAGTGAAAGTGTTCGGTGACGATTTCGCCGGCATGAACCGCACGGCCGAGCAGATTGCCGCGATCTTGCGCCGCACCCAAGGGGCGGTCGACGTCAAAGTCGAACAGACGACGGGGCTTCCCATGCTCGACATCCGCGTAAATCGTGACTCAATGGCACGTGTGGGCGTCACCGCGCAGGATGTGCAGGACACCGTTACCGCAACGCTCGGCGGGCGCATATCGGGCGTGATTTTCGAAGGCGACCGACGCTTTCCCGTCGTCATCCGCTTGTCAGAAGCCGAGCGCGCCGACCTCGGGCTGCTGCAGCAGGTGCAGGTGCCGGTTGCTGGTGGCGGCTATGTGCCGCTGTCGAGCATCGCCTATATCGGCGTCGTCGATGGACCGAACCAGATCAGCCGCGAGAACGGCAAGCGCCGCGTCGTCGTCCAGGCGAATGTGCGCGGGCGCGATGTCGGCAGTGTCGTGGCAGACGCACAGGCTGCGATTGCAAAAGACGTTCGGTTGCCGGCCGGAACCTATCTCCAATGGGGCGGCCAGTTCGAAAACCTCGCATCTGCAACCGAGAGGCTGCAGCTCGTGATTCCGGCTTGCTTCATTCTGATCCTGCTGTTGCTTTATGGCGCCCTAGGGTCAGTTCGGGATGCTGCAATTGTTTTCACCGGCGTCCCATTTGCGCTAGTGGGCGGGGTGCTGCTGTTGTTCGGTCGCGGCATGGATTTCTCGGTCTCGGCCGCGGTGGGCTTCATCGCGCTCTCGGGCATCGCTGTACTGAATGGCCTAGTCATGGTCAGTTCAGTGCAGGACCTGATCCGTTCAGGCATGAACCGCGCCGAGGCAGCGCATACCGGCGCCGTCCAGCGGCTGCGCCCGGTTGTAATGACCGCGCTTGTCGCCAGTCTGGGGTTCGTGCCGATGGCATTTGCCAGCGGTGCCGGTGCGGAAGTGCAAAAGCCGCTGGCCACTGTGGTTATCGGCGGACTGATTTCGGCGACGCTGCTCACGCTGTTTGTGCTGCCGACGCTCTACGCCCGCTTTGGCCAGAAAAGCATCGCTCCGGGCGGGCCTTCGACCGAGACGATAAATGGCGATGTTCTGGGAGTGCCGGCATGAATGACCTGTCTGCAAGCAACGCGCTGAGAGAACGGCGTACACTCTGGACCGTGCTGGTGCTCAACGCAGCGCTTGCCGTAGGTTTTTTTGTATCGGGATGGAGCGCAGACTCAAGCGCGCTGATTGCCAACGGCGTCGACAATTTGTCGGATACCGCAGTCTATGGATTGAGCATCGTCGCAATGACCCGCGGAAACCATTGGAAAACCCGTGCGGCGATGGCATCGGGCGGAATGCTGCTGATTCTTGCAGTCGGCATCTTGTTCGATGTCGGACGGCGCTACATTGAAGGCAGTGAGCCGATCGGGCCGGCAATGATGATAATGGCGACAATTGCCGGCATCGTGAACTACATCTGCCTGCGGCTGCTTCGGCGCCTGGAACAACCCGACATTAACCTTCGCGCTGCCACGACCTTCAGTTACAATGATTTCATTTCAAACGGCGGCATCCTGGTTGCCGGAGTGCTGGTGCTATGGTTGGGCAACAACTGGCCCGACCTCGTGACCGGCCTTGCGACCGCCATCATCGCGATCAAAGGTGGTATCGAAATCCTTCGTGATGCGCGCGCCGAAATGAGGAATGACACGGACAAAGCATTATGACCGGCAGGCGCATCTACGGCGAGCAGCAACTGCACTCGTTCGCGCCACTGCCTGTGGTGCAGGGCACGGCACCTCTGCATGGGCCCAAAAAACGCAGCAATCACCCCCCCAGCGGACACAGCACTGCGCCGTAGTGTTGGCAATCCTCGAAGAACTGACAGCCATCAGTCGGCAAGTTTGCCGTCGTTGTCCCGCTTATGCAGGGCATGTAGGTGTCGATCACGGTTGATCAGGCCCCTGCCGTGTAGGGCAGTAATTTGATCAGTTCGGCAAGTTTGGCGTCAACATCGATCTCGTCATCAGCCATTGCCGCTGTCTTTACACAATGGCTGATGTGGCCCTTCAACAGCTCAGTTTCAACGGCCGACAGGGCGGCGCGCGCCGCGCGAAGCTGGGTGATGATGTCAATGCAATAGCGGTCATTTTCCACCATTGCCGCGACGCCACGCACCTGTCCCTCGATACGCTTGAGCCGTCGCTCCAGACCGGCCTTGTCAAACGTGTAGCTGTGCATCAACGGCCTTTCCATTGTCGCCAAAATACCCCATATGGGTATTTGCGATAGAGCGTAAGGGATAATGGCATGTCAAGCGCGGCGCAATCTCATGGCGCGGTAGCCCCAGTGGAAGCCAGCAGCCGCGATCCGGTTTGCGGCATGTCGGTCGATCCGCATACCACCAAGCACCATGCCGACCATGCCGGCCGAACCTTCCATTTCTGTTCCGCCGGGTGTCGCACGAAGTTTGTTGCCGACCCGGTGAAATATCTCTCGCCCGCCGACGCGGCGGTCCCGCAGGTCCCGGCTGGGAGCATCTACACCTGCCCGATGCACCCCGAAATCCGTCAGGTTGGCCCTGGTTCCTGCCCGATATGCGGCATGGCGCTGGAACCGGATGTCGCGACCGCCGATGATGGACCAAACCCTGAGCTCATCGATTTCACCCGGCGTTTCTGGGTCGGTCTGGCGCTGACGTTGCCGCTGCTGGCCCTCGAAATGGGCGGGCATCTTTTTGGTATCGACAAGCTGGTTCCGCGCCAGATGTCGAACTGGCTGCAACTGCTGCTGGCGACGCCGGTCGTGCTGTGGTCGGGCTGGCCGTTCTTTGATCGTGGCTGGCGATCGATAGTCAGCCAGAACCTCAACATGTTCACTCTGATCGCCATTGGTACCGGCGTGGCGTGGAGCTACAGCGTCGTCGCCACGGTCTTTCCCGACAATTTTCCGGCCGCATTCCGGCAGGCCGACGGCGCGGTCGCGGTATATTTCGAGCCCGCTGCCATCATCGTCGTGCTGGTGCTGCTCGGCCAACTGCTCGAGCTGCGGGCGAGGGCCGCAACGGGCGGTGCTATTCGCGCCCTGCTGGACCTGGCGCCCAAGACAGCGCGGCTCGTTGGCGACGATGGTTCAGATCGTGAGGTGGCGCTCGACACCATCGTTGCCGGCGACCGCATGCGGGTGCGACCGGGCGAAGCGGTTCCGGTCGATGGCGTTGTGGAAGACGGCCGCACCGCAATCGATGAATCGATGGTGACCGGTGAATCGATGCCGGTGACCAAAGCGGTCGGCGCGCGGGTTTCGGCGGGCACAATCAACCAGACCGGCGCTATCATCATCCGCGCGGAGAAGGTTGGCAGTGACACCATGCTGGCGCGCATCGTCCAGATGGTCGCCGAGGCGCAGCGCTCGCGCGCGCCGATCCAGCGCCTCGCCGACCGGGTTTCGGGGCTGTTCGTTCCTGCCGTCATCGTCGTCGCCGCCATGGCCTTTGCCGTCTGGGCACTGATCGGCCCGGAACCGCGTCTGGCCTTTGCGACGGTCGCCGCGGTTACGGTGCTGATCATTGCCTGCCCGTGTGCGCTGGGACTGGCGACGCCGATGTCGATCATGGTTGGCGTCGGGCGCGGCGCCCAGGCCGGGGTGCTGGTCAAGAATGCCGAAGCGCTGGAGCGCATGGAGAAGGTCGATACGATCGTCGTCGACAAGACCGGCACGCTCACCGAAGGCAAGCCCGCCGTAGCCGCCATTGAACCGGTGGGCGACATGCCGGCCGACGACCTGCTGCAACTGGTCGCGGCTGTCGAGCGATCGAGCCAGCATCCGCTGGGCGCAGCGATCGTCGCGGCGGCCGAAGCAAAGGGGTTGGCGATCGGCGAGGTGACGGATTTCGATGCGCCGACCGGCAAGGGCGTCATCGGCACGGTTGCTGGCAAGCAGGTGGCCATCGGCAAGCCAGCGTGGCTGGCCGAGCTTGGTGCCGATGTCACCGGTCTTGCCGACGCCGCCGACCGGCATCGGCGGGACGGGGCGACAGCGGTGCTGGTCGTCATCGACGGCAAGGCGGCAGGGGTCATCGCAGTTGCCGATCCGGTGAAGGCCTCGACCGCCGAGGCGCTGGCAGCGCTACGCACTGCCGGCGTCAAGGTCATCATGCTGACGGGCGACAACCGCGTGACGGCGGAGGCAATCGCGCGCCGTCTCGGGATCACGGAAATCGAGGCCGATGTGCTGCCGGACCAGAAGGCCGCGGTCGTCGCGCGGTTGAAGGCGGCTGGCGCGGTGGTGGCGATGGCCGGTGATGGTGTCAACGATGCGCCGGCGCTTGCTGCCGCCGATGTTGGCATCGCCATGGGCACCGGCACTGATGTAGCGATCGAAAGCGCGGGGGTGACGCTGCTGAAGGGCGATCTGAACGGGATCGTGCGCGCCCGGCGGCTGAGCCAGGCGACGATGCGCAACATCCGGCAGAATCTCGTGCTGGCATTTGTTTACAACCTTGCCGGCGTACCGATCGCTGCGGGGGTGCTGTACCCGTCGTTCGGCATCCTGCTTTCGCCTGCAATTGCTGCAGCCGCGATGGTACTGTCGTCGGTGAGTGTCGTCGGCAATGCGCTGCGCCTGCGGCGGGTAGCGCTCTGATCGGCAGCGGAACCAACGCGCGTTGGCGCGGTCGCGCGTTGATCGGGCGCGGCTGGGCGTTGATGGATGCCAAGATCGGCGACAACCGTCCGCATCGTCACCTTGCGGTGCAGATCAGCCTTGGTGTCGATGGCCCGCTGACGGCATACCTTGCCGAACAGACCCTCACCAGTCGCTGCCTGATTATTGCCGCGCGGACGCTGCACCGCCTCGCACCGCAAGGGCAGCGCGTTCGCTCGCTTTATGTCGAGCCGTACGGAGCGCTGGCGCGCAACCTCGGCGCGCGGGCGGCGGCAGCGGGCGGAGCGGTGGCAGATGATACGCTGATGGCGCTGATGATCGGCCACACACCATTGCTGCTGGACGATCTGCGCGCCGATGCGGTGACCATCGACCCGCGGGTGCTGGTGCAGAATTCCGGTTTGGCGGGATTGGCGTCAAGGCCGTCCAAGAGCCGATTGCGGGCCCTATGCCAGGCCGAGCTGGGTGCATCGCCCTCGCGGCTGCGCCAATGGCAGCGGCTGCAGGTTGCCATGCGGGCAATGTCACGCGGCGCTGGCATTGCCGAGGCCGCACTCGATGCAGGTTTTGCCGACCAGGCGCATTTCACCCGGCTGCTGGTGCGCTGGTTCGGCATCACGCCGGGGCGCGGCCTTGCAGAGCTTGAAATCACGGTCACCGATTGACAGGCGTTTCGTTCAAGACCCCGCCACGGAATTTCGCGATTGTCAGCCTTCAGATGTGAGGGCGGCGACGATGCGAATTCCCGACGTTTATCCACTTGAGGGCAGGCGGTTGTTGGCCATCCTGTACGCGCCGGCATTCTGGCTGGGCTTCATCGGCGCAGCGCTGGTTTTGCAGCCTGTTGTCGGACCCATCGTCCTGCCGGCGCTTCTTGTGACAGCGATCGGCGTTTCGTCGCTTGCCGAGCGCCTGCTGCCCTACGAATCCGTCTGGAACCGCAGCCACGGCGACACGCTTCGTGACATTGCCCATGCACTGGTCAATGAAGGTTCGAAGGTCGTTGCTGTGCTGGCGATCCCGGTCGCCGCAGGACTGTTGCCGTGGCGCAGCCTTTGGCCCGACAGCCTGCCGTTGGCGCTCCAGTTGCTGCTGGCAATCCTGATGGCAGACGTCGGAATTACGCTCGTGCACTTCGCCAGCCACCGTGTCCGCTGGTTGTGGCGCTTCCATGCCGTTCACCATTCGGTTGAGCGCCTGTATGGTTTCAATGGCCTGCTGAAGCATCCGCTGCATCAGGCGCTTGAAACGCTTGCCGGCACGTTGCCGCTGCTGCTTATCGGGATGCCGATGGACATCGGATGGTTGTTGGGCTTTGCTGTCTCGATCCAGCTGCTGCTTCAGCATTCCAACGTCGATATGGCGATTGGCCCTCTGGCGCGGATGTGGGCGGTGGCGCCGGTGCACCGGCTTCATCATGTTGGCTCGGCAATCGCGGGCGATGTCAACTTCGGCCTGTTCACCTGCCTTGTCGATCATCTGCTCGGGACAGCGCGCCGTGACGGGCCGCGGGTCGGTGCGGGCATGATCGGTATCGAAGCTCGGCCGGATTTCCCGCGCGGCTATCTCGAGCAATTGCTGGAGCCGTTTCACGCCGATGATCGGTGATTTATCGCCCGTTGGCACCAAGTTTACGCCCTATTTGCGACCCGGAAAAGGGGCGAGCGTCGCCTGACGTTGGACGGCGCCCATGGCGAACGCGACTTGTTCGGTGGCGAGTTAGACCTTGTTGCCTTCGAATGACGCCTGAACCGATATCCAGGGGCGCATGACATCGGTTGCCCGGCCTAAGCCCGCATGGAATCGAGGTGGCGTGCCTTGAGGGCGGGTTCGCTGTGTTGGCGATCTTTGGATGAATTTTGTTGCCACGCTGCGCTCGCGTCATCAACACCTTGGAATGGATGCCAATTTTCTTTTCGAGAAAGTGCCTACTGCTCATACAGCAGATTGAGCGACGATTGTGCCAGCGCTGCCGGGTTGCAACCTGCGTATCATGCGCGGTCCAGCGCCGGCACCAGCAGCCCAATGTCATTGCCGCCCCTGCTGCCTGTGCGGCTCCATTACACCACCACCATGGCCCCGCCAATGCAACGGCGATCATGTTCCCTGTTGCGCTTCAGAGAGGCGATCGTTATGCGAATGAGAATGAGTCGCAATAAAACAGAGGTCAACTGATGTTCTCAAATATGAACGGCGTTGCTGCTGGTCGGCTATCTTTGATTGGCGCTGCGATGCTCGCCGGCCCGGCCATGGCATCGGACTCTGGCAACGAGGTCGCCCTCAACCAAACCCGACCAGATGCCGAGATCATCGTCGTCGGAGATGCCATCCGCGCCGCTCAGATTGCTGGATCGGCGGCGCTGGTCAGCGAGGACGACCTGCGCCGTTCGCGCGTCTTCACCGTCAATGATGCGCTGCGCCAGGTTGCCGGAGTCTTCCCACGCGATGAGGAAGGTGCCGGGGCGCGCCCCAACATCGGCATCCGCGGGCTCAGTCCGATCCGCTCTACAAAAGTGCTGCTGCTCGAGGACGGCATCCCATTGAGCTATGCGCCCTATGGCGACAACGCGTCCTATTATCATCCGCCGATCGAACGCTTCAGCCGGATCGAGGTGCTGAAGGGCGCTTCCCAAGTGCGTTTCGGCCCGCAGACTATCGGCGGGGTGGTCAATTACATCACCCCCGATGTTCCCGGCAACTTCACCGCGCGTATCACCGGCAGCCTGGGCAACCGCGACACCTATAACCTCGACGGCATGATCGGGGGCCGGCTGATGGGCGGCGGTGTGCTCCTCCATGTCAACCAGAAGGCGACAGCAGGCAACCGCGACAACCAGAAGCTGCGCTTCACCGATATTTTCCTGAAGGCCGGCTGGGAATTCGGCCCCGACCATGGCCTGATCATCAAGGTCTCGCGCTTCCGCGAGAACAGCCAGGTCACCTATTCCGGGCTGAATCGCGCTGAGTTCGATGCGGCACCGCGCAGCAATCTATTCGTAAACGACGACTTTCAGGCCAGCCGCTGGAATGGCACGGTCTCGCATCGCTGGAACCTGTCATCGGCGGCGACTCTGCGTACGACCGCCTATTATCATTACTATAGCCGCGACTGGTGGCGCCAGTCGTCGAGCAGCGGTCAGCGCCCCAACGACGCCAGCGACCCGGCGTGCGGTGGCATGGCCAATCTGCTGACGACCTGTGGCAACGAAGGCCGGCTGCGCAATTACGACACCTGGGGCGTCGAAAGCCGGCTTGCGATCGATCACGCTGCGCGGGGCTTCGGCGGCGAGACCGAAATCGGCATTCGCTTTCATGAGGAACGCCAACGCCGTCGCCAGTGGAATGGTGACACGCCGACCGCACGCACGCCCGGAACCGGCGTCAACGCCGGCGTGCGCGAAAACAACGCCCGCGACACTTCGGCGTTTTCAGCCTTTGTCCAGTCGCGGCTGGAATTTGGCCCGGTGGCGATCATCCCGGGGGTGCGCGGCGAGTTCATCCGCTTCGAGCGCCGCAACCTGCCCGTTGATATCCTCATTGCTGGCCGTCCGATCGGAAGCGTCTCCACGCCAAGCAGCGGTAATCAGCGGCTCAACAAGGTGCTGCCGGGGCTTGGGGCAACCTGGACTCTGGCAGACGACGTAACGGTGTATGGCGGCATCCATCGCGGTTTCGCGCCGCCGCGGGTGGAGGACATCATCACCGCGACCGGTGGCTCGGTTGATCTTGGTGCCGAACTGAGCTGGAACTGGGAAGCCGGGCTGCGCGGCCGGATTTCGAAGGGCGTGCGCGGTGACGCGACCTTTTTCTTGATGGATTTTTCGAACCAGATTGTGGCGCAATCGGTCGCCGGCGGCATCGGCGCGACATTGACCTCGGCAGGACGTACCCTCCATCGCGGGGGCGAACTTTCGTTCACCCTTTCGAGCCGCGACGCCGAATGGACTGCGCCCGACACCAATATCTTCGCCCGGCTCGCTGCTACCTGGGTGGCCACGGCGCGCTACAACAGCACCCGCATCGCGACACCACCCTGCTTCGACGGCGCGGCAACGGGCACGCTCGTCGCCACCGGTGCCGGCTCCGTGCCGTGCGGCATGGCGCGCAATATCGCCGGTAACCGCCTGCCCTACAGCCCGGAATGGCTGGTGACCGGGGCTATCGGCGTGGAACATAAGGGCTTCACTGGTCAGGTCGAGGTCGTCGGTCAGTCAGCAATGTTCGCCGACGACGTCAACCTCATTCCCGTCACCCCCGACGGACAGCGCGGCCGCATCGGCGGTTGGGCGCAGGTCAACGCCACCGCCGCCTATGGCCCGCCCGGCGGCCGCTGGGAGGTATTCATTTCAGCCCGCAACCTGTTTGACCGGCTTTTTGTCGTCGACCGCGCCCGCGGCGCCTTGCCGGGTCAGCCGCGTTTGATTCAAGGCGGCGTAACCTTCCGCTATTGATGGTCGGCGCTGTCAATGCCGGGCGAATATCGCAGGTTTGCCCGTGCCAAAGGCCACGACCGTGTAGTGATCGGCGGCCCGCCCCGGCACTTCCATGCCCGGCGAGCCGATTGGCATGCCCGGAACAGCGAGTCCGGTCACGCCGGCCGGGCGCTGCGCCAGCAGCCGCTTCATATCGGCTATCGGTACATGGCCCTCGAATGCCAGGCCGGCGATGAGCGCGGTGTGGCACGATGCAAGTCCGGCGGGCATGCCGATGCGCTTGTGAATGGCGCCGCGATTGGCGTTGTCCACCACAGTCACAGCGCGGCCGAACTGTTTGGCCACCTGCGCCGCCCAGGCTTCGCAGCAGCCGCAGCCGGGATCACGGTGCATGACGATATCATTGGCAGCCATGGCCGGGGCTGCAACCAGGGCGAGAGCCAGGAGTAGTTTGTGCATCGCTGTCATCCTTTCACTGCAAAACGAACATTTCGCCGTCGCCGGATCGGCCAGCGCATCACCAGCAGCACCGTGCCGGCCAGACCCAGCACCAGCCCGCCGATGGCAAAGGTCAACAACCACCACGTGTTGAAGTTATCGCGTTCCGTCCAATCCATGATGTGCAGGCCCCAGAAAAAGTCGAACAGGCGCCAGTTGGCGGTACGCACTGCGGCGATCTGCCCGGTATTGGCGGCCACGAAGACACTGGTGTGATCGGGATCGGGAAAGGCCACGCGCCACGCCGGCAACGGGCCGCGATATTCGGGGCTGGCGGTCGTCACCCTCGACGCGGTCGGCGCGCCGCTGGCGGGGCCGATCCAGGCCTTGCGGACGATGGCCGCAGCCAGACCGGCATCGACGGCAGGCAGCCGTGCACCGGTCACGGCATCAAACAGCGTGACGTCGCCGCCGCGGCTCACTTCAACGACGGCGCGGCCGTGCAGCATGCGCAAGGTGATGCGCTCGGCGCTCTTGCCATTCATGAAGCGCGCTGGATCGGACAGCGTGACACGGGCCGGCAGCAGCTCCACAGCCTTGCGATCGACCAGATGATCGCCGTGGATTTCTTCGATTGGCCAGAAGCTCATCAGCGCGCCGCTGGCAAACCAGATCAGCAACTGCGCGCCGATGATCAGCGCCAACCATTTGTGCAGCCGGCTGGCGACAAGGTGAAAGCGCTGGCGGCGTGACGGCAAGATCGGCTCCCTGAGCGGAGAATGAGCAGCGGTATGTGCCTAGAACCAGGCGCGAATGCCAGCAACGACATGAAGAAAGCTGGGGCTTTCGCCAGCTGCCCTGGCGAAGCGGGCGCTATCGCCGACCTTGCTGACCCATTCGACGCCAACATACGGCGCGAATTCTCGGCGCACTTCATAGCGCAACCGCATCCCCAGCTCGATGTCGGTCACGCCTGCACCACTGCCAAGTTCGGGAATGCGCTGCGCCGAAAAATTGATCTCGCCGCGCGGCTGCAGGATCAAACGCTGGGTAACGCGTTGATCGTAGAAACCCTCGGCCCGCGCCGTCACTTCGCCTTTGTTCGACAGGAAGATCGAGCCAACCGTCCGGAACCAGTAGGGTGCCAGGCCTTCGATGCTGGCCACGGCAAAGGTGCGCTGCGGGTTAGGTCGAATATCTTGGCGCACACCGACCTGCCAATTCCACCATGGATCAAAGGCCCGCGAATAGAGCGCCTGCACCTCTGCCTTTTCCGTGACGCCGCGGATGTCGCCTTCGCCTTCTGTCCTGACGACGAGCCGGTTCACATCGCCACCGAACCAGCCCTCGCCTTCCCAGCGATAGCCATCCGCGCCTTTGCGGGCGACATATTCGGCGATGTTGAACAGGATGAAGCTGCTCTGGAAATTGCCATGTTCGTCGCGCAGCTGCTGCCGCGACGGTGCCTGCACAGCGGCTCCCCAAATGGCATCGGCAGCGTGATCGGTTGGTGGCGATGGGGCCGGGGTCGTACCGATCTCCTCGGCAGGCACCGCAGCCATTCCCTGCATTGCGCCCATATTGTGCCCGGCGTGCGGATCAGCGGCGGGTGTTGCCGGGGCCGCAGGGGCCATCCCCGGCATCGCGCCCATATTGTGCCCGGCGTGCGGATCAACAGCTGGCGCTGCCGGGGCCGCAGGGACCATTCCCGGCATTGCGCCCATGTTGTGCCCGGCGTGCGGATCAGCAGTGGATGCTGCCGGGGCCGCAGGGGCCATCCCCGGCATCGCGCCCATGTTGTGCCCGGCGTGCGGATCAACAGCTGGCGCTGCCGGGGCCGCAGGGGCCATTCCCGGCATCGCGCCCATTTCATGACCGGCGTGCGGGTCGGCCGCCGGCTTGGCTTTGGGCGCGCCTGCCGGCTTTGGCAGTGGCTTGGGCTTCGCAGCGGCTGGCTTGGGCGCAGCGGGCTTTGCTTGAGGCATGGCCATGCCGGGCATCATGGACGGCTGCGCTGCGACTTGCGCTGCGAGGCTTGCGGCGAGGGCGACGATCAGAAAGGCCTTCATGCCGCATCCTCGTCCTTGCGCACGGTCACGACACGGAACATCCCGGCATGCATGTGCAGCAACATGTGGCAATGGAAAGCCCAGTCACCCAGCGCATCGGCGGTCAGATCGAACGCCACCTTGGCGCCCGGCAGCACATTGACGGTATGCTTGACCGGGCGATTGCCCTTTTCACCTGTCACCAGCTCGAAGAAGTGACCGTGGATATGGATCGGGTGCGGCATCATCGTGTCATTGATCAGGTTGACGCGCACGCGCTCGTTGTAGCGGAAGGCGATCGGATCGGCACCCTCGCTGAACTTCACGCCATCGAACGACCACATGTAACGTTCCATGTTGGCGGTGAGGTGAATATCAATTTCGCGCGAGGGGTTGCGCGGATCGGGATTGGGATCGAGCGAGCGCAACTGGCTGTAGGTCAGCACCCGGTGCGGTTCGTTCTCGAGGCCGGTGGGGCGTTCGCCGGTGCGGTCCATCGGCATCGGCGCCAGCGTTGCAACGCCGGGGCCCATCTTGACCTGCGGCGCAACCGAAGGATCGAGCATCTTCATCGATCCCATATCGTGACTCATGCCGGCCATGGCGCCGCCGCTCATGTCCATCTTGCTGTGATCCATGCCGGCCATGGGAGCGCCGGCCGGCTCAGCAGCGGTACTCCCCGCAGGCATCGCCATTCCCGGCATTTTGCTGTGGTCCATGCCAGCCATGGCGCCGCCGCCGCTCATGTCCATCTCGCCCATGCCCATGTCTTTCATGGTCAGCAGCGGCCGCTTGCGCAGCGCCGGCACCGGGCCGATCATGCCCATGCGCGGCGCCAGCGTGGCCCGCACAAGGCCGGAACGGTCGATGCCCTCGGCGATAAAGCCATAGGCCTTGTCCTCGGTCGGGCGAACGACGATGTCATAGGTTTCGGCCACGCCGATCTGGAACTCGTCGGTTTCCACCGGCTGGACATTGTTACCGTCGGTGCCGACGACAGTCATGGCCAAGCCGGGGATGCGCACGTTGAAATTGGTCATCGCAGCGGCATTGACGATGCGCAGCCGCACCCGCTCGCCCGGCTTGAACAGGCCGGTCCAGTTTTCATCGGGGCCGTGTCCGTTGACAAGATAGGTGTAGATCGCGCCGGTGGAATCCGAAATGTCGGTCGGGTCCATGCGCATCTGGCCCCACATCCGCCGTTCGGCCGCCGACTGGTCCTTGCCGGCGAGCAGACCACCCAGTGTCTGCTTCTGGAAATTGAAGTTGCCGCCGTTCTGCTTCAGCTTCTTGTAAACCGTGTGTGGATGCACGAAGCTCCAGTCGCTGAGCACGATGACATGCTCGCGGTCGAACCCGACGGGATCGGCACCGGCCGGATCGATGACGATCGAGCCATAGTGGCCCATCGCTTCCTGAAGGCCCGAATGGCTGTGATACCAATAGGTGCCTGCCTGACGGATCGGGAACTCGTACACAAACGTCTGACCTGGCTTGATACCCGGAAAGCTGACGCCGGGCACACCATCATATTGAAACGGCAGCAGCAACCCGTGCCAGTGGATCGAGGTGTCTTCCGCCAGCGTGTTGGTCACCGACAGCCGGACGTTCTGGCCTTCTTTCAACCGGATGAACGGGCCGGGAACGCTGCCATTGATGGCAATGGCGTGGCCGGTGCGGCCGCCGACCGTGAAGGGGGCATGGCCGATACTAAGCCTGATATCCTCGCCCGACAGCACGTCGCTCGCGGCATTGAGGCCAGCGCTGCCACTGCGCGCCCAAGCCGGCACCGCCAGCGCGCCACTGACAAGTGATGCAGCGCGCAGAAAGCCGCGGCGAGACGTGAGAAGGGTCATGGTTATTCCTGAAATTTCAAGATTGGGCAGACGTTACATAGGGTGATACGCAGTCTGCCGAGCCGGCCCTCAAGATTTGGGCTGCGACACTTCAGCCGTGCCGGCGAGCGCCTTGCGGGCGCGGTAAACACGCACTTCAACGGCCTTCTCGCTGATCCCCAGCACCGCTGCGGCCTCCGCCTGGGACAGGCCTTCGATGGCAGTCAGGATAAGGGGCTCCTTCAGATTGGCCGGCAGTGCTGCAATGGCACGCGTTACCCGGGCGAGAGCGCGGGCATCATCGATGGCTACCTCAGGGGCTACGTCCGGCTCGGCAATCTCGCTGGCTGCATCCAGCGGCAGTGCAAAGCGCAGCACGCGCCTGACCAGCCGCCGCCGCCCCCAGTCGCGGCATTTGTTGAGTGCGATGCGGTTGATCCAGTATCGAAAAGGCCGACCGCGGTCATAGCGCTCGATGGCCGCAAAGGCCGCGACGAAACATTCCTGCACCACATCCAGCGCTTCGTCGGCGTCGCCGATGTGGCTGCGCACCAGGCGGAACACCGGTTCACGGTGACGCCGCATCAGTTCGCTGAACGCCGCCTGGCGCCCGGCCAGCGCCAGCACAGCGAGTTCACTGTCAGCGCAGTCGGTGAGCGGCATTGTCACCGCGGCATCATTCGCTCGGGGCTGTCAGCGCCTTGACTGCCGCTGCATCGAACCGGCGCGCCTGCTCCGGCCGCAGCACGCTGCGCACCCGGAACACATGCTGCAACGTCTCCTTCTGGAGTTCTCCCATCGCCTGATGTGATCGGTCTACTGCCGCCTGCACGCCGGGACCGTAGCCGTGCTCGGCGGTAATGGCCCGCGCCAGGCGAGCATTGTCGGCGCGCAATTCTTGCTCAAGCGCCTGCTTGCGCGCGGCAAACTGCTGTTCCAGTGCTCCAATCTGCACACGCTGCGCGGCATCGAGTTCAAGTCTCTCATGCAGGATTGCATGTAGCTCAGTCTCGGGCGGTGCCAGCCGGGTGACCAGCGCACGCCCCGCAAACACACCGCCCACCGCCGCGATAAATGCCACCGCAGCAACGATGGCCAGTCGGCCGACATTGCTCATCCGACGCTGGCCAACAGGGTTGAGGGCGCCAGCTCCGAACCAGCAAACAACGGTGAACCCGGTGCAGCGACCACCGACCCACCCGGCAGCACTGTGGTGCCCATGCCGACACCGAGCGCCAGCAGAGCTGCCAGACTGAGTGCGGTTCGGCTGCTGAGTGCGAGCGCGCTGCGCTCGGCATCGATGCCCGCCATCACAACAGTTTCAAGTGTCGCCAGCCGGGCCGGCACCGGCAGCGACCGCAAGCGCAAAAATGCTCCGTCGAGGTCATCCATTTTCTTCACTCCCAACCAACTTCTCGCCATACGCGCGCCGGCCGTGCGGCCCTCACCAGGAAAATTTGAGGGGGAGGCTTGCGGCATGCGTAAGTGCGATTGAATAACCTGGAGACGTTTGATGAAGACCATATACAATCTGCTTGCAACCGTCCTGCTTCTGGCGCTCGGCGCCTCTGGCCCTGCGATGGCCCATGCCAAGCTTGTTTCTTCCACGCCCGCCGCGAACGGAACTGTCGACAAGCCGGGCAAGGTCGTTCTGGTTTTCAGCGAAAAGCTGATGGCAAAGTTCGCTGGCGCCGAACTCGTGATGACCAGCATGCCGGGCATGGCGGACCATCAGCCGATGAAGATCACCGGTTTCACCACGGCGATGAGCGCCGATGGCAAGACGATGACCCTTTTGATGAAGCGCGCGCTGGCCAGCGGGACCTATGAAGTGAAGTGGTTCGCCGGCGGCGCCGATGCTCACCGGATGGAAGGCAGCTTCCCCTTCACTGTCAAATAAATGCCATTGGAATATCTGACCATCACTGTCAGGTTTGCATCATATGCAACCCTGACAGTCTTGTTCGGCTGGCCCCTCTTTGCGGTTTACGCGCTTCCCGCGGGCCTCCCCGCAGGGATTCCATCACGCCGCGTGCTTGCGCTGCTGGCGCTTGCTGCGGCGGTCTTCTCAGTGGCAGGCATTGTCGCCATGGCAGCGACAATGGCCGGCTCTGCGTTCAGCGCGGTCGATAGCGCAACCATCGATGCGATGATCTTCGAAACGCCGATGGGGTCTGCGTGGCAAGTGCGAATGGCAGCTTTGGCGCTGTTGTTGGCGACCCTCCTGTTCGGCGATTTGCAACACCGCCCGTCTCGTCTTTTGGTCAGCGCCTTCGCCGCGACGGCATTGGCGTCACTGGCCTGGACTGGTCATGGTGCCGCCGGTGAGGGTAATGCCGGCTGGCTGCAGCTTGGGGCCGATGTCACACATCTGTTTGCCGCAGGCGCGTGGGTCGGGGCTCTGGCAGCTCTGCTGCAGCTGCTGGGGCGGCGTGCGATCGATGCCACGCCCGCTGTGATGGTCGTCGCGCATCAGGCGCTGGATCGCTTTGCCATTGCCGGAACGATCATTGTTGCCCTTCTTGCCGGTACCGGGCTTGTAAGCGTCTGGATGCTGGTCGGACCCGATCATGTCTTCGATCTGCTTGACAGCGAGTATGGACGGTTCCTGGTTGCCAAGTTGCTGCTGTTCGCAGCCATGCTTGGCCTCGCCGCCAGCAATCGCTTTCGCCTGACCCCCGCTCTGGGGCGTCAGATTGGTAGCGGTGTCGAGCCTGCAGCGGCTTTTGCAGCGCTCCGCCGAAGCATCTTTGCCGAGGCAGCGCTGGCCGCAGGGATCATGGCAGCGGTTGCGTGGTTGGGAACGCTCGCACCTCCAATGGTCATGTAGCACAGTTGCGGGATCCGCCTTAAGCTGTCGCTGATCGAATGGACATCGACCGGCACAACAAAGCAAAACTGACGGAGAGATACATGATTGGCAGATTTGGGATTGTTGCAGCGGCAACATCATTGGCTGTGTTGGCCTCAGCACCCGTGCAAGCACAAGCCGCTGGGGATGCTGAAAAGAGTGCCGCTGTCCGCGCGGTGCTGGCACAATATCGCGCTGCGATTGAGAGCAAGGACCTCAAATCAACGCCCGATTTGTTCGCAGCCGACTCGCAAGTGTTCGAGTCAGGCGGCAGCGAAGGCAGCTACGCGAACTACATGGCGCATCACCTCGGTCCCGAGCTGGCTGAATTCAAGTCATTCAAATTTTCAGACTACAAGACTGACGTCAAATTTGAGGGGCCGGTCGCGATTTCGGTGGAAACCTATCGCTACGTCATCGAGCTGAAAAAAGGTGCGCCTGTGGAACGAAGGGGCGTGCAAACGGGGGTACTGCGGCAGTTGGATGGCAAATGGCAAATCGTCAGCTTGCACAGTTCTTCCCGCAAGCCAAAGTGAGTAATGCCGGTGTGCCTGCCCCGATTGATCTGCTGCAGCTGACCATCGAACGCTGGCGCGACGATCCAGCTGCAACCTATAAAAACTGGTTCCTGTGGGACCAGCGCATCAAAAATTTTCGTTCGATCCGCCGGGGCATCGAGCAGGTTGTTGCCGAGATCGAAACCGGCAACTTTGGCGTCGCTTATCGCGGCTCCTCGCTTGAGACGGTTGTCCATTCCATCGCCGAGCAGCGCCAGATCTTCAAGGGTGCCGACCACGCCTTCTTGTGGAAGCCCAAGCTGCGCATTCCGGACATCTACGAGAGCCCGGAAAACCAGCGGGCCTTCGGGCGCCTGCTGGCCCGGTGTTGCGGCTGCAACGAGGAGACAGAAATCCTTGCGGCGATCCGGACAATCGATGCACTGGCCATCAAGGGTCTGGGGCCCGCGGTTGCCAACCTCTTGTACTTCTTGCACCCGACCCATGTTGCGCCGTTCAACACAGCAATCGTCAATGGATATAATGCAGTCACCGGCGCCAAGGCCAGGCTTGGATCCTGGCCGCATTATCTGGCCCTGCGCGATGGTGTGCGCGAACTCAACCAACGTTACAGGCATCTGTTTTCAAATGATCTTGGCGCGGTCGGCGGCTTTTTGTTCGATGTGGGATCGGGACGCTACCCGGCGCCGGTCGCCGGCGCGACTAGCGCAGGTGACTGGATCGCCCGCCTTGATGCCGCGAAACAAGAAGCCCTGCGCAGTGCCAAACCGGGCACTGGTGGTGCCGAGATCGATCGTAGACATTCCGAGGTGCAGGCGTGGCTCCGGGATCTTGGCCGTGCGCTCGGCTATGATGTCTGGATGGCCGCCAATGATCGCGGCCGCTTGCACGATGGTGTGCCGCTTGGAACGGGGTGCCTCGAACGGCTTCCGGTTGCCATTGAGACCGCTCCGGGCGCTGACATGATCCGATTGATTGACGTCCTCTGGCTGGAGAGTTCGGGCCGGGTGACGGCGGCTTTCGAAGTCGAGCACTCGACGTCAATCTACTCGGGCATCGTTCGCATGCTCGACCTGGCCCTTTCCGCCAGCGAGTTCCAGACACGGGCAGGTTTGTTCCTCGTTGCACCCGACAAGCGCGAGGCCGAGGTGCGGGCACAGCTGATGCGACCGGCGTTCAGCCGTGTCGCTCACCTTGACGTCCGTTACCTGCCATATGGTGAATTGGAACAAAATCGCCATTCAATCGCGCGTTTTGGCTCTGGTCTGAAGGGCATTGAAGCGATCGCGAGGCGGTTGTTCTGACTGTTAGGGCTTAGCTCACCAGTCGATACAGTGCGGCATCGTCAACTTCGCGGCCGATATGCGCATCAAGGATCTGATGTTCGGTAATCGGATGATCAATGTATGGCCCATCAGTTGTCGTGTAAGCGTTCGCCGCAGCCTACGGCTGCGTTTCAAAGGCAGCAGCCCAAGCCCAATCGGTCATTTTGGGGAGCAAATCCAATCTCGGATCAACGTGGCCCGCCAATGATGATTGCGGCCCCGACGAGGCATACTGCGCCGCCCAGCAGATCCCATCGATCTGGCCGCAGGTCCTCCACCAGCCACAACCAAGTCAGCGACCCGACGATGTAGATGCCACCATAAGCTGCATACGTTCGGCCCGCGGCGACGGTATCAACCCGTGTCAGCAGCAAGGCAAACATCATCAGCGACGCTACGCCGGGAACGAGCCACCAGATCGGCTTGCCAAGCCGCAACCACGCCCAGAACGCAAAGCAACCAGCGATCTCCGCGATGGCAGCGCTGGCGTATAAAGCAAGAGTCGCAAGGTTCATGCGCCACCGTCAACACGTTGCGTCAGCGCCGCAATAAGCGGGCAGACTGCGCTGTCGCCGTCATCGCAAGCCTTCACTGTGGATGCGAGAACATGCTCCATCCGACGCAGGTCCGCGATGCGACTGCGAACATCTTGCAAATGCTTTGCGGCCATCGATTTCGCCTCGGCGCATGAGGTGACACCGCCGATCTCCAGCCGGAGCAATGCCTTTACTTCCTTGATGGCGAACCCGAGCTCGCGCGACCGGCATACGAACCGCAGGCGCGCGACGTCGGCAGGTGTGTAGGTCCGGTAACGCCCGCGACGCGAAGGCTTTGGTAGCAGACCGATCCGTTCATAATAGCGGATGGTCTCAATATGGCAGCCAGTCTGGCGGGAGAGGTCACCTATGGGAAAGACATCGACTTGCACGATCACCGTCCGCAAAAAAGCCGCTTGAGTCTGTAGTTGCTACAGACAGTAAGGAACAGCAGAATCATTCTCAAGGATACTGCCATGTCAGACCCTATTGCAGACGTGCCGCCAACTGAACGCTCCGGCGTGGAACGCGGGGCAGCTCTCTTTACAGGGGCTGGCATCGCGGCGGCGTTTGGCCTCGCTTCGTGCTGCGCGCTGCCAATGACGTTGGCGACAATGGGCGTTGGATCAGCGTGGTTGGGAAGTGTCGGGATACTGGCTGCTCCGTACCGATCTGTCCTCACCGGAATCGGGGCGGTCAGCCTGATCGGGGGCGCAGTTCTGCTCTGGCGCCAGCAACGCGCCGCAACGACCTGTGGGCCTGCCGGGCCGTGCACACCTGGGTATGTGCGCTTTTTAACGCTTGTCGGCCTCATGCTCGGAACGGTGCTGCTGTGGGCTGGATACACATATGCCTGAAAGCAAAGCCGTCCTCGAATCCGTCCTGACCTGTCCGATCTGCAAGAAGGCAAAGACCGAGACAATGCCCACTGATGCTTGCCAATTCTATTATGAATGCACTGGTTGCGGGGCTTTGCTACGGCCATTGAGGGGCCACTGCTGCGTATACTGCTCGTTTGGAAGCATACCATGCCCTCCGATCCAGATCGAAGGCTCCGGCGGCGGCTGCGCGTAAACCGGGAACACTGTCATCCAGCGACTTGGCTGTCGCTTGTTGCCAATTCCATTCAATCCTACCGAAACCTCCGTCCCAAGCTCTGGGTGTCAGACGGCGGGCAAAGGTGAAGGGCCTCGCTTCGTTCCCACCGTTTGCTCCATTTGACACGGATTCAAAGAAGCTCGAAGCTAGCTAGTGTTGCGGCTCCGTTCTGTGTGCCCGGTCACGCCACTTCTGCACCAATTAGGGCTGATGCCATGGCAACGAGACGGCCTCTTCAAGATTTCGACATTCCGATGCGTCGCTCGGCATTCGCAGCCATTCGGAGGTGCCGGCGTGGCTCCGCGCGCTCGGCTGTGATGTCCCACGCAACATTGACGACCGATGCAAGCGTCGATCTGAGGTAGAGCGCGAGCGCCGCGTCGAACATTGCTTTCGAAAATCGCGCGTGCGGAGCCCAAGGCCGTTCAAGGCCGCGGTCCTTCCGCGCGCAGCTCGACCAGGTCATTCTTGCTGGGTGACCCGCTAATCACCGTTGCCTGTGCGAAATGCTCGTCGAACACCTCGGTCAGCCGGATGCGCCCGATGTTTTGCAGCCGCCATGCCGTGCTACCCTTCGCGCCGATGCCCGTATTCGTCACGCGCGTGACCAACAATTCCTGGCCGATCTTGGCGCCGTCGCTACGCCCGACGCACACCGTTATGGCACCGTTGTCGTTCGCCACAATAGTGCCGCGCATAATTCGGTGCCAGAGTCCTTGAGCATTGGAAACCGACGGCAGAGCAATCATTGCTCCGACAAGGGTTGTCATCATCAAAGTCTTGCCAGAAATCGTCATGTCTCACTCTCCATCCGGAAGAAGTTCCCACGGCGCGGCACAAGCCGCGCCGTGGGAGCGGATCAATGGTGATGATGCGCGGCCATTTCGCTGCAGGAAGCTTGGCACCGGCGGCAAGCCTCGGCGCATTGCTGCATAACTGCATCGTCCGGAAACGCTTCACATGCTTCCGCGCAGCGCCGACACGCCTCAGCGCATACGCCGCAATGGGCCGTGTGGAGCGGCGATAGTCGGGTCATCAGATCAGCGCTGAGCGCGCACATTTGCGCACAGTCGAGAATAGCGTTGATTTGATGATGTGCGACATGCGTGCCACCTTTCTTCAGACAGTACTCAAGCGTCTCGACACAGACCCGGTGGCAGGTCGTGCACAGTTCAACACAGTGTTTCATGTTCATGCTACTCGCCTTTGTTTATCGCCGGTCACTGTCGGCGGGGTGGCGATGCAGGCCGGACAGGTGTGCCAGAATCGGACATTCGCTGACCGCAGCATCGGGAGGACAATCGTCGGCAAGACGGGAAAGAGCCTCGGCAATGGCGTGAAGATCGCGGATTTGCGTGTCGAGAGCGGCTATACGCGCCCGCGTCACCGTTAGAACAGCCGCAGCGCGCGCATTGTCGTCCGCTCGCAGCGCAAGGAGCTGCCGGATATCATCAAGCGGAAAACCAAGAGATTTGGCCCGTCGGATGAAACGCAGCCGTTCGATATCTGCCGTCCCGTAACTCCGATAGCCGGCCCGGGTCCTTGACGGCGGAGCCAGCAGTCCGAGACGTTCGTAGTAACGTACCGTATCGGTCCGCACTTCGGCAGCCTTTGCCAGTTTGCCAATTCCAATCACTACCATCGAATCACCTCCGGCACGAGGTTTGCACCTTTGACCACGATCCAAGGTCAAGCCATTTGTTCATCTCCTGCCGTCTGCTCCATCCGACGCGGCTTCAAAGAAGTTGGAAGCCTGCTGTTTTGCCGCGTCCGCGGTGCGAGTCAGATAGCGCCACTTCTGCACAGTCGCCGGACAGATGCGATGACGACGAGCCTGCGTCCTGATGTTGTCGTCATTCGGGCGCATCGCCAGATTTAGGGCCTGTTGAATCCATGCCGCATCATTGCCAGTAGCTGTTCCCGCCACGCTGACGGTCAATCATTTTACGACGATGCAGGATCAAACATCTGAAGGACGCAGCCTTGGGAAATGCTGATGCGGTTTACCAAATCTCGCCGGACAAGTGTTCATTTGGTAGCGGTCGCTGCTGCCAGTGTCTGGATTGCCGCTGCCAGCTTGTCCACGTCGACCGTGCTGGTGAACAGCGAAGGCGTTGCGCGAATACAGGTGCCGCCGGAAAGACCGATCCGGTGCACAGTCATGATGCCAAAGCGGTTCAGAAGCACATCGGTTAGCGCGATGTTGGCCGCCGGGGTCGTTTGTCCATGCAGCCGGAACGATGTGGTCGCACCATAGAGGGATGGATCATCGGGCAGCAGCACCTCCACGCCAGGAATGCTGCGTACCTGCGACACCCAGCGGTTTCGCAGGAACTGAAGACGTCCGATTTTGGCGCCGCGGTCAATGGTTGCTTGAAAATCCAGTGCGGCCGGTACCGTCAATTGTGGGGCAAAGTCGACTGTTCCCTGATGAACCTTTGCCTGCACGTCTTCCGGCCCGGCGTCCGGGAGCTCAGGGGCAGGCGCAATTGCAGAAGCCATACCCTTGCGAACCCAGATAGCAGCCACCCCAAGCGGTGCACCCACCCACTTGTGGAAGTTGAGACCCACGAAGTCGGCGCCAAAATCTGGTATCCTAAACGGAATCTGGTAGAAGCTCTGCGCGCAATCAACGATGGCCTGCGCTCCGTGGGCCTTTACGAGCGGCACGATTTCGCTGACTGGCAAAACAAGGCCGTTGCGATGGCTCATGTGCGTGAGCAGCACCAGTTTCAAACGGGGTGCGCGGGCAAACGCCTCGCGATAGGCTTCAATCAGGTTCGCGCGAGTCATCTGCGCAGGCAGGTTGATCTTGATGGCCTGTGCGCCGCGTGCAGCAGCCAGCGATCGCATTGCACCCTGCGTGGTCTCGTAATCGGTATCAGCAAAAAGGATCTGATCACCGGCACCAACATCGCGATATTGCATGATAAGTGCCGTCAATCCTTCGGCAGCATTGCGACACCAGCCCACTTCTTCGGGCAGCACGCCCATCGCCTCTGCCGCCCGCTCCTTCGCGCGCGCCTGATCGGCAATCATGGCGCGCCGCGCATACCAGCTGTTGTCGCGGTTCAGCCGCGCGACCTGCTCCCTGTGCGCCGCTGCTACCGGCTCAGCCATGCTGCCCCAGTACGCATTTTCCAGCTGAACGATTTCGCGCGTGACAGGATAAAGAGCGGCAATCTTGGCCCATCTGGCCTCGTCGGACGGACTGTGAGCCGCAACAGCCTGACTCGTTACAGCGCTTTCAGCCACACCCGCCCCGTACAGAACGGTGGTTGCACCCAGGATAGCGGTGCGGCGGGTCACTTCTGTCATGATCGTTCCTTATGCGGCATTTTCATTCTGCCCTCTCTCGCAGTCACAACTGCCATTATACCACTTTTGCATGATAAACAGCTTATTTCGCATTTGATGTAAACCTTACCTTCGCACAACCTCCGCCATCAAGGGCCAGCTTTAACGGGCTGCGGCAATCACGGTGCAACCGCGATCAAGGGGACGGGGGAAATGAGGAAATTTTCGAAAACGATGGAAACGGGAGCACTCAGGTCAGTGTCTGCGACGGCACTTTGGGCGGCGCTGCTCTACTCCGGTACCGCTTTTGCGCAGGAACAGGCGGCGTCCGACAAGGATGCGGCCCAGTCCGACCAGATGATCATTGTGACGGGCACCCGCCGTGAAGGTGTGACTGCCCTTGAGTCGGCCAGGCCAGTGGACATCATTTCGGCCGAAGTGCTCACGAGGCAGGGCGCTTCGAACCTGAACGATGCCCTGCGCAACGCTGTCCCCTCGCTCAACGTTCAGCAGTTCGTCGCGCAGGACGGCTCGGCCTTCATCCGCCCGTTCAGCTTGCGCGGGCTGCCGCCGGATCAGACACTGGTGCTGCTGAACAACAAGCGCCGTCACCGTTCGGCGCTGGTGCAGATCACCAACCAGCCGCTGGCCGCTGGTGCGCAGGGCCCTGACCTTTCCAGCATCCCGACCATCGCCATCAAAAGCATCGAAGTGCTGCGCGATGGTGCCGCAGCGCAATATGGATCGGATGCCATCGCCGGCGTGATCAACTTTCGCCTGAAGGACGGTTCGGATGGGCTGACGATGAGCGCCCGTTATGGCCAATTCTATGAAGGCGACGGCGAAGATGTCACGCTCGCCGCCAATGCTGGCTTTAAGCTGGCGGAAGGCTTCATCAACCTCAGCGGTGAGTATGTCCGCGCCAAGCCGACGTCGCGCGGGGCCCAGCGCCCTGATGCGCAGGCCCTGATCAATGCCGGGAACACGGCGGTGCCGGTGCCGGCGCAGCGCTGGGGCAATGTCAACACCGAGGCCGCACGCTTCCTGCTGAATGCCGAGATGCCAGCATCCGACACCGCCACCGTCTATCTTTTCGGCAATTATGCGTGGAGCACGGGCGATACCGAATTCTTCTATCGCAATCCCGTTACCCGCACCGATATCTTCCGCAGTGTGCCACTGACCAACCAGCCCGGCGGCCGGCGATTCAACTTCAACACGCAGTTTCCCGGCGGCTTCACGCCGATTTTCGGCACCGATATCGAAGACCTAAGCATCGCCGGCGGCGTGCGCGGCGAGCTTGGCGATATCCGCTATGATCTCAGCGCCATCGCGGCGCAGAACCGGGTGCGCTACAATCTGCGCAACACGGTCAACCCATCGCTTGGCCCCCAGTCGCCAACCCGGTTCAATGCCGGCAAGGTGACCCAGCGTGAAACCCAGTTCCACGCCGACTTTGTTTACCCGCTCGAGATCGGTCTGGCCGAACCGCTCAATGTCGCCTTCGGCGCCGAGTATCGCCGCGAGGCGTTCGAGATCACAGCCGGCGATGTCGCTTCCTATATTGCCGGACCGTTCGCGCGCGTCCTTGATCCGGACAACAACAATCTGCCGATCGGTCTGGCGGTTGGGTCCTCTGGCTTCCCCGGCTACGCGCCGTCGTCTGCCGGCAGTTGGGCGCGCTCCAACTGGGCAGCCTATGTCGATGTCGAAGGTGACCTGGCCGACGGCCTGAACCTCGGTGTCGCCGGCCGGTTCGAGGATTTCTCTGACTTTGGCAGCACCTTCAACTGGAAGGTGTCCGGCCGCTATGAGTTGACCGACTGGATGGCTATTCGCGCATCCTACAGCACCGGCTTCCGTGCACCGACGCCCGGCCAGGCAAATATCTCCGATGTGGCCACCAACATCGATTTGGTCACCGGCGGGCTGCTGCTCACCACGACGCGACCGCCCACCGACCCTGTTTCGCAATTCTATGGTGCGCAGCCCCTGAACCGGGAGAAATCCAAGAACGTCGCGGCCGGCGTGGTGTTCGACATTCCTGGCGGCTGGGTGCTGACCGCGGATTATTTCAACATCAAGGTTGATGACCGCATCGCGTTGACGTCGCGCATACCGATTACGGCTGCTGACCGGATCGCCATGGCGGCACGCGGGATCGATCCCGGCGATGTGCAGACGGTGCGCTTCTTCGGCAATTACTTCGATTCGCGCACCCAGGGTTTCGATATCGTGTTCTCGAAGAACTGGCGGCTGGGCGGGGACACCAGCCTCGGCGTGAACGCTTCGCTCAACTACACCAAGAACGAAGTCGGCAACGTGCGTGATGCGCGCGCGGTGGACCGCGAACGCCGGATCGAAATCAACGCCTTCAACCCGCAGTGGCGGGGCAGCATTACAGGGACGCTTGAGTCGGGTAATTTCACCGGACTGCTGCGCGCCAGCTATTTCGGCAAATGGACCGATGCCGTTGCCAATGCGGTGCCCACCGTCAATGCCTTCGACCAGACGTTCGGCGCCAAGGTGCTTGTCGATCTGGAAATTGGCTATGATGTCACCAAAACGATCAATGTCGCGGTCGGTGCCAACAATGTGTTCGACGTCTATCCAGACCGCGACCGGCGTCCCGGGCAGCAGAACAACGGCATCATCTATCCGCAGTTCTCGCCCTTCGGGTTCAGCGGCGGCTTCTGGTATCTGCGGGCGAACGTGAAATTCTGATCCAGCCGGCCTGACGGAGACCCAGGGTGACCAGCTTGATCCCGCAGCGCCTTGCCGAACTGGGCATCGCCATGCCGCACGTGCCGCCAGCGGTGGCCAATTATGTGCCGTTCACACGGCTGGGCAGGCTTGTCACCATTTCCGGGCAATTGCCGCGCAGCGATGACGGCCTGATTACTGGCGTGCTGGGCAACGGCACGTCGATTGATCGCGGTGTTCTTGCGGCGCGGCAATGCGCAGTGGCCGTTCTTGCCGTCCTGAACGAGGCTCTCGAAGGCGATGCCGAGCGGCTTGCCGGCTGTGTGCAGCTGTGCGGCTACGTTCAGTCAGCGCCGGGTTTTACCGAACATTCCACCGTGCTGAACGGCGCGTCCGATCTGGTGGCCGCGGTACTGGGTGATCGCGGACGCCACGCTCGCACTGCCGTTGGCGTGGCCAGCCTGCCGTTCGGCGTGGCAGTGGAAGTCAGCGCCCAGTTCAGGCTTCTCGGGTAGCGCGCCGCCCTCAAGCCGGTCCGGTCACTGCGCCAAACCGCGATTCACAGGCTTTCTGCAGGCTGTCGCGTTCCACTTCGAGGATTTTCAGCAGATCTTCCAGCAGCCGCGACCGGCCGCGGTGCGGCGGCAGGATCATCAAGGCCCGGAAGGTAATGGCCGGCTCGAACGGACGCGCCACCAGACCACGCGTTTCGAATTCGCTCGCGACGAAGGATACGGCGTTGGTCAGCCCGATGCCGGCACCTTCGGCCACCAGCTGGCACACGCTGGCGCCGAACTGGGTTTCCACCACCACCTTGGGTTGCGCCCCCATCAGGCGCAGGGCGGCATCGAGCTGCTTGCGCGCGGTATCGTCTGGCGAAAGCGACACCAGTGGCACACCATCAAGATCGATCGGCGTCACCGTCTTCAGCTGCGCCAGCGGATGGTCAGCGGGCATGACGCAGACCCCGCGGGTGGCCAGAAAAGGCTCGGCCACCACGTTGGTGGTATCGATTTCGTCCGCACACAGGCCGATGTCGTGCGTGCCGCTGGCCACCAGATTGCGCACCATACTGGAATTGGCGATCTCGAATGTAACGGTGACGCCGGGGTGACGTTCGATGAACAATGTGATCACGCGCGGGATCAGTGACAGGCCAAGGGCGGCCGATGTGGCGATCCGCAGCGATCCGGTGCCCACCGACCGGATGCGCGCCACCGCCTGCTTCAGGCGATCGAGACCGACATAGGTATCGACAATCTCCTGATAGAGAAGCTCTGCCTCCGGGGTCGGGATCAGGCGCGGGCCCTGGCGTTCGAACAGCTTCAGCCGGGTCACATCTTCCAGTCGCTTGAGGGAACGGCTGATGGCCGGCTGCGACACGCCCAGAAGTTCGGCGCCGCGCGTGGTCGATCCGGTGCGCATGACGGCATTGAAGGCTTCGATGAGGCTGAGATTCATGGCGTCCAGTATAACCGAAACGCATAATGATGCGCCATACTTGGATTTGAAACGACCCGGATGCACGCCTAGCGTGCCGGCCAAGGAGAAGGGCATGCACGACGATACGAAATGCCTTAAGATAAAAGCGCCGCAGGGCAGCTTCGCCAGCCTGTCGGTACCCGTTTATCGCGCGTCCACTGTCGTGTTCGGCAGCGTGGCGGCCTACCAGAACCGCCGCGCGGCCATGTATGATGGCTATTCATATGGCCTGTATGGCACGCCCACCAGCCGCGCGCTGGAACATGCAATTGCTGGCCTGGAAGGCGCCAGCCGGGCGCTGGTGGTATCGTCAGGCTTTGCCGCCATCACGCTTGTCACGCTGGCATTGTCGAAGTCCGGCAGCCGCGTCCTGTTTCCCGACAATGTCTATGACACGGTGCGCCCTTTCGCCGAGAATCTGCTTGCCCGCTATGGCGTGACGCCGGTCTATTATGATCCGCTGATCGGCAGCGGTATCGCCGGCCTGCTTGGCCCGGATGTGTCGCTGGTGTGGCTTGAATCGCCGGGCTCGATGACGCTGGAAGTGCAGGACATGCCAGCGATTGCTGCGGCATGCTGCGCGCAGGGCATCCGCACGGCGGCCGATAATACCTATGCCACAGCGCTGCGCTGCAAGCCGCTTGACCTCGGCGTTGATGTTTCCGTCTGCGCGGTGTCGAAATATGTCTCAGGCCATTCCGATGTGGTGATGGGTTCGATCGCGCTGCGCGATGAAGCGCTATTCCGTCAGTTGAAGGACAATGCCCGCATGTTGGGCCAAGGAGTATCGGCCGACGAGGCCAGCCTGGTGCTGCGCGGACTGGAGACCATGGCTGTGCGGCTGGAGCGCATCGAGCGCACCGCCCTGTCCCTGCTGGCCATGCTGAACGCGCACCCGGCAGTGCGGGAAGTGCGGCACCCGGCCTTGCCCGGCAACCCCGGCCATGCCGAATGGACACGGGATTTTTCGGGATCGACCGGCCTCATCACGCTGTTCCTCGAACCGTGGACGCGCCCGGTGCTGGCGCAGGCGGTGGAAGCGATGGACCAGTTCGCCATCGGCGCCAGCTGGGGCGGCACCAAAAGCGTGGTTGCCGTGCTCGACGCGCCGCCGCTGCGCACTGCCACACCATCTCCGCATGATGGACCTGTCGTGCGGCTTAGCATCGGCCTCGAGCATCCGGACGATCTTGCGCACAGCATTGCAAGGGGTTTCGACATTTTGACGTCGGCGCAGGCGTCGCTGGCCGTGGCCACATGATCGGGAGGGAAGCATGATCCACCGGAGCACCAGAGGCACCCTGATTGCACTCATGCTGGCGACCAGCCTTGCCGGTTGCTCGGGCGGCAGCGCCAAAAAGGCAAGTCTGGTCGAAAAGATCAAGACGCGCGGCACGCTGGTCTGCTCCGGCAGCCAGGGCGTGCCAGGCCTGTCCCGCCCCGATGAAAAGGGCGTATGGCGCGGCTTTGACAGCGATATCTGCCGGGCCATCGCCGCGGCAATCCTTGGCGACGCCAGCAAGGTGCGCTTCGTGCCGCTCAATGCAGCACAGCGCCTGCCCGCAGTGCAGACCGGCGAGATCGACGTGCTGTCGCGCACCTCCACGCTCACCTTTTCGCGTGACATGGCGATCCGCTTCGTCACCAACACGCTTTATGATGGCGATGTCATCATTACCCGCAAGGTCGACGGCATCGATACGCCAGCCGGACTGAATGGCCGCACCATCTGCATGCAGGGTGGCGGCAGCCTGGTGGAAGGCGCCCTTGACGAGATCGAGGAATCCAACAGGATCAAGATGAAGCGGGTGTATTTCGATTCCACCATCACAGCGCGGGATACATATTTCGCTGGCCGCTGCGATGCCTATGTCACCGATGGTCTTGCCGCCCAGAACCAGATTGCCACCGTGGCGCGCAATCCGGCCGATCACGCCATGATGCGCGCCGGCACCGCCGTGGAACCCAACGGCATCGCTATCCCGCGCGGCGATGACCGCATGTTCGATGTCGCGCGCTGGACGTTCAATGTGCTGTTGTGGGCTGAACAGAACGGCATCAACCAGGCCAATGTCGATCAGATGGCCAAATCCGGCAACAGCGGCGTGCGCCGCGTGCTGGGCGGCGATCCCAGTTTCGGCCGCGCCATGGGCCTGAAGCCTGACTGGGCCTATCAGGTGATCAAGCAGGTCGGCAATTATCAGGAGATCTGGGACCGGAACCTGGGGGAAGGCACACCGATTAAGGCCGATCGAAGCTACAACAAGCTCTATGCCAACGGCGGCCTGATGTTCCCGCTGCCATGGGATTGAGCCGGCCACGCCGCACGGCAGGAACGCGCCCATGACCCGCGCCAAGCGCAATCTTGTGTATCAGGCTCTTGTACTGCTGCTCAGCTTCGCAGCGGTGGCGCTGGTGGGCGCGACGGCGGCGGCCAATCTGGAAAGCCGTGGGATCGAGCTGGGGCTGGAATTCCTCGGCGACCGGGCCGGGTTTGCGCTGTCGGAAACTTGGCTGCCCTATTCGCCCGACGACAGCAATCTGTGGGCGCTGCTGGTCGGGGTCGGCAACACGCTGATGGTCACCTTGCTGGTGGCCGTTCTGTCAACGGCCATAGGCGCAGGGCTGGGCATATTGCGGATCAGCGACAATCCGCTGTCGGGCGGGTTCGCGCGCGCCTGGGTGGAATTTTCGCGCAACACGCCGCCCATTCTGCTGCTGCTGTTCCTCTACAGCCTGTTGGGCCATGCGCTGCCGGTGGACAGGGCTGTCAGCCTCGGGGCCGGCATTCACCTCTCGCTGCGCGGGCTGGCCGTTCCGGCGCTTGATCTGGGCGGACAGGGGCACTGGCTGCTGCTGGCGCTGCTCGGCGGCCTTGCCGGCCTGTTTTTCGTGGGCCGTGCCGCCCGTTCCCGCCAGCAGCAAACCGGCATAAGGCCGCCCTGGCAGGCCATCAGCGCCGGAGTGCTGGCCGCGCTACTGGCCGGCTGGCTGCTGGGGCCGGGGCCGGGGGTGCAGCTGGACCTGCCGGTCGCCAACGGGCCCGATCTCAGCGGCGGTCTCATCCTGACGCCGGAGTTTTTCACTCTCATTGTCGGGCTGTCAGTCTATACCTCGGGTTTCATCGCTGAAATCGTGCGCACCGGCCTGCAATCAATCACGCTTGGCCAGTGGGAAGCCGCCTCTGCCCTGGGCCTCAGCCGCGGGCAGACGCTGCGGCTGGTGATCGTTCCGCAGATGCTGCGGGTCATCATTCCGCCGATGACCAGCCAATATGTGAACATCGTGAAAAACTCGACCCTGGTGATCGCCATTGGCTACGCCGATTTCATGGTGACAGCCGGCACCATGATCAACAAGACCAGCAGGGCGGTCGAAGGCACACTGATCATCATCGCGGTCTATCTGCTCATCAACCTGGCGCTGGCGGCGGTGATGAACCACCTCAACCGCTCGTTCGAAAGGGCATGACGATGGCTACAACCGCCATGCCTGGCAGAGGCCGCGCCACAGGCCTGGCGCGCAGCCTGTTCGGCAGCCCGCTCAACTTTGCCGTCACCGCCGGCTTTGCGCTGCTGCTCTGGGCAACGCTGCCGTTCGTCGTGCGCTGGGCCATCCTCGATGCCGCCTTCCTCCCGGCTGTGCCTGAAACCTGCCGGGCGGCCGGCGGCGCCTGCTGGAGCTTCATCATCGCCAAGCACAGCCAGATCCTGTTCGGCATCTACCCCTATGATGAACGCTGGCGGCCGATGATCGTGTGTCTGCTGCTGCTCGGCCTGCTGATCCATTCGGTGCGGCCGCAGGCCTGGCGGCCGTCGCTGGCGATCTGGTGGCTGGGTGCCCTGGCGGCATCCTGGCTGCTGCTGGCCGGCGGCATGTTTGGCCTGATCGAGGTGACAGCCGATAAATGGGGCGGCTTGCCGGTCACGCTGATCCTCACCGTGGTGGCCATCGGTTTCGGCTTCCCGACCGGTGTGCTGCTGGCGCTGGCCCGGCGCTCTTCTACCCTGCCGGTGATCAGGCTGCTGGCAACGCTGTTCATCGAGGTGACGCGCGCCCTGCCACTGCTCAGCATCCTCTTCATCGCCTCGATCATGCTGCCGCTGCTGGTGCCGGAAGCCTTCCTGCCCGACAAGTTCATGCGCGCCCTGATTGCGCTCTATCTGTTCGCATCGGCCTATATGGCCGAAGTTGTGCGGGGCGGCCTGCAGGCACTGCCGCGCGGACAGGATGAAGCGGCCGACGCACTGGGCCTGAACTACTGGCAAAAACAGCGCCTGATTATCCTGCCGCAGGCCGTGGCACTGGTTATCCCGGCGCTGACCAACACGGTGATTGTCATGATCAAGAACACCAGCCTTGTCCTGGTAGTTGGGCTGTTTGATTTGATCAGCTCGGGCAAGGCGGCACTGGCTGATCCGGAATGGCGTTCCCCCTCGGTTGAAGTCTATCTGTTCATCACTGCCATCTATTTTGTGCTCTGCTTCGGCTTCAGCCGGTTTGCCGACAGCCTGGAGCGCCGCGCCAAAGGGCCTGCCACATGACTGTCGCCGCCACCATCACGCCAGCGCCCGGCCAGCCGGCCATCACCATGACAGGCGTGACCAAGAATTATGGCAGCTTCCAGGCCCTGCGTGGTGTTGATCTTGCGGTCGCGCGCGGCGAGCGGATTGTTATTTGCGGCCCGTCGGGTTCGGGCAAGTCAACGCTCATCCGCTGCATCAACCAGCTGGAACAGCATGAAGGCGGCCGGATTGTTGTCAACGGTGTCGAGGTCGGGCCGGAGCCGAAGCAGCTTGAAGCGATCCGCACACAGGTCGGCATGGTGTTCCAGAGCTTCAACCTGTTCCCACACCTGACGATTCTCGAAAACTGCATCCTCGGCCCGACATGGGTAAAGAAGTTGCCGCGTGCCGAGGCCGAGGCCAAGGCCATGGCGCTGCTGGAACGAGTGAAGATCCCCGATCAGGCGCACAAGCGGCCGGGCCAGCTGTCGGGCGGCCAGCAACAACGGGTGGCCATAGCACGGGCGCTCTGCATGGAACCCAGCATCATGCTGTTCGACGAGCCGACGTCGGCACTTGACCCGGAGATGGTCAAGGAAGTGCTGGACGTCATGCTCGAACTGGCCGGCGATGGTATGACCATGCTGGTTGTCACCCACGAAATGGGTTTCGCCCGTCAGGCCGCCGACCGGGTGATCTTCATGGATCAGGGACAGATCATCGAGCAGGCGACGCCGCAGAGCTTCTTCGCCAATCCGCAGCACGAGCGCGCGCGGCTGTTCCTCAGCCAGATACTCTGATGATGGGCTGGGGTGGTCGCATTCGCCGGCTGGAATTGTACCGCAAGCCTGCCTTGAACAAGGACCGCTTTGTCCATAAGAGCGATGGCGTGCGTCGCATGCTCTGCCTGATTCTGGCCGCTGTGCTCATGCTGTCTCACGGCAGCATGGCGGCGGCTGTGCCACATTTGCATGCCGCAGTTGACAGCGATCATCATGGCGCAAGCAGCGATGATCATCATGCAATTGATGCGCAAATGACGGATGCAGATAGTGGCGGGAGCCAGTCAGGGGACCGTTCGGGCGACGGTCAGGACGTGGCAGCTCATGTGCATCTCGTAGCTGGCCTGAGCCGCGTGGTGGCGACCACCGAACAGCCACTCCTCTCTCGCGAGGTAGTGCCGATCTCGCTTGCAATGCGACAGCTTGCCTCCCGGGCCGTCGCGCCACTGCTGGAGCCCCCTGCCCTCTGATCCGAGCCCGAAGTGCGGCGCTTGTCGCTGCATGGTGACGATCAGGGAGTAATTGCATGACATTGGGATACTGCGTCTCCGCAAGGGCGATGCTGGCTGCCATGGTGACCGTCGCAGCGCCGGCTGTGGCTGAAACCTTGACTCTGGAATCCGCCATTGCGCGGGCGCTGGCAGCGACACCGCAGCAGGCAGCAGCCGCCGCCAGGCTCAATACGCTTCGCGCTGCCCGCGCCGTAGCTGACACACGCCCGGCGGGATCGGTCGAGGTGCTGGGTGAAAATTTCGGCTTTGGCGGCCGCGACCTCAACCGCCAGATCCAGATCGGTGCCACTTATAATCGGCCGATCGAGCGCGGCGGCAAACGCAGTGCCCGCATCGCTGTGGCCGAAGGCGACATGGCGGTGGCGGCCGCCGAAGCGCTGGTGCAGCGCCTCGACCTCGCCCAGCGGGTGCAGCGCCTACATGTGGAGGTGCAGGCCGCAGAAGCGATGATTGCGCTGGCACGGGAGCGGGTGACGCTCGCCAATCAGGTTGTAAGGGATGCGACGCGGCGGGTGGCGGCGGCGCGTGATCCGCTGTTTGTCGGCAGCCAGGCCCGCACGCGGCTGGCTGAGGCGCAGGTCGAACTGGAAATGGCCGAGCACGCCCGGGACGCAGCGCTCGCGCGGTTGACCGCGCTGTGGGGCAGCAGCCCGGCAGGCCTTGCGGTTGCGGCGCAGAATTTTTTGAACGTGGCGGAAGTAGCCGATGGTACCGCAGCAGCAGCGGCTGATCAGGCGGTATTTGCCGCGCGGCAGCAGCGTGCAGCTGCCAACGAGGCGCTGCAGCGAGCCAATGGCCGCACCGATCCTGTGTGGACTCTCGGGCCCCGCTACATCGGCACCGGCGATGCCGCACTGGTGGCGGGCATGAAGCTGCCTTTCGGCAACCGCGCCCTCAACCGCGCCAATGCTGATCGCGCCCGTGCCGAAGCCCGTCAGGTGGACGCCGAAGCCGCAGTCGCCGATTTCGAGCGCCGCCAGCAGATTTTGCTCGCTGCTGAACTGGTGAACGAGTCGGCTCATGAAGTGGATGCGATCCGCGACAAGGTGGTACCGATAGCCCAGCGCGCGCTCACCGAAGTGCGTGCCGGCTACAACCGCGGTGGCTTTACCTTTCTCGATGTCGCCACGGCGGCAACGGCATTGCACGAAGCGCGGGTGCGGATGCTGCGCGCCGCCGCCCGCCACCATGATGCCAGGGCCACGCTCGACCGTCTCACCGGGCGCTTCGCCCCGCTTGTCCAGGATGCTCAATGATGCGCAATCATACCCTTGTCCTGTGTGCCGTGCTCTCGTTGCCGCTGGTTGCGTGCGGACAGACCAGCAGCAGTCCGGAACCGGAAGCCGCCGAAACGGCCGCCGCAGATTATGAACGCGGTCCGCACAACGGCCGCATGCTGCGCGATGGTGATTTTGCGCTGGAGATCACGGTGTTCGAAGACGGCATTCCGCCCGAATATCGGCTTTACGCCTATTTGGCCGGCAAACCGCTGGCATCGCATGATGTGGCAGCCAGCGTGACCATCCAGCGGCTGGATGGGGAGATCACGACCTTCAGCTTCCGCCCCGAACAGGATTATCTGCGCGGCAGCACGATATTGGCAGAACCGCACAGCTTCGATGTGACCGCCAGCGCCAGCCATGCCGGCAAGCAACATCGCTGGCGGTTCGCATCTTACGAAGGGCGCACCACAATTGCGCCCGAAGCCGCCAGGGCAGGCGGCCTTGGACTCGCAGTGGCCGGGCCGGTCGACATTGCCGAGACCTTGGACGTAAACGGCCGCATCGAGCTCGACCCGGCGGCCCGCGCCGAGGTGGGTGCCAAATACCCCGGCCCGGTCGTGGCCGTGTATCGGAGCGTGGGGGACCGCGTAGCGCGCGGTGCATTACTGGCGCGGGTGGAAAGCAGCTATTCGCTGCAAACCTATGCCATACATGCGCCAATAGCCGGCGTTGTGGTCGAACGCGCCACCAATGTCGGCGGTGTCGCGGGCACGGATCCGCTTTTCGTCATCGCCGATCCTGCACGACTGGTGGCCAGCTTCCCGCTGTTTTCGCGCGATCTTGAGCGGGTGCGGCCGGGCCAGCCCATCCAGATCAAGGCGCTTGACGGGGATCGCAGCCAATCCGGCACCATCCGCGATTTCCTGCCGCTTGCCGATATCGCCACCCAGAGCGTGACGGCACGCGTCAGCCTCACAACCGCCGGCGCTAACGCGCTGTGGCGGCCGGGGATGGCGGTGCGCGGCGTGGTGACCGTGGATCGCCGGCGTGTGCCGCTGGCGGTGCGCACCGAGGCCATCCAGCAGTATCGTGATTTTCGCGTGGTCTTCGCCAAGGTGGGCAACACCTATGAAGTGCGCATGCTGGAGCTGGGCAAAGAAGGACCGGAATGGACCGAGGTGCTCGGCGGTCTGAAGCCCGGCACCACCTATGCAGCAAAAAATAGCTATCTCATCAAGGCCGACGTCGAGAAATCCGGCGCGAGCCACGACCATTAAGGGATTGACACGCCATGCTTGAGCGCATCGTCAGGCTGTCGATCCGGCAGCGCTATATCGTACTGGTGCTGGTGGCAGCGCTGGTTGGCCTTGGCGTCTGGGCGCTGCAGCGCCTGAAGATCGACGCCGTGCCCGACATCACCAACGTGCAGGTGCAGATCAACACGCCGGTGCCGGGCTTCTCGCCGCTGGAGGCTGAGCAGCGCATCACTTTCCCGATCGAGACCGCCATCGCCGGCCTGCCGGGATTGGAGTATACGCGCTCGGTCTCCCGTTATGGCCTGTCACAGGTGACCGTGGTGTTCCGCGACGGCACCGACATTTACTTCGCGCGGCAACTGGTGAACGAGCGGCTGCAGGCCGCTCGCGGATCGCTGCCCGCCGCGGCCGAGCCGGCGATGGGCCCGATCGCCACCGGGCTTGGCGAAATCTTCATGTACACCGTAGAAACCAGGCCCGGCGCGGTCAATCGCGAGGGCAGGCCCTACACCGCTGAAGATTTGCGCACCCTGCACGACTGGGTGATCCGCCCGCAGTTGCGCACCGTGCCTGGCGTCACCGAAGTCAACTCTGTGGGCGGCTTTCGCCGTCAATATGTGGTGGCGCCGATCCCGGCCCGGCTGAGCGCGTTTGGCCTTACCATCAGCGATCTTGTATCGGCACTAGAACGCAACAATGCCAATGTCGGGGCCGGGTATATCGAACAGTCCGGCTCGCAATTTCTCATCCGCGTACCGGGACAAGTGACCGGCACGACCGATCTGTCGGGTATCATCGTTGCGCACCGGGGCAACATTCCGATCCGGGTGGTCGATGTGGCGGATGTCGAGATCGGTGCGGAACTGCGCAATGGTGCAGCCACCAAGGACGGCAAGGAGGTCGTGCTGGGCACCATTTTCATGCTGGTGGGGGAAAACGCCCGTGAGGTGAGTCATGCGGTTGCGAACCGGCTGGAAGCAGTGAACCGTTCACTGCCATCCGGGGTGGTGGTGCGAACCGTCTATAACCGGTCGCAACTGGTGGACGCCACAGTGGGCACAGTGGCGAAGAACCTCGCCGAAGGCGCAGCGCTGGTTATCGTCGTGCTGTTCCTGCTGCTCGGCAACATCCGCGCGGCGCTGGTGACGGCGGCTGTCATTCCGGTCGCGTTCCTGATGACGGTGACCGGCATGGTCAGTGCCGGCATCTCAGGCAATCTGATGAGCCTTGGTGCTCTGGATTTCGGCCTGATTGTCGATGGCGCGGTGATCATCGTCGAAAACTGCCTAAGCCGTTTTGGCGAGGCGCAGGCAAAGGCGGGCCGGCTGCTGTCGCGTGACGAACGTTTCGACATCGCTGCGTCGGCCAGTGCCGAGGTGATCCGGCCCAGCCTGTTCGGGATCGCCATCATCGCATTGGTGTATCTGCCGATTTTCGCGCTGGAAGGCGTGGAAGGCAAAACCTTCCACCCGATGGCCTTTACCGTCGTGCTGGCACTGGCTGCGGCAGCGATATTGTCGCTCACATTCGTGCCGGCGGCCGTGGCGCTGTTTGCCAGCGGGCGCATTGCCGAAAGCGAGAGCCGCGTCATGCACTGGGCAAGCAACGTCTATCGCCCGCTGCTGGAACGCGCGCTGAGGGCTCGCGTGGCCATCGTCGCAGCCGCCTTGGTGCTCACCGCACTATCGGGCGTGGCGGCCACCCGGCTGGGTTCGGAGTTCATCCCGTCGCTGGATGAAGGCGATATTGCCCTCCACGCCCTGCGCATTCCCGGCACCAGCCTGAGCCAGGCTGTTGCGATGCAATCCGCGCTGGAACAACGGCTGAAGCAATTTCCGGAAGTACAGACGGTGTTTGCCAAGATCGGGACGGCCGATGTCGCCACCGATCCGGTGCCGCCATCGGTGGCGGACACATTCCTCATCATCAAGCCGCGGTCTGAGTGGCCCGATCCGCGTCTGCCCAAGGCCGAGCTGGTGGCGCGCATGAACGAAGCTGTGTCTCAGGTGCCCGGCTCGCGTTACGAGTTCATCCAGCCGATCCAGATGCGTTTCAACGAACTGATTGCCGGCGTGCGTTCCGATGTCGCCATCCGCATCTATGGCGATGACCTGGGCGCGCTGGCGGCGCTGGCCGATCAGGTCGCCGGCGTTGCCGCCAAAGTGCAGGGCGCGGCCGACGTGCAGGCCGAACAGGTCACCGGCCTGCCGTTCATCGAGATCAGGCCCGATCGTGCCGCCCTCACCCGGCTGGGACTCAATATCGCCGATGTGCAGGCGGTGGTGGCGGCGGCCACCGGCGGTCAGCAGGCAGGCCAGATGTTCGAAGGCGATCGCCGGTTCGATATCGTCGTGCGCTTGCCCGAACGCCTGCGCCAGGATTTGGGCGTGCTGGCCCGGTTGCCGATCCCGCTGCCCGGCGGCGCCGGATCCGTGCCGCTGGCCGAAGTGGCGGCGATCGAGCGCACGGTAGGCCCCAACCAGATCAGCCGACAGGATGGCAAGCGCCGTGCAGTGGTGACTAGCAACGTCCGCGGTCGCGATCTAGGATCATTCGTGACCGATCTGCAGGCCCGGGTGGCCCGTGATGTGGCCCTGCCGCCGGGCAGCTGGATTGACTATGGCGGCACCTTCGAACAGCTTCAGTCGGCAGCATTGCGGCTCCAGATCGTGGTGCCCACCGCCCTGCTGCTGATCTTTGGCCTGCTGGCACTGCTGTTCGGCAATCTGAAGGATGCTGGCATCGTGTTCTCGGGCGTGCCGCTGGCACTCACTGGCGGGGTGGCGGCGCTGTTGCTGCGCGGCATTCCCTTCTCGATTTCGGCCGGCGTCGGCTTCATTGCGCTGTCGGGCGTGGCGGTGCTGAACGGCGTGGTGATGCTCAGCTTCATCCGGTCGCTGCGGGATGAAGGCCGCAGCCTTGACGACGCCATCCGCGACGGTGCGCAGGGCCGCCTGCGCCCGGTCCTGATGACGGCGTTGGTGGCGGCGCTGGGCTTTGTGCCGATGGCGCTCAATGTCGGGCTGGGTGCCGAAGTGCAGCGGCCGCTAGCGACCGTGGTAATCGGTGGCATCATCTCGTCTACACTGCTCACGCTGGTGGTGCTGCCAGCCCTGTACCGTTTGGTGCACGGTGGCCGGCAAGGGCGTGTCGGTACGGCCGGTTGAGGAGGCAAGATGCTGCAATTCCTGATCAAGGCGGCGCTGTCAGGCGTGATCGTGGCCATCGTTGCCACAGTCGCCCGCCGTTACCCCGGCTTCGGCGCGCTCGTGGCCTCGCTGCCGTTGGTCTCGCTGCTCGGCATGATCTGGCTGTGGCAGGACACGCATGACCCGGCCATCATGGCCGTCCACGCCCGCGCCACCTTCTGGTTCGTCCTGCCATCACTCCCGATGTTCCTGCTCATTCCGGCGCTGCTGGATCGCGGCTGGTCATTTTGGCTGGCGCTGCTGACAGGCTGCCTGCTCACCATCCTGCTCTATCTGGGCATGACCTGGGCCGCAGCGCGCTTCGGGCTGCGGCTGTGATCTGGCTCGAACGGCGCAACCGGCCGTTGCGGCGCCGGGCAATTGCAGTTCCAGCTTTGCACCGTCCCGCCATATGAGCCTGCCACCGGCACGTTCCATGATCGTGCCGGCAATCGCCAGCCCCAGCCCGGATCCGTTGGACCGTTCGCCCTTGGCAAAACGTTCCTGCATGCGGTCCCGTTCCAGCTCGGCTACCCCCGGGCCTTCATCGGCAACACTTATGGTCAGGCCATGATTGCTGGCGGCAAGGGTGATGGTGACCACACCAAGCCCATGGTGCAAGGCATTGCTCACAAGGTTGCGCAGGGCTTCGTCAAGGTCGGGCGCCATGACATGGGCCGCGACTTCCGCCTCGACCACAATGGACCTGCGCAACCGGTCGGCGAGGGGCAGAAATTCTGCCACGACCGCGCGGCACAGACGGGCGGCGTCGATCAAGGGGACATTGGTCAAGGCCGGGCGGGCAGCATCGAGCCGGGCCAATGCCAGCAACTGGCTGATCGCCCGCTGCATCCTGTCGAGATCGGCGGAAAGGCCGGCAAGGTCCATCGCGCCGCCTTCTCGCGTCTGGTCAAGGCGCAGCCTGGCAGTGGCCAGCGGCGTGCGCAGGGCGTGGGCGGCATCAGCGGCCAGTCGGCGCTCGTTCAGATAGGCTGCTGCAAGCCGGTCGAGCGCCTGATTTGTCGCCAGCACAAACGGCTGGACCTCCTGCGGCAGCCCGCCCGGATCAAGCCGTACATCCGGCTCATCCGGCCCAATGTGCTGCAACTGCTGAACCGCCTCCGACAGCGGGCGCAGGCTCCAGCCTGCCACCAAGACGCCCGCCCATGGCGCGATTACGGCAAAGGGCAGCAGCACCAGCAGCAGTTCGGCATATTCGACATGGGCGGGATCGAGTGTGTCACCGGCTTCGATTTCCTTGAGTTCGATGGCGACAAAACCCAGCGTGACGATAGCCGCCACCAGGATAATGGCCCCGATCGACAGGCCGATACGGCGACGAAGCGAGCTCATGACGGCGGCGCTGGCAGCACCAGTCGCCAGCCGATGCCGCGGCGATTTTCGATCAGATAGCCGCCGGGTGCCAGCCGCCGACGCAGGCGGGAAACGATGGCTTCCAAGGCATTGGGGCTGAACGCTTCATCCAGCGTGTAGAGCCGATCCTGCACCACATCGCGGATCACGACTGCGGGCATCACCTCCAGCAGCAGCCGCAGCAGCGCAAATTCGCGGCGGCCAAGATCGAGCGGCTCCGGCCCGAGCCAGGCTTGCTGGGCACCGGTGTCCAGCCGAAGTGTGCCGTGGGTCAGAACGGGCGGTTGCCGCTGGCCGGGGCGCCGCAGCAGGGCGCGCAACCGTGCGGAAACCTCGTCGAGATCATAGGGTTTGACGAGGTAGTCATCGGCGCCGGCGTCCAGCCCGGCGATGCGATCGTCCAGTTCGCCATAGGCTGTCGCCACCAGCGCCGGCACGCCATGCCGCGCCAGCATCGGCAGCAGGGTCAGGCCTTCACCATCGGGCAGACGGCGATCGACAATGGCAACATCAAATCGCGCCACCCCCAGACAATCATGGGCTGCCGCCAGCGTGGCAACAGCATCGACAGCGAAGCCCCGCCGCCGCAGGCCATTTGCCGCCAGCACGCGCAGGTCCGTCTCGTCCTCGACCAGCAGGATATGCATCAGGGCCCTGATAACAGGCGGCACCGGCGGCGCCCAGAGCGTCAGGGTCGCGTCAGCCTTCCCTGCTAGTGGAGACGCATGGGATTTCAGACCTCGTTCTCGCAATTCATGCTGCTCGGCACATTCGGTTTGTCGGCGTGCAGCCCGGCGCCGGCCGCCAAGCCGCAGTCGCCTGCCAAGGTCGAGGCAATCGGGCACGAAACCGAACTGATGCAGCTGACATTGACGCCGGACGCGGTGCAGCGCCTCGGCTTGGCAACGCAGGCCGTGCGCATGGCAGCCGGCGCAACCCTGTCGCGGACGGTGCCGGGCGAGATTGTGGCAGCCCCGCGCGCTGGCGGCTTGCCGGTGGCTGCGGGAAGCGATCTGGCGGCACTGGCCGGGCTGCAGGCCCGCGCCGATGCCGATGTGTCGCGCAGCATGGCCGATCTGAAACTGGCGCAGGCCAATCTGAACCGCGCCGCCAGCCTCGTGGAAGCCGAAGCCGGCAGCATCCGCGCCCGCGATGAAGCCACTCAGCAGGTTGCTGCAGCCAGAGCGGCGATGGCCGCAGCGACCCGTCAGCGACAGGCACTGGGCCAGGCCGTGGCCGGCTTGGGCGATGGCGGCACCTTATGGGTGCGCGCACAGGTGCCGGGCGCCGATCTGGGGCGGATCAACCGTGCTGCCGCCGTGCAGATCAGGCCGGTTGGCAGCAATATCAGCATCATGGCAAGGCCCGTGCGCGGGCCGGCGACGGCCACACCGGGCGCTGCCAGCGTCGATCTCTATTTTGCGCCGGCCGGCCGGGCCGGCTTGCGTCTGGGGGAGCGCGTGCTGGTCGATCTGGCCGAGGCGGGCAGCGGCAGGGCCGTAGCGCTGGATGTGCCGGCCGCCGCGATCCTCACCGATATCAACGGCGGCGAGTGGGTCTATGTCGAAACCGCGCCGCGCCGCTATGAACGGCGGCGGGTGGAAGTAGCCCGCATCACGGCGGGCCGGGCCATGCTGGCCAGAGGTCTGACAGGCCGTGAACGGGTGGTGACCGCCGGCGCTGCCGAACTGTTCGGCACCGAATTCGGCACCAAGTGATGCTGGCGGCGCTGATCGGATCGTCGCTGCGCCAGCGGGCACTGGTGTTGGCGCTGGCGCTGGTGCTCACCGTGCTCGGCGTGCGCGCCGCGCTGAATGCCCAGTTCGACGTGTTTCCTGAATTCGCCCCGCCCATTGTGGAGGTGCAGACCGAAGCGCCGGGGCTGGCCACCGAGGATGTCGAGGCGCTGGTGACGGTGCCCATCGAGACAGCGGTGAACGGCGTGCCGGGCCTGGCCACGCTGCGATCGAAATCCGTGCTCGGCCTGTCGTCGGTGGTGCTGGTGCTGGACCGCGCTGCCGATCCGATCCGCACCCGGCAGATGGTGCAGGAACGATTGGCGACCGTCACACCAAGATTGCCGGTGGCGGTGCGGCCGCCGGTGATGCTGGCGCCGTTGTCGGCCACCAGCCGGGCGATGAAGATCGGCCTGTGGTCCGACCGTCTTGACCAGATGACGATGACCGAGATGGCACGCTGGACGATCCGCCCGCGCCTGATGGCGGTGCCGGGCGTGGCCAATGTCGCCATGTGGGGCGCGCGTGACCGGCAGTTGCAGGTGCTGGTCGATCCGGCGCGGCTGGCGGCAGCCGGGGTAACGGTAGCCGATGTGCAGCGGGCGGCGGGCGATGCCGTGGTGATTGCCGGCGGCGGTTTTGTGGACAGTGCCAACCAGCGGCTGGCGGTGCGGCAGGTGGTTGGTGTGACATCGGCCAGCGATCTGGCCGGCGCCGTGATCCGCAGTGTCGCCAGCGCGCCCGTGCGCATTGGCGACGTGGCCCAGGTCACCGAAGGCTTTGCCCAGCCGATCGGCAACGCGATCATCAACGGCCGCCCCGGCCTGCTGCTGATCGTGGAAAAACAGCTGGGGGCCAACACGCTGGAGGTGACGCGCGGCGTGGACAAGGCGCTGGCGGAACTGCGCCCTGGCCTGAAAGGCCTGAACGTCGATGGCAGCATCTTCCGGCCCGCCACCTTCATCGAACGCGCGCTGGCCAATCTCGCTGAGGCGATGTGGATCGGCATCACACTGGTGGCAGCGGTGCTGATCCTGTTCACGCGCAACTGGCGCACCGCGCTGATCAGCATGACCGCAATCCCCTTGTCGCTGGTCGGCGCAGTGCTGGTGCTGACCGCCTTTGGGGTTGGCATGAACACCATGGTGTTTGCCGGGCTGGTGATCGCATTGGGCGAGATCGTCGATGATGCCATCATCGACGTCGAAAACATCGGCCGGCGACTTCGGCTGGAAGCGGCGCGTGAACAGCCGCGCCCGGCGCTGGCCGTGGTGCTGGCCGCCAGCCTGGAGGTGCGCAGCGCCGTGGTGTTCGCCAGCGCCATCGTCATGCTGGTGTTTTTGCCGGTGTTTTTCCTGGGCGGCGTGTCGGGCAGTTTCTTCCGCCCGCTGGCCACGGCCTATATCGCCGCCATCGGCGCATCGCTGCTGGTGGCGCTCACCGTCACGCCGGCGATGTGCCTGCTGCTGCTGCCCGGTGCCGCCGAACGGGCGGAGCCGCGATGGGTGGTGGGTTTGCGGCGGCGCTATGGCCGTCTGCTGGCGGGCCTCGCGCCGCGCAGCGGCATCGCCATCGCCGTGGTGGCCGGCGGCATATTGCTGTCCGTCGCCGGCATCGGGCTGCTGCGTCAGCAGTTCCTGCCGGATTTCCGCGAAACCGATTTCCTGATGCACTTCGTCGAAAAGCCCGGCACAGGCATCGACGCGATGGACCGGATCACCATCCGCGCCTCCAGGGAACTCACCGCGATCCCCGGTGTGCGCAATTTCGGCTCGCACATCGGCCGGGCCGAACAGGGCGATGAGGTCTATGGCCCCAACTTTACCGAACTGTGGATCAGTCTGGATGAAAGCGCCGATTACGACGCCACGGTGAAGCGCGTCGAAACCGCCATCGCCGGTTATCCCGGCCTGCAGCGCGATGTGCTCACCTATCTGCGAGAGCGCATCAAGGAAGTGCTCACCGGCGCCGGCGCCACCGTCGTGGTTCGGCTCTACGGGCCCGATCTGGCGCAGCTGCGCAGCCTGGCCGAACATGTGCGCGCCGGGCTGGACGGCACCGACGGCATCAAGGATCTGAAGGTGGAGCAGCAGAGCCTGATTCCGCAAATCCAGGTCATGCCGCGCCCTGATGCGCTGGCGCTGGCCGGCGTGACGGCCGGCGATGTGCGCCGGACGGCGGCCACGCTGATTGGCGGCACGCGGGTGGGCGAAATCTATCGCGACCAGAAAAGCTTTGAAGTGGCGGTTTGGGCCGTGCCGGCTGTGCGCAGCGATCTGGGTGCGCTCAGGCGGCTGATCGTGCCGGGGCCGGCGCCGGCCCCCGGCCAGGCAGGATCGGTGCTGCGTCTGGGCGATCTGGCGCGGGTGGCCGTGGTGCCGGCCGCCAACGAGATCAAGCGCGAAGCCGGGTCGCGCCGCATCGACGTAACGATGAATATCACCGACGGTGCCGATCTGGGTAGCGTCGCGCAGGCAGTGGAAGCCAGGGTGCAGGCGATGGCCATGCCCGCCGGATATTATCCGCAGTTCCTGGGTGAATGGCAGGCCCTGCAGGAATCGCAGCGGCAGCTGGGCCTGCTCTCGCTGGCTTGCCTCGTCGGCATATTGTTCCTTGTGTGGCTGGAATTCCGGTCGGGCCGCATCGTTGGCCTGGTCGCGCTCAGCCTGCCGTTTGCGCTGGTCGGCGGGGTCGTCGCCGCGGCGCTGGGCGGCGGGGTGCTGTCGATGGGGGCGCTGGTCGGCTTTGTCACCGTGCTCGGCATCTCGGCGCGCAACGGCATCATGCTCTTGAGCCATTTCCGCCATCTGGAGTACGATGAAGGCGAGGCGTTCGGCTTCCCACTGGTGCAGCGCGGCGCTGCCGAGCGGCTGGTGCCGATCCTGATGACGGCGGGCACGGCGGCGCTGGCCCTGCTGCCGCTGGTGGTGCGCGGCAATGTGCCTGGGCATGAGATCGAATATCCGATGGCGCTGGTCATCCTGGGCGGCTTGTTCAGTTCCACCATGCTCAACCTGCTGTGGATGCCCGCACTCTACCTGCGGTTCGGCAAGGAGCAGCGGCCATGAAGCGCGCCCTGCTAATGGGCGTGCTGCTGGCCGGCTGCATGGCCAAGCCGCCACCAAACGCCGCGCCGCCTCCACCACAGGCCGCCAAGGGCGCCTTCATCGGTGCGCCGGATGCTGCGCCCGTCGCGGTCGAATGGTGGCGGCTCTATGGCGACGACGCCCTCAACGATCATGTCGCCCGCGCGCTGGCCGCCAACCGCGACCTGCGGGTGGCGCTCGCCACCCTGGATGCGGCGCGCGCCAATGCCCGGCTGGCCGGTGCCAACCGCACGCCGGACGTCATGCTGGAAAGCGGCGCCAGCCCGGCCACGCGCGCCGCAAACCAGCCGAGCACCAGCGCCGTGCCGACGTCCGGCTATGAACTCGGGCTGACGGCGGCCTGGGAAATCGATTTGTTCGGCCGGCTGCGCAATCAGTCCTCGGCTGCCAGCGCCGATGCCGAGGCGGCGGCGGCTGCCCGCGACGGCGTAAGGCTTGCGGTCGTGGCCGATACAGTGGCCGCCTATCTCGATCTGTGCTGGGCCGGCGAACTGGCCGGCATCGCCGCGAATCAGATCGAGCAGCAGCGCCGGCAGGTCGAAACCGTATCGCATCAGCTGCGGGTTGGCGAAGTGTCGCCGCTCGAACTCGCCCAGTCGCGTCAGCTGCTGGGCCGACTGGAAGCCGGCTTGCCGATATTCGCGGCCGATGCCCAGCGTGCGCGCTATCTGCTCGCCAATCTGCAAGGCTTGCCGCCAGCCGATGCAGGGCGGTTCCAGTGTCGCCGCCCGCCAGCCATTGCCGGGTCGCTGCCGGTGGGCGATGGTCCCGGCCTGCTGGCACGGCGGCCCGACATCCGCGAGGCCGAGCGGCGGCTCGCTGCCGCCGGCGCGCGCGTGAAGGTCGCCACAGCCGAGATGTATCCGCGTGTCAGCCTCGGCGCGTCGGGCGGCCTGATCGCCGGCGCGCTGGACGCGTTCATCACCCCGCTGATCAGCTGGTCGTTCATCAACCCCGCCCGCATCAAGGCCCGGATCGCGCTGGCCAAGGCCAATCAGGAAGGCGCTCTGGCACAATATGATGCCACCTGGCTGCGAGCCTTGCGGGAGGTGGAAAGCGCCCTGGCCGATCTGGATGCCGAACGCCGCGCCAACCAGTCGCTGACGGCGGCCGTCACCGACGCCCGATCTGCCGCCCGCCGCGCGCAAGCGCGCGTCACGATCGGCGATGCGGGCCCACTGCTGGCGCTCGACGCCCGCCGCACCGCTTTTGACACCGAACTGCAGGCAGGCCTTTCGGCCCGGCGCCTTGCTCAGCGCCATGTGTTTCTCCACCGCAGCATCGGTGGCGGGTGGCAGTAGGTGCCGCGTCAAGCCGCAGGTGCCGGACGGCCCAATCACGGAGTTGATGAACGGGCCTGCGAGAATTTCACCATCTTGGGCGTTGTTGACGGTCGTCGTCATCAAGCGCCTCACGCCGAACGCTGAGCTCAACGCGTCCGTCACCGATTGGAACGAGTTTGCTGTCGCTGACCGCTACGCCCTGCCGGCAGCACCAGGCGTCGGCAGCTAATCGGCTCTCGAATTCACCGATGCGATCCCACGTAAATCCCATGTCGTCGTCCTCCCTCACAATCCAAAATCCAGCTGCCGTTCCGGCGGCTGCTTGACCTTGCTGTCGGCCGGTTCCGGCCGAGGTGCCGAAGAGGGTGGTGCTGACCGATCGCCGCTCCTCTCTGCGCGCTTTGCTGCCCCAATGCCGCCGCGCTCGAACCGAGGCATAGCCACCTCGCCGATCGTTTCCAGCGCAGCAGTCTTGTCGCCGGTGTTGCGCTCGATCTGGCGGGCAATGCGGCTGCTGTCGTCGACGATCAGTTTGAGTTCGTCGCGCACGCGGGTGATATTGACCAGGAACAGCCGTTGGTTGCTGAGGTTCTTTTCGGCCGAGTCCATCACGGCGATGGCGCGATCGGCGGTCATCCCCTGCGCCATATGGGCGTTGAGCGCGTAACCGAGATCGAGCCGTTCCAGCATCGGGTCGCGAGCCGGCAGCGCTACGACCATCTTTGTGGAGGTTTCCACCGTGACCCTTTGCGCAGAGATATTCAGCACTTTGGCCCGGTCCGCATTGATCAGGCCGCGATCGCGGTCGGTGTCGGTCCATCGGATGGTGTCGCCTTCGTGCAACCGCAGCTCCTTGCGGTCGCTGATGCGCACCGTGTTCTCGTCCCGGTTGGTGGCGAGCTTCGATGGCCGGAACTTGTGATCCTGCCCTCGCTCGTCCTTCAGCGTCACTACCCCTTTCGTTGTGTCGACCCCCGCCACCACGTATCGCCCGGCCGCGATGCCCTGGCTAGGAAGGTCGCGCTGCAGCTCGACAATGAGTTCGGGCCGGTAGCTGTGGAGATAACGCTCCTCCTCCCGCGTCGTCACCACCTTGGTCAGCACGGTCAGCTTCGCCGAATGTGCCGACAGCGTTCCTTCGTCGCGCAGACCGGCCTGGATGCCCGCGTTGAGCGCGTCACGGATGGCACGACCGGAAGCCAGCAACATCGTTGCATCTCGCTGGTCAGGCGACCGGGAAAGCCACTGCGCCACTGCCAGCTTTACCCCTTGTCCCGGCGCATCGGCGGTGAACGGCCGCAGAGCGGCCAGCGCATCGGCCGGTCGATAATCGTTGGCCGCCGCTGCCGCCATCATGAGCTCCGGCGCACGGGCCCGCAGGTTGACGTTCATCTTCGTGGTGTCGATGCCGGCGGCCTGCAGAAGCTCAAACGGCTTGCCGGCATCAACCGCGCCCAGCTGGCGCTTGTCGCCAACGAACGCGAGGCGCCCGACATCGAGCCGTTCAGCGAGCCGGGCGAGCAGCAGCGCCTTATCGTTGGCCATCATCGAGCTTTCATCGACAAGGATGATGCTGCCGCGGAACATGCCACGTGCCATCGCGAGCCTGTCCGCGCTGACCCGTTCGCCGAGCAGCCATTTGTGTGAGCGGATGAACCGGTCGATGGTCATCGAAGCGATGCCGGTATCGCGCTCCAGCATCCGCACCAGCGTGTTCTGTGGCCCCAGCCCAAGCAGGTTGCGCCCTTCCGCGCGCGCCACCGAAGCCACTGCCGCAAGCGCCGAGCTTTTGCCGGCCCCTGCCACCCCCTGCACGGCCACCACCCGGTCCGGGCTGGCGAGGATCAGCCGGCCGGCGCTTTCCTGGCCGGGGTTGAGCGCAAAGCCCTGCCCTTCACGCGCGGCCTCCTGCAGGCGCTGCCCGGCTACCTGCGGGTCCGCAATCACCGGGCTCACACCGCCGCGCCCGTTGCGGGCGATCTCGAGCAGCTTCTGTTCGGTGGTGATGGCGCCCGGTGTGGTCAGCATCTCCGGTCGGCTGGTGCCGCGCACCAGCTGACCGGCGCGGATGAGGCGAGTGATGCCGCGCTCGACCTGGTCGACAGCGATCGGCAGGCCGAGATCGAGGGCCGTCTTGAGGATGCGGTTCCCGTCGAACGCTGCTTCGCGTTCGGACAGCGATCGCACTGCCGATGCGATGGCACGCGCCGCGGCGACCTCGTCCGCCGTTATTCCCAAGGTGGACTTGGGCATCAGCGGGTCGCGCTCTTGGGTGCCGACGCGCTCAGCGATCAGCGCCACCGCACGCGCCAGTCCCTCGCGGGCGCTGCCAGCGATGCCGGTGATCACCGCCCAGACATCGCGCGCGCCTTCGGCCCGGCCACGAGCCGCCTCGACCATCTCGCGCAGGCGGCCAGCGTCGGGCCCGGCGCGCTGCTGCCATTCGGCGCGCAGGGCATCACGGTCCTCGACCTTCTCCTTGCGCACTCTTGTCTTCAGCGTCACCGCATCGCGGGTTTTGTCGTTCTGGTGGGTGAGGGTGGCGAAGGCATCGAGGATCTCCTCGCGCCGGCTAGAGAATTTCATCACCGTCTCGCGGTCGATGCCGGTGATCTCGAACTGGCCATGCTTGCCGGTCAATTCTATGGCATAGCCGAGACGCTCCACCGCTGTGCGCAGATAGGCGTGATAGATCGAGCCCAGCACGGTGCTATTCTGCCAGAGCCTGTCGTTGAGCAGCGCCCGCCACTTGCCATCGAGACCGCGCGTCGCGTTGGCGATGACGGCATGGACATGGGCCTGGGGATCCTTATTTCGGTTTGTATCGTGGCTGAACAGGGCGGCGACCAGGTTGCCAGTCTTGACTGTCACCATCTCGCCCCCGCGGTTCTGCATCCGGGTTTCCGCGAGGTTCTTCTCGGCCCAGGCGATCGTCGCTCGCGCTGCCGCCTCGTTCGCGGCCAGCAGCCGTTCGTCGCCGCCGATATAGGCAAGGAGCGAGAGGCTTTTCGGAGCCGAAAACGTCAAATCCATTCCCGGCCGGTGCTTGCCACCCGGGCCGGGCCGCAAAACGCTGCCGTCTGGCAGCTTGCCCTCAAGCACGGCGGCAAAATCAATGAGATTTACGTTGCCACTGAGGCCAAGCTCGGCTGCTCCCTGCCCTGACCATTGGCTGGCGTCTGCGGCCGCATCGGCAGCGTAATAGTTGTCCTTTGCATAGTAGCTCGCCGCCTGGCCCGCGCTGCTTAGTGAAGCGGCGGACAACATGATTACCACCCAAAGTCATCGCGACCTCTGTCGCGCGTGAAGTTCTGTCGGGCCTCGGTAAGCGTGAGATCATCGGCTTGTTCAGTTGCCGCGGGCGGTGCCGGCCCGGCAACGATATTGAGTTCGACGCCCTCGATCCGGATGGCTTTTTCCGGGAGCAGTTCGCCGGTCTCGGGATCATGGGGGACCTCCTTCCGGCCCAGAGACGTGCCTCGCGCCGCGGCCACCCGCACCGGCTTCATTGCATCCCTCGGCGATGTTTGTTCGGCTTGGGTATTGGCAGCTATGGGTGGTGTTTTGGGATGGGACGCGGAATCGGATGGACCTACCAGTCCGGCATCGCGCGCAACAGTGTTGAGAGCCCTATCGGCGACATTCTTGAGCTGCGCTGCAATATCGGGTTGCAACCCGCCGGCCCCCGTGGCGTTGGACCGCGGGTGCTCCGCAGCGGCACCGCTTGCAGAAGCCGCCGCATCTCCATCTGCGCCATCCGGCGTCGCAGCGCCACTACCACCGGTCGCTTCCGGGCTGCCACCTTCAGCGTCCACCAACGGCAGGAACATCGGTACCGCCACCGTCTGTTCTGCCGGTGGTGCCGGTGCTGGCGGCGTGACACCATCGGCCGGGGCAATGTCGGTTCCGGGCCGGGGCATGAACGGCGCGGCGCAGTTCCTGCGGGCCTTGAACCTCAGCCGGATGCTGCCCGCCGGCAGGTCCTGCGGGAAAACCAGCCAGCCTTCCAGATCGCGCATCTTCATGATCTGGTCGGGCATGACCAGCGGTTCGGTCTGGCGCTTGTTGGTCAGCGTGACGGCGTCGCGGACATTGGCATAACCATAGCTCAGGCCCTGTTCCATCTGCTGCCATTCGGACTGGCCGATCTGCTGCGAACACCATTGCGCTGAGGCATAGTCGGGGGTGGCGAGGATGATCTTGGTGCGTGCCAGGCTCGCGAGCGTGTCCGCGATCTTCTCGCCATAGGTCTCACGCAGCTTGGAGATGGTATGGACGCCCAGCAGGAAGGCACCGCCGAAGTTGCGCGCGGTCTGCATGCCCTTCTCGATCGCCGGCAGCCGGTGCAGGGCGCCGAGCTCGTCGAACAGGAACCACAGGCGGATATTGTGCGGGCTGGTTGGCAGCGCCATCATACTGTTGATGGCGGTGTCGAGCCAAAGAGTGAGGAGGATGCGCACCGTCGGCAGATCAACATAGCGGGCGCCCACAAAGAGGATCGAACCATCTGGCTGATCTTCCTGCACCCATCGCTTGACCGAGAACGCCGCGCCTTCGGTTGGCAGCGTCTGCAACGCCGCCGCATTGGTGTTCAGGGTGGAACGGATCGATTCGGCCATGCGCGCCGCTTCGGGATCGGTCAGTGGCGCGGCGATGGTGTTCTGGACGAGCCGGTTCACCGCCGGCAGCGCCGCGGTCATGATATAGTCATGCAGCGCCTGGTTGCTAGTCAGTCCCATCTGCTTGAGACGCAGACAGCCCTCGACCAACAGGGTGCGCGCAGCGATCACCCAGAAAGGTTCGGCAGTTCCACCGTCGTTGGGCACGAGGGCCTCGGCAGCTGCCGTGAATTCCGAACGGGTTTCGCAATCAGCAAAGATTGACCAGGCCGGACAGCGGGCATCCAACGAGTTGAGGATGATGTCGCGGCTGGGATCGTAGTAGCTCTGTATGAAGCTGCCAGTCAGGTCGAAGATCACCGCTTTGCCGTGGCGCTCACGAATCTGATCGACAAGCTCCTTGATCGCCGTGGACTTACCGGATCCGGTCGTGCCGATAGCGAAGGTGTGGGTCTGTTCACCATGCCATGGATAGGGGATACCGGCGATAGTGTAGGGCAGATAGACGTCAGCCTGGGCCAGTTCATGGCGCCGTGCGAACAGTGAATGCCAGCGCCACAAGGAGCCGAATTTCGCCTCCAGTTCCGCAGCCAGTTGGCTGTCGCCCTGGGCAGCATTGAACTCCTCGACCATCACTTTTAGTTCTTTGCCGGAGCACAGCGATGCACCTCGTAGATGCTCCCGGCGCACGACACGCCGACCGATACGGTTGGCCGCGATGGTATAGAGCAGGCACAGCGGCAGCCCGCCAAACAGCGTGACATAAAATGCACCCCAGATGCTGCCGGTGAACCGCTGCCAAGCGGCGATCACCGACGGGATGCTGTCGACATAGCGCACCGGTACCATGACCGTGTGGTTGCCGGCATCGAGGACGGCGACCAGCTTGTCGGGCGAAAGCCGGACATAGCCCCAGATAGCGGCATAGACCTTCATCAGGCACCGATACCAGTCGCCCTCCCCCATGCCTGTCCACCAGTTGATGGCAAGCATGATCAGGAACAGCGCCGATAGTCCCCACATCATGGGCTTGAGGCCGGCGACGAACATCAGTCCGAAAGTCTCGAGCACCTGCGCACCGCGGGTGAAATGTCCGCGATCAGTGCGCATCGCGAGTCCTCCCAAGCCGGCGTTCCCGCGCTTCCTTGGCCGCCTCGAAAGCCGCCGGGCTGGCGCTGAACTTGAGGAGCGCATCGACACCGATGGCAATGTGCAGGACGAGCTGTTCACTGCTCATCCCCGGCACAGATCCAGCCCGGTATCGCGCCAGTTCCTGGTCAGCGAGTTCCTTCAGGATAAAGCTCACCGGCAACTTGCGCGCGAGTGCAATGCGCTGGAAATGCGCATGGACGTCAGGTTCAAGGTAGACGGTTGTTTTGCGAAGATTTCCCATTGCCAGCACCTCGTCGGGCACGGCACTCCGCAAACTCAGAAATAGATTATCACAGAGCGCGCTGCCTGCAAACAGGATCGCGACGCTGATAAATCTCAAAAATGAAAACAAATGGTTAGATACATTCTGGGTACTACATTGCCGAAAGGGCACGATTTGCGGCGTGCCGCCGCACTCACCCTGCCGCTTTGCGCCGTCCAAAAAAGAGGCCACAATCAATATCTTGTGCAGAATTCTCCGGCAGCAAAGCTGCGTAGGGTGTGACAAATTCTGCATTCGCCTGCCGCTCTGATGTGCTGTGATCGCGGTGATGGGCCGGCGGGGAAATGCGTGCCGGAACCGCGCGCGCGAGGGCGCGAACGCCGCAGACCGGCCCGAGCGCCAGCGCTAAGGCGGTGCAGGGCAATGAGCTCTCAGCAAAAAAAGGGGAGCTTTGCAGCTCCCCTGGTGCCGTGATGACGGGTGTATGTTGAGGCTCAATAGAGCCCTGACATGCGGCCTGGTGCGGTGTGGCAGATGCGGTCGATGAGTGCCTGCTCCATCGGCCCGATATCGCCTTCGTCGATGACCTCGTAGCTGCCATCATCGAGGCCGATGACGTGATTATCGAAGGCCGATGTGCGGGTGCGTTCATAGGCGCGGGCAAGGGCTGCTTCAAACGCAGCAGCGCGTGCGGTTGCGGTGATCATATTGTCCATGGCGAAGCTCCTTTCCGATCGTCGCTCGTGCGACAGGGCAGCGCGGGACGGAGGCGTGAGGCAGGGGTCAGGGATCGCGCCTCGGCGCGACCGCGCAGCGGCGACGGGGGAAACGATTTTTGCGGGCAGGAGCCGGGTCGCAGCACCGGCTATGCAGGAATGGAACCGAGCCCGGATCGGCCCGGTTCCTGCCCGCAAAAATGGTGGGGCCCGGTCGTCCTTGAGGCCTGCCTCACGCCTCCGTCATGCTGGGAGGCCAGCTGAAAAGGCGTGGGTTGAACAGGCCTTGTCGTCGCGCCCCAGGCGTCAGTCGCAGCGCCGCTGAACCTTCACAAGCCGGGCGCGCGCTGGCTCCACGCTGCTGCTCGCCCGTGCGCAGATCAGATACTTGCCCGTCGCAAGTTCTGGTGGCAGTCTTAGCGCTGGTCCAAAGTCCGATCCTGATCGGAAGGGACTTTTTATGCCTACACGTAAGTTCCAGGGTCTGGCAGCGCTGCTGCAGATCGATGCCGAGCGCGATGCGCTTGAGGTGCGCGCCAGGGCTGCGCGAACAGCGGCGGCATCCGAACTGGGCGACGCCGTGCTCGACGCCGTCGGGCCGGCGTTTGCGCCAAGCCAAATTGCCGAGTTGCTGCGGGCAGCCCAGCGGCTCGGGTTTACCGAAGCCATGGCGTTGATGGGCGCCGCACTGCCAGCACACAAGGACAACAACAGCCGTGACGGAACAGCCGGCAATCGCCGGAGCATAAGCGCAGAAAAACATGCCGCCACCGGAGCTGATCATGCCGCCCCTTGAGCGCGGCGACATGGTCACGCTTCGGTTCGGGGATGTGCTCGCCGATCCAGCCGCAAGCGACTGGCTCAAGGCCGCGCTGGCGGCCGCCGTGGCGCGCGATCCGGTCGATGCGGCGCATGATGCCAGCGTTCTCCATGATCTTCTCGATGCGCGCTGTGCGCAGCTGCTGGCGCTGGATCAGGGCAATGCAGACCAGCCTTCCCTGCCTTTCAGCAGCGCAGTCTGACGAGCATATGATTGCGTAGAACATCGGCCCGCGCACCCCTTCGGCGGGCGATGCGAAGGATGATCGGGGAGAAGGAAACCGGGCCGCGCCTCAGCGCGTGGCGGTTGATTCGAACCGCGGAGTTGCGCGAGTGCGCGGAGATATTGAGCCGTGTCGCATCAGCTTGCAGGCGGGGCGATGTGATCCAGCCGCTGCTCGAGCCTGGTCCCAACCATCATCCAGCGCTGTGGCGCGATGGCGCGGGCCCAGTCGGTGAAGCTGGGGATATGGCCCAGATCCTCGCGGACATGGTCCTCGCCGATCAGGCGGACAGGGACGGCGCGGCCATCGCTGTTCGTGATAGTCGTGCCGAATACCGCCTCAGCCAAAAAAATGCCTTCGGCATGGTGGCGCAGTGCCCGGTGTCGGAAGTCGGCGTGATGGGCCTTGGACTCATCAAACCAGTCGTGGATCGGCTGATAGTCGGCGGCAACACCGCCATAGCGGCGTACGCTGGCCAGCGCATGGTGATAGCAGTGGGCCATGGCTCAGAACTCGGCGTGGTCATAGCTGACCGACTTGGTGCCATGGATCAGGGTGATCCTGGCCTCCGCCACGCAAAAGCTGACAGTGCCGGTGGCGCCGTCATTGTTCTCCCACCCGGCAAAACGGCATTCGATAACGTCAAGCGCGAACGCCTCGATGGCATCGGACAACGCTAGCTCCTGCTCGTTGACATTGGTGCCATTCCAGTTGGTCGACTGCAGTGTGATCATGGCCGACGGTAGTTCGATAGCGCAGTTGTTCGAGCCGAGACAGCGCAGCTCTTCGATGCCGCCGCTGTCACCTTCGCCATAATAAGTGACCTCGATCTCGACGATGCCGGCAGAAGCCAGCACCGGAAAGAGCCGTGCTTTGTTGATGGCGATGCACGCTTCGAGCGTGCGGGACTGCTGCGCCATCTCGGCAAGAATCTGTTCAACTGCGATCGGGACCGCGTTCGACACGGGCGGCGTTACAGGCGAGGCGGCGGGTTCTTCGGGCAGGGTGGACATGGTCGGTCTCCAGCGAGCCTGATTGCTCACCCGGCATCAGCCCCCTCCCCTTTCCATGGACGGTTGCGTTGCATTGCACCCATCATTGTGAGCGCAGGATTTACGACGCGCCAAACAACGCCAATGGGCGATATGATAGGATCATTTGCTTCGACCCCAATCAAGCCGCAATCAGCCACGCATCATCGTCGGGATCCGGTCACATTTTGGCATGGCGCAGACACAGGGTGCGGTGGGGATCATGAGCGCCCTTATGCTGGCACCACGGGTCTGGCTGCCGGTTCAGCTACCCAGCGCATTCCACGCGGCAGCGTGGCGTGCGAGATCATGTCGATGCGGAACCAGTCTGCAGCAAAGCCGCACACATCGTCGAACGGGATGCCCGGCGGAGGCCTGGCCTGGCCGCCGCGCATATCGAGCGTCAGCTGGCCGTCGAAGGTGACGCTGTGGCCGGAGCCCCAGAGATAGTCGATGATGCCGATCTGGAAGCGGCCGCGGACGCTGATCGCAGCATAGGGCGGGGAGGGAAGGCGGAAATCGTCGTGCACGCACCCGGCGATCGCGAGATGGCCGCCATAACTGGCATTGTCGAACAACTCGACGAGCTGCGTGTCGCTGAGCAACGGGGGCTGGCTCTTGCTGGCCTTGACACGAAGTGCGCGCCAACTGCTGGCATGCTCATGGCGATGCCGCCACGGGCCGGTGTTCCTGATATCGGGGCGGCGGTCGGTTGGGCGGATGCCAGTGCGGGTTTCAACAAGGTCGAGGAAATGCCCCTTGGAGACGTTCAGGAAGGTGAGCGTCCGTGCCAGTGCGCTATTGGGCAGAACATGGGCCAGCCCGAAACATGGCGCGCTGGCTTCGAGGCGATCATCCTCAATGTTCATGAACTGAGGCAGACAAGTCAGGATGGCGATTTCGCGGCGCGGCATGGCGTGTCTCCGATTGTACGGCCAGCTCGTCTGGCCTGCCCCGGCTCCGCTTCCTCCCCTCCAGCCGGACAAATGAAAAGCCGCCCGGCGGCAGCGTCCGGGCGACTCTGTGTATGCCAATACGACTTTGCTGCTCGTCGTCAGCGCGGGAACAGGATCGCTTCGTAGTCCTGCGCGCCGTTCAGGATATGGAGGATCATCACCCGGTCCGCCTCGACCTGATAGAAGATGAGATAATTGCCGTGAACCCGGCGTCGGACATTGTGCGCGGCATAGCGCGGAACGACCGGGAAGCGTTCGGGGAATGTCGCAAGCCCGACGCAGCCATCACGCAATTCGGCGATAAAGCTGGTGGCGCGTTCCGGATTGTCGCGTGCAATATAGTCGCCGATTGCTTCAAGGTCGCGCTCCGCCTCCTCGGTCAAAACAACGATCATGCGATCATCATTCAGAAGTGCGGGCCATTGTGCGGTACTTGGCGTCCAACCTGTCGAATACGTCAACTGCAGGCGTGATGCGCGCGGCGCCGGCGTCGGCGAGGCTCCGGCCGATCGACGCGTCAAGCGCTGCGAGCCTCGTCTCCCTGTCCTGGATCAGTCGCACGCCTTCCCGCAGAATTTCGCTTTTCGAGTTGTAGCGACCGGTTGCCACCAGGTGCGCTACATAGGCCTCCAGCCGCTCGCCAAGGTCAGCACTGATCATGTGATGTCTCCTCTTCGGCAATTGTAGACGCTTATCAACTGTTATCAAGACTGCCGGACTGAAGCAGATCAATCGATGGAAATCTGCCCCGGCGCCGCAGCGCCGGGGCAGAAAGCGGCTCAGAACGGAACTTCTTCATCGCCCGAGCCGGCACCGTCGGCGGCGGCGCTGCCGGTGGGTGCCTTGCTGAGGAACTCGACCTCGCTGGCATAGATGTCGACGCCGTAGCGGGTCTGCCCAGCCTGATCAGTCCACTTGCTGTAGTGGAGCCGGCCTTGAACAGAGACCTTCATGCCTTTGCGGACGTATTGGGCGATGGTTTTGCCCAGCCCGCTGAAGGCGGTGATACGATGCCATTCGGTCTGTTCGACGAGATCGCCGGCATCGTTTCGGTAGCGGCGTGAGGTGGCGACCGAGAAGCTGGTGATGATGGTGCCGCCCTGGGCGTTGCGGCTTTCGGGGTCGGCGCCGACATTCCCGACAAGAATGACGATATTGGTCATGGGACTGCTCCTGTTCTGGTGCGCCGGGACCATCCCGGCGACGGCTGACGATGGGAGACGCAGCGGGGATGCCAGACACCGAGCAGGGCGAGGGAAACCCCGGCGGCGGGGAGTGGTGCGGGCCGCCGGTCCCCCGGCCTGCCGGAGAGGACCGGCAACACGGCCCCGCCGGCGGGGTTGTCGGGCAACCGCGCAGTGGCTCAGACAGGCCGGTCGCTGGGTGCGTTCTGGAGCTCGAACAGACTGGTCCTGACCATCCATCGTGTATCGGGCATATGTGGCCGCCAGCCCGATTGCGGCCTGGACCGGGAGTGACACAGCCCAAGCAGGTTCACACTGGTCACGACCGCCTCACCGAGCGCTTCGATGCCATAGGCCACAAGCCGGGTAGTCGTGGCATCAACCGTCTGGCCCGTGGCAAGGGCCATATAGCGCACGATCCCTGCCAGCACGGCAACGAACAGGCCGAATAAGTTGGCGCGCAGCAGCGTGACAGCAGGCTGGCCGGACGCTTCCTCGGTGGTTGTCGGGTTGCCGTAGCGGAGTTCCTCGACGGGTAACGTGACCAGCCATACCAGTGACCGAGAATGACGAGGCCCGGTTCGGGCCACCGCAGCCAGCAGCGTCTGCAGCCGGTGAAGAACGACGTGCCATGGTCATTCCTCTCCAAGGAAGCGGAGCAGCTCGTCGGTCGTGTCGAAGCCGCGGACAATCGGACGACTGATGCAGACTCTGCTGCCCACCGGGATCCAGCGGATCAAGGCCAGCAAATCGTCGGTGCTGACAGTTGCCGGGCCATCATCCTCGCGACCGGAATCGCCGATCAGCACGCCGCGCCCCGCGAAGGTTCGCCCGTCAAGCTCGAAGTAAGCCTGCTCGCTCTTCAGAAAGCCTTCATCATCGACGACCAGCAGATGGTTGGCTGGTGTATTGACCATGGTGATGTCGAAACAGGTGACCGGCGTGCTATGCAGGCCGTCGGGCGAAGTGCCGGACAGGAGGCGATAGTAATCCTTGTAACCGGCAAGCTTGCTGGTGGCGACTATCGTCTGTATCCACGGATCGATCAGGATGACGCGCATGGGGGTTCTCCATTCGCCCGACCATCGGGCATCCCTGCCTGGTCGCCTCCACTCTCATCGGCGGCCCTGACCGCTGAAGGTCAGCACCGTTCGGTGCGTGGGCATGCGGCGCTTCCCGCAACGGCCGCCACTGTGTGATCGGCCGGATCGAGGGTGAACAGACGGTCGAAGATATCGATGTCCCGGCGGGCAAGGAGGCCACGGTTGTCAGGGACCGTTTGAAGCGCGTCGCTGACAAACATGGCCACTGCAATCGGGATGTCACCGGCCAGAAAGGCCTTGCGTACGGCGAACAGGGTGCAATGCGCCAGCGTCTTGAACGGGCCAAAAACTGCAACTCTGCTGGGGATGAAAGATGCCGGACGCGCCTCGGCACATCCGGCATCAGCAAGTTCAACCCGCCGTGGCAGTTTGCGCGCGATTGATTGGACCGCGCCGGTCGACCACGGTGATGCCGGCGCGTTTGGCATCGATGACAAGGCGCTCAAGGACGCCGGATCCGGGATAGGCGACAAGGTAGCGGGGGTTCAACGCAATGAACTGCTCATTGCGCCGGAACCCGGCCCGGTTGCCGAGCTTCAGGTTCAGCCGGAACACAAGCTGCGGCACACTGCGATGCTCGGCCCAACGCGACGCAAAGCGGTCAAGCCCATCGCTGTCGCCACCGTGCACGAGCAGCATGTCGCCGACCCGGTGACGTCTATCGTGGCCGGGGCGATATTCAGGGCAACGTTGCAGAGAAGGGTGAAGCCCGACTTGGCGGTTACATTGATGAGCGTAAAGAGGAATTTAAGGGCGTCGACAAGAACCTGTCTGACGTGCCGCAGGTCACCATGGACAATGTGGTTGGGAAGGACGAGCGCAACGCTGGAGAAATCTTCGTGGATGGCGTTAAGTCAGCTATAAGTGATGAAAAACCCAAGAATTAGTTTACCAGTATAGCGCTACAGACACTGATGCAAACAGGACACCGCCACCAAAAATAACCCAAAACAAACCCCAGAATGAACGATCCGGCACGCTGTGGTTGAGATAGAAATTGTCCAGATCCTTGGCCTCGACCGCCTCGCTCCAGCGCTTGAGGCCGTCGAGACCTTCGATTTCGACCTTGACCGGTTCAGCGCGCACGGCTTCGAGCTCCGCAATGCGGTTGTGCAGAGAGTCGAGGTCGGCCTTGGTCACCTGTTCGGTCATGTCGGCACCGATGGATAAATCGGCTCCGAATCAACCTGTCGGGAGTGTTCGATGCTCCATACTGCCGAACAGATGGCAATTCTTGAGCGCCCGCCCCAGGGCCTCATCAAGATCGCCGCAGGTGCGGGCTGTGGCAAGACTTCCACCCTTGTGGCCTACGGCGAGCGCTGGGCACTGCGCGGGCTGTATCTGGCGTTCAACAAGGCCATCGCTGATGAGGCCAGGCGCAAATTCCCGAAGAACATCCATACGACGACC
>JALORF010000022.1 GCA_025459195.1 Beijerinckiaceae bacterium
GTCGCAAGCCCAGCCGCGCTGGCCGATGATCACTAGCTTTGGTGCGGCTGTGCCATGCTTGGCCACCAGCTGCTCCCACACGTCGAGGAGCAGCATGTGGTTCTTGCGGCCTTCGATGGTGCCGAGGATCACAAACTCGTCAATGGCCGGCGCCGGCGCACCGGTTGGCATGGCGAGCCGCGGCGTGCCCGGCCAGACCGGCAACGCCTGAGGCACCGTCATACCGATGCTGTCGGCATAGGCCTGCAGCCGATCCAGCGTGTCCCGGCTGTTGCCGATCACGGCATGGGCAATCTTCAGCAGTGTCTTCACCCGCACCTCGTGTCGGGCCTGTTCCCCGGGGCGGCAATATTGGGGGTGGGTGATCGGAATGATGTCGTGCAGCATCAACAACGGCTTGATGTCGGCGCGACGCACCCAATCTGCCAGGCCGGGCAGATTGAGGCCGGTGTGGCCGACATTCAGCCAGAGCCGCCCGCGCCCGGGCAGCGGACGGGCAAGAGAGACCAGGTTGCGCGCTGCCCAGGCCGCGAAACGGCGGCGGAATTGTTCGCGCGGACCCTCATCGCCAAGCAGGCGGAACAAGGCCTGCGACGCCGCCATCGGCAGGATATGCCAGCCTCGACGGTGAAACAACGCCGCCTGTGATGACGGCCCATAATGATCGTGCCAGGCAAGACAGATCCGGTCTATCCCGGTGGGGCGAACGCCGGCCCAGCGCCGCCACACCATGCGCGACACATCGAGGATGTAAGGGGCATCATTGCCGCCCATAGGCCCGCGCCCCTAACAATCAATCCTGCTGCTGGATCACCGTTGTAACGGTGGCGATGGGCAGGATGGTTTGCGACACAATGCTCACAAAGCGCTGCAATTCTGCCACCGGCGCGTTCGTGATGTACACCAGATCCTTGTCGCTCATCCGGAACTGCTGCGCGAGGAAATAGACCGCCGGATCCTTCAGGTCGAAGCTGTAGATGACGGGAATGCGCTGGCCACCGGGGATTTCGGGCTCTTCCCAGCGGAACAAGAAAACGCCGCGCGGGTTGGCACGGCCGTCCTGCAAGCCGCCGATGCGGCCGAGCGCCTGCGACAAGGTGATGCCAAAGGCCTCGAACCGGATCTCGTCATTGCGGTTCGCGGCGCCCAGAACCGTGAAGCTATAGGGCTGGAAGAGCGCCGTAACGATGTCGTCCCGGGCCAGAACGACATTGTTCTCACCGCGCTCGATGATCTCCGACATCAGCATCCGGTGATTCTTCCCGTCGCGCGTGATCTGGATGGTGGTGAGATTCACCGGCGGCTTGACCCCGCCAACCTGCGCCAGCACGTCCAGTATCCGCTCTCCTCGCGGCGTGAGTGCGACCCGCGCCGAATTGGACACGTCACCCACAACAGTGACGGTGGCAGTTACATTGCGCGCAACACGCGCCTGAACCTGCGGGGCATTGGCCTTGCCGCGCAGGCGCCGCACCACATCCGCCTCGATTTCGCGCAGGCTGCGCCCGGCGGCGGGAATGCTGCCGGCAAAGGGCACCATGATCGTGCCTTCCGGGCCAACCATGAGTTCCGGCACGCTGGTGGGCCGCGAGGTCGTGATCCCGGCACTGGCCCGGCCATCAGGCGCCTGCCCGCCGAACAGGGTTGCGGGTGGCGCTTCCCAGATCGTGACCTCCAGCACGTCGCCGGTGCCGACCGTGGTGCCGACTGGCCGCGCCCCGGCCAGCACATCGGCAAAGGCCGGCCACGGCGCTGGCGGCTTGAAGCTGCTGGCGATCTCGGCGCTGATGCGGATCACCCGGATCGCGACCTCCGGGCTGTTCGGGCTGGCTGGAACGGCGCCGGCGTTCAGGATGGCCTCACGCCCGGGACCATAGGGCTGGCAGGCAGAAAGCAGGAGACTGCCGGCGAGCATCGCAAGGCCGGGTCGGAACGGGAATCGATGGTCCATGGTGGGCGGAATGTGCTGCATCCGTGAAGCGGTCGAGGCTGGGGGCGCCTCTCAATGCATGCAATGGCATCTGCTGCCATCCTTGTCAAAACGCTGTAAGAGCCGGTGAAGCCGCCCGAGGCATCGGTTCACCGCAGCTTTCGCCGGGGAATTGCCGGCGCGGCCGGATCGGACATGTTGCATGCTTGCGTGGCGGGCGGGGAATGTGGTTCAGACAAGCGACTGCGGCATGCGGCCAGCATAACAGGGATCGGTGCCCGACTGATCGAAGAGGACAGGATGCGTATCGTCACGATCCACCCGGTCATATTGTGCGGCGGCGCTGGGACGCGCCTGTGGCCGGCATCGCGGCGCAACCTGCCCAAGCAATTTGCCCTGATTGTCGAGGGACAATCGCTGTTCCAGCACGCTGTTCGGCTAGTTGACGATACCGGCTTTGCCGCGCCTGTCGTGGTGACAGGGGCTGATCAGCGTTTCCGCGTGATCGAACAACTTGCCCGTATCGAACGCATGCCCGGTGCCGTGATCGTCGAGCCTGATGCCCGCAACACGGCGCCCGCAATCCTGTCGGCCGCCCTTCACATTGCCATGGAAGACCCGGAGGCGGTCATCCTGGTGCTGCCGTCAGACCATCGTATTGCCGATGTCGCCGCGTTCAGGGCTGCCGCACAGGCCGCGGTGCCGGCAGCTCGGGCCGGCAACCTGGTCACCTTCGGCATCGAGCCGGTGCGGCCCGAAACCGGCTATGGCTATCTTGAACTGGCCGATGCCGACGCCCGCCGCGCCCACGAGCCCCAGCCACTGGCGCGGTTCGTCGAGAAGCCTGATCGCGCCACCGCGCAGGCCATGCTAGACGGCGGCCGTCACCTCTGGAACGCCGGCATGTTCCTGATGTCGGTGAGCGCCGTGGCTGCCGCTTACAGGGCGGTGGCCCCCGACATTTTCGCAGCGGTATCCGGAGCGGTGGCGGCCAGCCGGCGCGACGGCCACTTCGTTCACCTGGGCGAAGCGGACTGGCAGCAATCGCCTGGCATCTCGATCGACTTCGCCATCATGGAGAAGTCCGCCAATCTGGCCGTCATGCCCTTCGCCGGCGGCTGGTCGGACGTGGGCGACTGGTCGAGCGTGTGGCGGGAAGGCGCACCCGACGGCGATGGCAACCTGATTGACGGCCAGGCCGACGCCATCGATTGCAAGGACTGCCTGCTGCGCAGCGAAGTGCCGGACCAAATGGTGGTCGGGCTGGATCTTGATGCCATGATGGTCGTGGTGACCCGGGATGCCGTGCTGGTCGCGCCACAATCTTCAAGCCAGCGCGTCTCAGAAGTTGTGAAACGCTTGCGGCAGAAGGACCGGCCGGAAGCCGATGAAAGCCGACGCGATCATCGCAAATGGGGTTGGTATGAAAGCATTGCCATCCGCAAGGGCTATCAGGTCAAGCAGCTCGTCGTCGATCCCCACCAGTCGCTGTCTTTGCAGTCGCATGCGCACCGCGCCGAACACTGGATCATCCTTTCTGGCCGGGGCCACGTGATCGTCCAGGACCAGACGCGCGCCGTCAGCCCAGGCGAACATGTCTTTATCCCCCAAGGCGCCATCCACCAGCTGCAGAATGGCAGCGATGTGCCGATGCTGCTGGTCGAGGTCCAGGTCGGGGATTATCTGGGGGAAGACGATATCGTGCGTTATCACGCGCATCCCGCGAAGGTCAGCACGTCCTGAGCGGCACAGGCCCGCCATTGCCACCCATGCGCCAGCCGTTTATTCAGGCGCCACGCCGTGTGGCCGCCAATGAAACAGGAACTTCTTCTTGCCGGAACATACTGTCGATGACGCCGCGCCCACACTGCCTTGCAATCATGCCGACCATCGCTCGGGCGGACTTGTGAGGAGCATGTTAACATGTTCCATGCCGCAATTGGCGGAAACGCGCCGGTGAGCTCTCTTTCTTCCCTGGTCCGCCGTGTGCGTGGCGTGGATCGCCTGTTCCTGTTTTCCGTCGTGCTGCCCACCCTTGCGTCCACCCTGTATTTTGGGGCGATTGCGTCGGACGTCTATGTCTCGGAATCCCGCTTCATCGTCCGCAGTCCTGACAAACCGGCAGCTTCGGGCGTTGGCCTGCTGCTGAAGAGCGCGGCGGGGTTCAGTACAGCGGGGGACGAGATCTACGCTGCCCAGAACTTCGTCAATTCGCGTGATGCGCTGCGTGCCGTGGACAAGGGCGGCGCATTCCGCACCGCCTACACGCAGGCGGGCATCTCGCTGTTCGATCGGTTCGATCCACTCGGGATCAGCGGATCGTTTGAGGAGTTGTATGAGTATTATCTGGGCAAGGTGACGGCAGTGCAGGACACCGAGTCCTCGATCATCACACTGACAGTGAAGGCCTATTCGCCTCGAGATGCGCAGCACATCAACCAGCGACTGCTCGACATGGCGGAAGCAACCGTCAACCGTTTGAATGAACGCGCCCGGAGCGATCTGATCCGCACCTCGTCCAAGGAAGTCGCCGAAGCCAAGCTGAGGGCCCAGAGCGCCGCGCTGGCTCTTTCCGCCTTCCGCAACCGCGAGGGGGTTGTCGATCCTGAAAAGCAGGCGACCGTTCAGATCCAGATGGTCTCCAAGCTGCAGGACGAGCTGATCGCCACCCAGTCCCGCCTTGCCCAGTTGCGGTCCGTGGCGCCTAGCAATCCGCAGATCAGCGTGCTGCAGGCGCAGGCCAACAGCCTTTCGGCCGCAATTGACGCCGAAATCGGCAAGGTGGCCGGTGATCGGCGCTCCCTGTCCTCGCGCGCGGCCCAGTATCAGCGGCTGCAGCTGGAAAGCCAGTTCGCCGACCGTCAGCTTGCCGTCGCCATGGCCTCCCAGCAGGACGCCGAGAATGAGGCCCGCCGCAAGCAGGCCTATGTCGAACGCATCGTGGAGCCCAACCTTGCCGATTATCCCATCGAGCCACGGCGCATTCGCGGCGTGCTGTCCACCTTCGTGTTTGCGCTGATCGTTTGGGGCGTGCTCTCGATGATGCTGGCCGGCGTGCGCGAGCATGGGCAATGAGCATGTCGCCGGCCGGCCCATCTGATGGCCGCAGCGCGCTGGCAGCGGCGTTCGAAGTGCAGCGCCGGGTGATCTGGGCGCTGCTGCTACGGGAAATGATCACCCGCTATGGCCGGCACAATTTCGGTTTCCTGTGGCTATTTCTCGAACCGATGCTGTTCACGCTGGCGGTGACGCTGCTCTGGGTTGGACTCGATCTCAACCATGTCTCCAGCCTGCCCATCACGGCCTTTGCCGTCACCGGCTATTCCAGCATCCTGCTGTGGCGCAACATGCCCGGCCGGCTGATCGGTTCCATCGGTCCCAATCTCGCGCTGATGTTCCACCGGCAGGTGAAGGTGATTGATATCTTCCTGTCGCGGCTGGCGCTGGAGTTCATGGGCGCCACCATCAGCTTCATCGTGCTCACGGTCCTGTTCACCGGGATCGACTGGATGGCGCTGCCGGAAGACCTGCTGCAGGTGTGCATCGGCTGGCTCTTGCTGGCCTGGTTCGGCGCCGGTCTTGCCATCCTACTCGGCGCGCTGGCAGAGGATTATGACATCGTTGAAAAGCTCTGGCACCCATTTGCCTATCTCATCCTGCCCCTTTCGGGCGCGGCCTTCACGGTCGACACGCTGCCGCCGGCCGGGCAGCAGTGGATCCTCTATCTGCCGATGGTCAACGCCATCGAATATCTGCGCGAAGGCTATTTCGGTTCGGTCGTCCACGCCCATTATGATCTTGCCTATCTGATCAGCGTGAACCTGTTGCTCACCGGCCTGGGCCTGGCCAAGACCCGTGTGGTCAGCCAGAAGGTCGTTCCGGAATGATCCGGCTGGTGGACCTGTGCAAATCCTATCCCACCTCGCAGGGCCCGCGCGAGGTGTTCCGCAACATCAACCTCACCGTGGCGCCCGGCGAAAGGGTCGGCATACTGGGGCGCAACGGAGCCGGCAAGTCCACCATGATCCGGCTGCTGTCGGGCGCCGAGCAGCCGACATCGGGGCTGGTAGAACGGCGCATGTCGGTCTCGTGGCCGCTGGCCTTTGGCGGCGCCTTTCAAAGCGCGCTGACCGGGCTGGACAATCTGCGCTTCATCTGCCGGATCTATGGCATCCCGTGGGAAGACAAGCTGGAGTATGTCCAGCAATTCTCGGAACTTGGGCCCTATCTGCGCGAGCCGCTGCGGGTTTATTCTTCCGGCATGCGGGCCCGCCTGGCCTTTGCCCTTTCGATGGTGATCGAGTTTGACTGTTTCCTGATCGACGAGGTGGTGGCCGTGGGGGATGCGCGCTTCCACGAGAAATGCCACGCCGAACTGTTCGAAAAGCGCGCGGACCGGGCCCTGATCATCGTCAGCCATGACGCCAATTATGTGCGCGAGCATTGCTCGACATTGTGCGTGCTGTCGGAAGGCGAAATGTCGGTGTTCACCGATCCGGACGAGGCTTTCGAATTCTACCACCGGGCCATCCACCTGCAATGAAGCCACTGGGGCGAGCCGCCGGCCTGGTCGCCCTGCCGGTTCGGGCGGCCATGGCGGTGGCCCTGGCAGCGCTGGCCGCCGCCACGCAGGAGCCGCGCCACTGGGCCGCGCTGGCGGACCAACTGGGCCATGTCGCAGCTGCCCTGCCGATGGCTGTGCTGCATCGTGCCCATGGCCAGGCCCTGCGGTCAGGCCAGCGCCCCGCCGAAGCGGTGACGGCCTTGCGGCGCGGCCTTGCGCTGAGCCCGGATGACCCCGCCCTGCTGCGCGAGCTTGGGCGCGCGTTGCGCCTTGCCGGCCAGTGGGAGGAGGCCATCGCCGCCCTGAGGCAGTCCGCGGGCCGGGGCCATGGCGGCGCCGTTTCCGATTTGCTGCGGTTGGGGCAGCGGGCAGCGCTGCCGGTGCCGCAGCCCGGGGTCCGTCCGCGCCAGGCCTGGGCTGAACTGGCGGATGATGTCCCGCGACCGCCACCCACGCCAGCGGCCGCACTGTTCCGCATCCGCGTGACGGGCGGCAGCGCCGTGGACAGCCCGCTGGTGCAATCACTGGCTGCGCAAGCCCATGTGGCCTGGTGCCTTGACACTGATGAGAGGGAGAAGGTTGGCGATTGGCCCGGCCTTGCCATCTATGATCTGCCGCTGCCGGCACAGGCCTGTCTCCATCCGCAGGCGCTGGCCTGGCTCAACCAAGCCGCTGCGCGCACCAGTGCGGCGGTGCTGCGGTCCGATCATGATCATGTGGGTGCAGACGGGCGGCGCTGTGATCCGTGGCTGTTGCCGCAGGGGGATCGGCTGTGGCTGGAGGCAACTGCCGGTGTGGAAGCACGGCGAGCGGCGGCGCAGACGGAGGCAGCGGGGCCGGCCGCGCATGTGCCGCTGGTGCTGGCCACACTGCCTGCAGTGGCGATGCCGGCACGCGCCCTCCCCGATGCCGAACCACAGAAGCTGTCGATCATCATCCCGACCCGTGACAATCCCGGCCTGCTGGACGCAGCGATCACCAGCCTGCGCGCCACCGCCAGCCGGCGCGATCTGCTGGAGATCGTGATCGTCGACAACGGCAGCCGGCTGCCGGCCACGCGGGCGCTGCTGACCCGGTTGGCCGCAGAACCCGGCGTGCGGATCGTGCCCTTCGATGAACCGTTCAACTGGTCGCGGGCCAGCAACCTTGGCGCCGCCGCCGCCAGTGCAGACCGGCTGCTGTTTCTCAACGACGATACCGAAATGCAGACCGCCGGCTGGGACCGCATCCTTGCCGGGCTGCTGGCAGACGCGCGGGTGGGCGCGGTGGGCGCCCGCATGCTTTATCCCGATGGCCGCATCCAGCACGCCGGCTTCGTGTTCGGGATGGACAATGGCCCGCAGCACGATGGTCGCTGGCGCAATGGCAGCGATCCCGGCCCGGCCGGGCGCTGGACGGCGATCCGGGAAGCCGTGGCCGTCACCGGCGCCTTCATCGCCATCAGCCGCGCAGATTTCGCAGGCGCGGGCGGCTTTGACGAGGCTGGCCTGGCCATCGATTTTGCCGATGTCGATCTGTGCCTGAAGCTGCGGGCGCGCAGCCGGATCGTCGCCTATTGCGGCGCCATCACCCTGCTGCATCATGAATCGGTGTCACGCGGGCTGAATGTCTCACGCGCCCAGCGCCGGCGGATGCGGCGGGAATGGGCGCTGCTGCAGGCGCGCTGGGGCGATGCGGTGCGCCATGATCCGTTCCATCACCCCGCCTGGGCGCGCACCGGCGTGCCGCATGATGGGCTGCGGCAGCCGACAATGGACGAGGTCATGACGTGGTCGCTCTAGCCCCCTTGTCAACACAAGGCCAATTCGGCCTCGAACGCCACCCCAACTGTCTCACCGCCGAAGAGGATGGTGACAGTTTCGGACAGTTGTGGCGTGCCTGACAGCTGTCGAAACTCGCGGACATGGTGCCGGATATGTGACCAGCCCGGTGACAACTCCAGCCACTTTTCGGCCACCGCTCCGCTTGACGATACCAGGGCAATCCGCAGCGCGACGGGCTGGGCGGCCTCGATCCGGACGACAGCCTGAATCTCGACGGTGCTCAGATCGACCGGGGTCGCAAAGCGCACTGTCATGTCATCCCAGCGCGGCTCGGCGAACGGGCCGAACTGGCCGCGAAAGCGCGCCGCAGACCCGCTGATCAGAGTGCGGTTGCCGCGTTCCTGCTCCAGTCTGCCGCGCGCCATGCTGGTCTGGCGATAGGTTTCCGCTACCGGCGCTGGTGCCGGTGATAGCGGGCGCCGCACAATCGCAGTGAGAAAATCGCAGTTGGTATCGTACCAAACACCGACAACTTCTAGCGGAAACAGTCGAGAAAGCGCGTGCACCGCCCTTTCATTGAAAAAGACATAATGCGTACGCACGATATAGTCGTTGCGCAACATCGGAACCTGGAAAAGCATAACGCCGCCAGGATTGAGCTTTGCAGCCAGCCGCGCAAACATTGCATTGAGTTCTGGCACATGCTCCATGACGTGCATCGAAATGATGCCATCAAGACCGTCGGGAACTTGGTCAAGATCGTTAGAAATATGGATACGATCGCGATCCGGCATATGGGCGTGGACCTGCTGCAAAACCTCCAGGGTCAGTTCGACGGCATAAACTTCCGTGTAAAAACGCGCAGCTTTGGCAGCAACGATGCCGCGACCAGCGCCGAAATCCATCATCGCGCCGCGCGCTGCGTTGGGTTCTTGTTCAAACAAGAAATCAACAATATTGCTATCATCGATATAACGAATTAGTTCAGCAAGGAAGCTTGCGTCGACAGAGTAGAACTGGTCGGACGAAAGGGCCTGAATTCGGTCATTGATCTGGGGTTCTAAAATGTTGCGCTGCACGTCGGTGCAGTTGATAAGCAAGCTGCAATCACGGCACTGTCCAATGTCGCATGTGCGGCCATCGATATCTTTGCGCTGATCAAAGGCGAATATACTATCCGTCGCCATGCACAGTGGGCACGCAATTGCCAAGGGTCGTTGTATGGCAGCGGCGGGGCGATGCACAACGACATCGACCGGTGTTTCCTCGTCCATGATTTAGCACACCATAAAGTGACGGTCAGAACTTCAACGCGCCCAGTTTCTCCGGTTCCTGCAAGTGTGTAAGGCGCGTATATTGCGCCAGTATGTGCATCAGGGACTGGTGAAGATCCTCCACAATGCCATAATTCTCGCAATCGACATGCAGGCTGACATCGGCGACGTGGCGGGCCGGCGCGCCGGCAAAGCCGGTCATGGCGATGGTGCCCATGCCCAGGGCGCGGGCCAGTTCCAGCGTGCGCACGATGTTGGGAGACGCGCCGGATGAACTGATGGCGATCAGCAGGTCGCCGGCCTCCCCCAGCGATTCCAGCTGGAAGGAGAACATCTGCTCGCTGCCGATATCGTTGACGATGGCGGTGATGGTCTCCACCGTGGTGGACAGGCTGTAGACCCTGGGCCGGATCGCCGTATCGGTGCGGATGCCCTTCAGGCAATCGCACACCAGATGGTTGGCAATCGCCGCCGAACCGCCATTGCCGCAGGAATAGATGCGCCTGGCCGAAGCCACCGTGCGGGCGATCAGTTCGCCGGCCGCCGTGATGGCGGCCGGATCGATGGTGGCGGCAGCGGCGGCCATGCGGGCGAAATATTCGCCGGCATAGGGGCCGGCGCCGTCGATCAGGCGATCAGGAAAATAGGGCATCGATCAACTCCGATTGGGGGCTTCGGGTCAACGCGGATTGTAGAACAGGATGCGGCTGCCCAGCGGTTCAAAGCCGAAGCGCACCTGGCGCAGGCCCACGGCATTGGCGATATCCTCGTGCCGTTCACGCGGGGCATAGAACATCATGAAACCGCCCTGCCCGGCACCCAGCAGCTTGCCGCCAAGCGCACCGGCCCCGATGGCGCGATCATACCAGCCATCGATGTCACTGGAACTGATACCACTGGTGAGCGATTTCTTGAGCGACCAGTTTTCGGCAAGGATATGGCCGAAACTGTCGATGTTGCCGCGCCCCAGTTCGTCGCGCATCACATGGGCCAGCGCCACCATCCGCTTGAGCGCCGCCTGCTTGGCCCGGTCGCTGCCGGTTTCGGCCGACTGGTTGGCCAGGATCGCCGAGGCGCTGCGGGTGATGCCGGTGTAGAAGACGATGAGACGCTGTTCGAGCAGGTCGCGCAGATCACGCGGCATGATCACCGGCTTCAACGAGACGCTGTCGTCTGGGTGAAACTCGATCAGGTTCAGCCCGCCATAGGCGGCGGCATATTGATCCTGTTTGCCGATCGGCTGGCCGCAGCGTTCGATCTCGATCTCGCAGCTGCCGCGGGCCAGCTCTTCGGCCGAGACATGCTGGCCCTGGTAGGCACCGAGCACGTTGAGCAGCCCGACCGTGAAGGTGGAAGAGGAACCAAGCCCTGTTCCGCGGGACGGAATGTCGGCCGTGGTGGTGATCTCCACACCGCCCCGGATGCCGCGCATGTCAAAGGCGGCGCGCACCAGTTCATGCTCGATTTCCGCGATCGATTGGACTTCCTCCGTCCGCGAATAGGCCAGGCGGATGCCCTGATCGAACTTCCGATTGATGGAGACATAGACATATTTGTCGATGGCGGTGCTGAGCACGGCGCCGCCATGCTCGCGGTAGAATGCCGGCAAGTCGCTACCACCGCCCACGAAGCTCATGCGCAAGGGGGTTTGGCTGATGATCACGGCTGGGGCTCCGCAAGGGACAGGATAGGGCTGGCCGCAACGATCAGGGCCGCCGCCTCGCGGATCGACGGCACGACATGATCCGGCACTGCATCGTGCTTGCCATCGCGGCCGCCTTCGCCGGTTTCAACGAGAACGGAGCGCACACCAAGGCTCGCGGCAAGCGCGATGTCGGCACTGCTGTCGCCCACCATCCAGGAGTGCGCCAGATCGATGTTGAGAGCGGCTGCGGCGGCCAGCACCATGCCCGGTGCCGGCTTGCGGCAATCGCAGTCACGCTTCAACTCCGGCACTTCGCCGGGATAGCCGGAATGGGGATGGTGCGGGCAATAGCGGATATCGTCCAGATAGGCCCCGGCCGCACCAAGCTCGCTTTCCAGCCGGGCATGGATGCGCGCCAGATCGGACTGCGTCGCCTCTCCGCGCGCCAGCACCGGCTGGTTGGTCACCAGCACCACGCGATACTCGGCATCGTTGAGACGTTTGACGGCATGTCCGGCACCCGACAGCAACACCAGATCCTCGGCCCGCGCGATATGGCCGCGCAGCTCGTTCAACGTGCCATCCCGATCGAGGAACACGGCGCGCTGCGGGGTCTGGCGGCGGGCCCTGGCCACCAGTCCACTCGCCAGTTGCCGCTCGGCCTTGTCCAGCCGGGCGGGCGTGCCGATATCCTTGATATATTCGAAGCTGACATGGCCGCGCAGCCGGGCGCCGCCGGCCAGCATGGCGGGAAACAGGTCCTTGGCGAAATCCCCCACGGCCATCCGGCCAGCCCAGGGCAGCAGAGCGCGGCGCTCCACCACGTAGAAGGCGGCGTTGACCAGGTTGCGCAGCCAGGCGCCCGCCGGATGCGGATATGGGTGGAATCCGCTGATCCAGCCATGGGCGTCCACTTCCACCAGATCGGAATCGGCGGGGTGATCGTTGGGATGCAGCAGCAAGGTGGCATCGGCGCCGCTTTGTGCATGTTCGGCCAACAAGTGGCCGACATCGAGATCGAACAGCGTGTCGCCATAGACAACCAGGAAGCGCTCCTGAAGTTGCTCGATGCACGCCAGCGTGGCGCCGGCCGTGCCGCGCGGCTCGCCATCGTCCACCAGGGTCAGCTGGATCGGCAGGTCAAGCCTGGCGATGAATTCGGCGATCTGATCGGCGGCGTGATTGACCAGCAGGACGACATCGTCGACGCCCTGGATCGCGAGCGCCGCCAACTGGCGCTGCAGCAGTGGCACGCCGCCCACGTCGACCAGCGGCTTGGGCCGGCCGTTCAGCCGGCTGGCCAGCCGCGTACCCTTGCCGCCAGCGAGGATGACGGCCTGTGTCATCTTGTCTCCTGCGCGATGATCTCGGCCACCGCCTTCAGCACGGCCTCGCGCGAGCCGAGCCGGGGTTGCCACCCGGTTGCCAGCAACCGCTCCACCGAATAGGCGAACTTCGGCACATCGCCCACCCAGCCACGATTGCCTTCGCCGAACTGGATGGCGGCGGCCGGGCGGAACTGGTCGCGCACCGTCTCGGCAATGAAGCGCACCGTTACCCCATCGTCGGTTGGACCGATGTTATAGACGGCATAGGGCTCACGGCGATCTGCGATATGGAGCATGCCGGCGACCAAGTCGCTGACATGAAGATAGGCCTTCTGCTGCGTGCCATTGCCCAGCACGTCAAGCCGATCCGGGGTTGCCACCAGCTTGCGGATGAAATCAAGGATCACGCCATGGGTGGCCGGCACCCCGATCACGTTGGGAAAGCGGAAGACCGACACCTCTTCGAGCCAGGCTTCCTTCGCAGCGCGCAACTGGGCTTCCGATGCCAGCTTCATCGCACCATAGTTGGAGATGGGCTGAAGTGGGCCGATATCCTCGTGGATCAACCGTTCGCCGTGATCGCCATAGATGGCCGAGCTGGAGGCAAAGTGAATCCGCGTCCTGCCGCGCCGCTTCATCACGTCCAGCAGCGCAACGGTCGTCATGAACGTCTGCCGCAGATCGACGCGATAATCGGCAACGCCGGCCGGGATGTCCGAATTGGCCGCCATATGCCAGACTTGGTCGAAGCGGTTCACGCCAAGCGCAACATCAAGCGTGTCCGGATCGCTGCAATCCGCTTCGATGAACCCGAAGCCGTTGCGGCCACGCAGCGCTGCCATGTTGGCAATGCTGCCCCGGGACAGATCATCGAGCACCAGCACTTCGTCCCCGCGGTCAAGCAAGGCGGCGGCCAGATTGACCCCTATGAAGCCGGCTCCACCGGCAATCAGATGCACCGTCACGTTCTCCGGTCCTTGCGCGATGCGGTTCAATTGCGGACAGCGCGGCGACGCGCGTTGGCCGGCTTGCTGCGAGCGAGGCGCTCCATGATCAGGCTTTCCACGCGGCGCGCCATCTCCTCCTCGCTCGGGAAGGTGGCGGCAAATTCAATCCCCCTGGCGCTGCGATCCGCGAGCGCCGTCGGATCGTCCAGCAGGGCTGCCATGTCGCGCGCCATGCGCACCGGATCAGCATCGGCAAGGAGGGCGATATCATGCCGATTGTCATAGTTCACCTCGTTGCCCGGTCGATTGAGATCCACCACCGGCAAGCCGCATGCCATCATCTCATAGGGCACCAGGCTGGGATTGGTCGTCGAGAAGACCAGCCCCAACGACGATGTCGCATAGAGCCGGGCAAGATCGTTGATGGTCGGAACGATATCGAGATAGGTGACCGGATAGTCCTGTGGATGCTGCTTTGCGCTACCGGATCCAAAGAACAGGATCTCGTGATCGGGGCGCAGGCGATGGAATTCGCGAAGTGCCATGGTGCCGATCAGGAAGCAGCGCCGCGCCATCTCGGGTTTGGCAAAGAACAGCACGCGCTTTGCCCGCGCGGCACCGTCGCCCGCGTCCGGGCGGTATATCTCGCGGTCTACCGGAAAGCGGAAACTGTCTGCCTCCATGGCATAATCCCGCCTCAGGATATGTGCGCACCATGGGCCGGAGGTGATGGCATAGAGCCCCTTGCGATAGGTATTCTCGGCCAGGATGTATTCCGAACCCATGGGGTAGAAGGCGGGCTCGAAATCCTGCACGAAGTACATGATCTCCCCGATCTGGGACTGCACCGATTCCGCGAGCGCCACGGTCGACCAGTGGGTGGCCATCATCACGTCCTCCCCCTCGGCGCGGCCGGCAAAGCGGCGAACCGGGCCTTCGAACGGGTAGAAATGCTTGCGGACCGTCTTGCGCAGTTCCGCCTCGGTCATCGTCGTGTCGGAGAAATAGAGCCGCACATCATGTCCGAAGCGTTCGAGATGATACGCCGCGCGCAGGATGTTGCGATGGCCGCCGCCACCGATGATCAGGCCGGGCACGATCCAGCCGATCTTCAGGCCTGACTTGCTGCGCGGCTTTGCCGGCACCGGCGCCTCGAGGCCATACGCAACCAGCGCGGCCCTTGCAGCGTTTTCGGACGTGAAGCGCTCCAGTGTCGTTTCCCGAGCCGCCGCGCCCAGGCGGCTACGCAGATCCGCATCGGCCACCAGTCGCCCAAGTTTTTCCTCCCACTCCGCCGGCGCAGATGCCAGCAGGCTGTTCTGACCGTCCGTGATGGCTGCCGCGAACGGCTGGGTGCGGCTGGCAATCGTCGGCACTTCCACCAGGGCAGCTTCGAAGAATTTCAGCTCGCTCTTGGCCTCGCAGAACAGATCGCCTTCCTCGAGCGGGGCAAGGTTGATGTCACACGCGGCCAGATCGCGCAGCATGTCGAGCGGCGGCATGAAACCGGCGCGCTCAATGCGCTCGGCAAAGGGGAGCCAGCTTTCGTCCAGATCAAGCAGGCCCACCAGCCGCAAGATCACGCGGCGATCCCGCTTCATCACCGCCTGGATGGCAGCTGCACACTGGGCGAAGTCACGGGCGTGCGTCTTCGAGCCTGAATAATAGCCAATGCGGACGGGACCGTCCTTGGGCTTTGCTGCCGCCAGTATCTCGTCGGCAAGCGACCGCTGGGCAACGTTCACACTGTTGACAACGATGTGGGCCTCGCGGCCGAGGCCAGAGAGCTTGTCCTGTAACAGTCTTGTCGTGGTGGTGGCGATGTCGCAGCTGAATAGGAGCGACCGATAGGCGCGCACGCCCCATTCATAGTCCGCACGCTGCGCCGCATTGAGTTCGGCCACACCCGCGACCGTGTCGATGATCGAAGGTTCGAACACATAGTCATCGATATCGAATACGGTCTTGATCCGGTTTACCCGGCAATACTCCAGCACTTCCACGATGCGTTTCGACGGATCGAAGGGCGCCCGGAAAAACACGACGACGCGCGGGCGAAGGCCCTTGTCCACGATGTCGCCGCACTGGCTGAAATCCAGCACCTCGGCGCTGTAGTTCCAATACTCCAGGCCTTCCACAATGTTGTATACTCGGTAGCGCTTGGACTCGCCTTCCCAGCAGCCAATCAGGAACAGAACGTCGCTTGTATAGTCGGAAGGGCTCATTGCGGCAGGCTCCGGCCAGTCATCTTCTTGAAGGTGCGACCCACCCAGCGCACGGGCCGGGTCAGGGCCCAGCTCAGAGAACCGCGAAAGCGTGCCAGCGTGCGCTCGGCATGATCAAGCCGATAGCGCATGGCGTTGACCTCGTTCTCCAGCGCCGAAACCTTTGCCAGCGCCTCGGGCAGGCGGCCCGCTTCATCGGCCAGGGCATTGGCACGGGTCTCGGCCTCCGCCAGGCGGTGGCTGGTTTCGGCAATGGCCCGCCGCACGGTGTCAAGCTCGGCCGATTGCTGACGCATCGTTCCCTCGCGTTCGTCGCGCTGACGCGCCAGCGCCTCGATTTCGAGGCTGCGCGCCGAAAGGGCGGCATGCGCCTCGCTCTGAATACTGGCCAGACGGGCCTGCGTGTCCATCAGCACGCGCCGCAGTTCAGCGGTTTCGTCCAGTCGCGCCAGATAGGCCAGCAATGTGTCAGCGCCAAGCGGTTCAGCCGGGCGTGCCGCCGCGCGCTCAAGGGCGTCCAGAAGTGTCGCCGTGTGTTCGTGCAACAGCTCGGGGAGCCGGGCATCGGCCGCCGATTGAACGAGGGCCGCACGGACGGCGTCCACCGACGTCCGGATGCCGGCATTTTCGTCCCGCAAGGCCGCAAACATCGCGTTTCTGTCTTCAGCGGCAGCCAGTGCGCCGGCAAGTTGCTGCTTCTCCCGTTCCTGATCGGCAATGCGTTCCTTGTGATCGGTCTCAGCGCGCCGCAGCACGTCGACATCATGTTCGAGCGTAAGGACATAGCGGTCATCATTGATGGTGAGCACCGGTTCCACGGGCAGGTGGCCGGCGATGGGCTCGTCACTGGCGAGGAAAACGAAATAATCGGCATGCTCCATCCGGATCCGGTCGGTCACCGGGATAATGCGATCCAGCCGTTCGGGGAGCGCCCGGCCAACGAACGAGCTGAAGCAATTCACTTCGAAAAAGGCCTCCACATGGCGGAAGCGCTGCTTCAGCATGCCGTGGAGTTCCTCGAAGCTCATTTCGTGGACATGGAAGTGCGTGCGGATGTCATCGAGCGGTCGTGGCGTCGAGATAGCCAGCACGCCGGCCGGGCGCAGTGCAGCCTTGATCCGGTCGAGGACTTGTTCTTGTGCCTCTACATGCTCGATCAACTCGAAACAGGTCACAAGGTCATGGCTGCCCGCGAAGCTGATGAGGGCGGCGTCGTGGACCGCGAAGGACGCTGCCGGATGGAAGTAATACTTGCGCGCATGCTCGATCGCATCGTCGGCGATGTCCAAGCCGAGAACCGACGTTGCGCCAGCCTTGGCAAGCAGCTGAGAGCCGTAACCGACCCCGCAGCCGACATCCAGCACGTCGGCACCTGCGGCCAGCTGGGCGGCAAAAGCGTAGCGGGCAACATGTTCCTGATACATCTTCTGCGCAAAATTCGGTTCGCAGTCCGGTGCTCCTGGCACGATGCGCTCGCCGGTAAAGCCAAGAGTCATGGCGGTCTCCAGTTCAATCCTGCAGTCTGCCTGACGAGCCCTTGAGCAGGGCTGCCTGACGAATTAGCGCGCCAAACCGCGACATCAACTGGTCGTGATCGTTGACACGCATACCAATTTTTCGGCTCGCTTCCCCTAACGATTGGCGCCGGCAATGGGAAGTGGCGAGTTCTTCAATGCGTGCCGCCAATGCATCCACGTTTCCAGGTTCATAGGAAAGGGCGTTACATCCGACCTGGACCAGTTCACCGATCCCATCAACGTCGGTCGAAATCACCGGCAGTCCGCTCTCCATTGCTTCCACGATCGCCCGGGGTGCGCTTTCCTGCCGCGAACAGCACAGAAATATGTCTGCTGCGGCATAGAGCTGGGCAGGATCGTCCACTTCGCCAAGCAGCCGGATGGATGCCTGCCGCGAAGTCGGCAGGCCAGCGATCGCGTGCTGCAAGGCATCGCCATAGCGACTGTCTGCCACGCGGCCTGCAATCAGCACATGCACCCGTTCGGCAAGCGCCTCTGGCAGCCTCATCAGGGCACCGGCGATGTCGCCTTGGCCCTTGCGCGCCGAGATGCTGCCCACCATGAGGATCACCAGCCGGTCATCCGTCAGCCCCAGTGCTGCCCTCTCGGCAGTACGGGACCCAGATCGAAGTTGTATGGTCCGGGCCGGCGTCATGGCGTGCCGGATGGTTTCGAAATTGCCGTGCCTCGCGATGGGCATCCAGGCTTGTCGCGTCGCATCGGCGACCTGAATCACTCGATAGGCCATGGCGAAAGCGGCCAGTGCGCGTGCCCGTGCTGTCGGCGTCAGATGCCGGAAATAGGCATGCCATGGCCCACCCTCGTGCTGCCACCAAAGCGCCTGCAACCCGGCCTCGCGGGCAGCGGCCACGGCGGCGTGGGTTTCAAGCGTGTTCGCCAGCACGGCCTGCGCGCCAAACTGCCGGAACAGGCCGGCGAGCCCTGTCACATAGGCAGCAAGCGTCGCGCCGCCGGCTCGGCGCGGCGGAAACGCCCGGACAATCACCGGAATGGCGGCCTTGGCCAGATCGTCTGCCAATGGGCCTGTGCGCGGGGTGATGACCACCGGCTCGGCCGTCCCTGCGGCCTTCAGCCCGATGAGAAGATCAACCAACACAGTCTGGGCTCCCTCGCGCAGCAGATCATGGCTGACGGCCGCAAGCTTGATCGGCGCTTGCTGCCGCAGGGCGGGCGCATGGCGCGCCGGCAGCCACTGTGCGGCGCCAACACCTGTATTGCTGCCAAGATTGGGGTTGTGCCAGGGATCGGGTGGCAACCTGCCGGATGGCAGCAAAAGCCGCTCCACCCGGCCCACGGCATCGGCGGCGCAGATCACGTGCAGCCCTGCGCCGCGAACCCGGGCCGACAGCCACGGCCCAAGTGCCTGCAGTGTGTCCGGCGGTTCGGCGGCGGCAAGGGCGCTGCCAATCCAGTCGGTCGCAGCCGCCGACAGAACGGCAAGATGCGCCGGTACGGCCAGGCATTCATGGGGCACCCGTGCCCGATAAGCAGGGCCGTGCCGGTGGTGGGCAAGGCCGGCCAAGCCTGCCTCCATCTGACTGCTGCCGGGCGGCTGTAACAGGCCAACGGCCGCAACGCGGCCATCCGGTTCCTCGAGCCGCGCCCCCACCAGGCCAACATCGGCACGACCGGCATGGCCGATCAGGCAGGCGACATCACTGGCGCTGCGCGGCAGGGTGCGGTTTTCCAGCAACAGCACGTGCCGCCCGCCGGCTATGCCAAGGGCCGCCCGCAACGAAGGGATCATGGCCGGCCCGGGTGCCACGACCCTAATTTCGCTACCGCCCGGAAGCAGCTTGCCGATGGCCTCCAGCCAGGCGGACGACGGGGCCGTTTCGCCTGATGGCAATGCGATGGCCAGACACGGCGGCGGCGGCGGCCATTCCAGCCCGAACAGCGCGATGCCGGCCTCGCGCGCCCACCGCGGCTGGATGACGGTGGCCGCAAGCGTCCGCCGGGCCACGGCATCGGCGACGGCCCGTTGACCCGCTGCAATGGAAATCGGCTTGCCGGCGGCCGAAATCGCCGTTGATCCAGGTGCGCACCGCCAATGGTAGAGCACGCGCGGTACGTGGCCGATCGACGCGGCATGCTCGCTGGCGCGCAAGGCAAAGTCGTGATCCTGGCTGCCATCGTGCGCCGAACGCATCCCGCCCAGCCTGGCAAACAGGCTGCGTTTCACGGCCAGCGCATGGCCCATGTACATGTGCGACAGCAGCAGGGTGGGGGACCAGCCCGGCTTGAAGGCCGGCGAATGCCGCCGACCGTCCATCTCGATCTTGTCGTGGTCCGAATAGGCCAGCTCCAGCTCGGGATTGGCGGCGAACGCCAACGCAAACTCGCCCAGGCAATCGGGGCTGATCAGATCATCCTGGTCGAGGAACAGCAGGATCTGGCCGTCTGCAAGTGTCGCCGCTGTATTGCTGGCCAGGCTGATCCCGCCATTGGAGGGCAGCTCGGATACCCTGATACGAGCCTCCTTGCTCGCAAGATCGGTGAGATAGCGCCTCAGCACGTCATCGCTGCTGCCATCGTCGCAGATACATAGCTGCCAATCAGTGAAGATCTGGCCACGAACCGATTCAATGGCTTCGGCAAGCAGGGCCATGTCGGGACGGTAAACCGGCATTACCACGGAGATACGGGGCAGCCTCCCGGCCTCCCTTTGCAGGGCAACCTGCAGATCGGCAATTGCGTTTGGGTGCAAGCGGTTGTGCGCCAGCCAATCCTGCCATGGATCAGCTCTGCGAAGAAATCGGCGACGGTGGCGAGGCAGAAACAGTCTGTGCCATGCCAGACTGGCGGCGGCACGCAGTCTTGCGAAACGTGTCACCATTATCGCTGCAGCAGCCGGCGGACCCGACCGCTGGCGCGGCGCACGGCCACCACGGCACTGGCTGACGGCTTCAGCGTGGGCGCTGCAGCAGCAAGCCGCTGCACCAACACTTCCGCGGGGCAGGGCAGGCCGGTTTCAGGATCGAGATAGCGTGGATAAAGGAGATAGGCTGCCGCCACCAGCTCATCCAAGGTGCGCCGGACGGTGCGCCGGGCTGGCACCGGGCCGCGATCGGTGGTGAGGCCCCAGCCGGCATAGAAGGGCACGCCGTGAACCGTCACCGGCTTGCCGCGGAGCAGCGCCTCAAACCCGGCCAATGAGCTGTTGACGTGCAGTTCATCCGCCATGGCAATCAGCGCCGCCATCGGAGCCGCGGTTTCCACATGATCAGCCAGCAATGCCATAGCGGCATCCCCGATCAGGCCCTTGCGGTGGCCTGCGAGGACGTCGGGGTGGGGCTTGTAGATGACAAAGGCATTTGGCCCCGCCTCGGCCCGGGCGCGGCGCAGCAGCTCCAGGTTGGAAGGCAGCGCGCCTCCGCTGGTGACGGCCCGGTCATCCTCTACCTGTCCGGGCACCAGAACATGGCGCCGCGCTCCGCCTCGGCGGGGCAGAGTCACTGTGCCGCCACGTTCATATTTGGACAGGCCGCCGGCCACGATGGCCTCTCGCAAAGCCTGCGCACGGGCCAGAAGGTCAGGCGGGAAAATGCCCCTCTGCAACAGATCTTCAAGCGCGCTCGGCTGGTTCGGATCGAAGTGGGCGCCCATCCCGTCGACGAGGATGGAAAGTGGCGGCACGCAATCGGCCCCAAGGCCGGCGGAACGAATGAAGCCGTCCTCCACCTCCCGCACCTGATGCCCGGCCACTGCTGCGGCCTGCGCGCCCGAAAGCCGCGATCGCCAAACCGCCACGACATCGCCAGCGGCCAGAGCCGGTACCCCGCGCCTGAACGGTGTTTCCCGCCCATTCCACAGCAGCGGCGCCACTGTTGGCCGCTTCCAGTGGGCAAAGCCAATGGCGGCCTTGATGCTACGGTTGCTGTCGATCAAGCGACGCCAGAAGCCACACAGTTCGATGGCTTGCAATGGCGTGATGCGCGCGCGGCTGAACGGGTCCCGCCAATCCCAGCTGGCCAGATGGGCCTCCACCAGCGCATGCCTGTTCACCCTTTCGCCGCTTGTGAAACGCAGCGGCTTGCCGGCTGCGAGTGCCAGGACCGCGCGAGGATCGCCTGCTGGCAGACGCACCTCGCTGGCACCATCCAGGAGTGGCCAGGGATCGGCATCAGCAGGCCAGCTGTCCGGATCAAGCACGGCGGGGCCTGCAACCTGCCGGCCCCAGTAACAACCGCCCACACGGTGCCTGGCCAGCACTGCCAGCAGCAGCTGGTGATCGGCGCTACTGGTGCTGCGGGTACTGGCAAGAGCCGAAGCACGGGCGCCTGGAAAGGGCGGAATGGCAAGGATGGGGGCCATCAGGCGCTATTGGCTGGCAGCAGCGATGGCGACGAGCTGGCGCAAAAGTTCGGGCAACGCATCCAGCGGCACCATGTTGGGCCCGTCGGAAAGTGCGGAATCGGGATCCGGATGGGTCTCCATGAAAAAGCCATCCACGCCAACCGCCACGGCAGCACGGGCCAACGGTGCCACGAACTGGCGCTGGCCCAGCGAGCGGTCACCACCACCGCCAGGCAGTTGGACACTGTGCGTCGCGTCGAACACCACCGGGCAACCCATCTCCCGCATGATAACCAGCCCGCGCATGTCGACTACGAGGTTGTTGTAGCCGAAGCTGGTCCCCCGCTCGCACAGCAGGATGTTGTCCCCGCTCCCGCCAGCGCCACTGGCCGCGGCGCGGGCCTTGCCCAGCACTGCAGCCATGTCGGCGGGCGCCATGAACTGGGCCTTCTTGATGTTCACCGGCCGGCCGCTGGCCGCCGCTGCCGTGATGAGGTCGGTCTGGCGCGCAAGAAAGGCCGGTGTCTGCAGCATGTCCACCACCTCGGCCACTGCTGCCACCTGATTCGGCAGGTGCACATCCGTCAGCACAGGCAGCCCGGTTTCGCGCCGCACCTTTTCCAGAACACGCAGGCCCTCTTCCAGCCCATGCCCCCGAAAGCCATTCACGGACGTGCGGTTGGCCTTGTCGAAGCTGGCCTTGAAAATGATCGGCATGCCCAGTGCATCGCCGATGTCTTTCAGGTGGCCGGCGATGTGGAGGCACAGCGCCTCGCTCTCGATCACGCACGGGCCGGCGATCAGGAAGGGGGGAGCTCCGGGGCTGCGGTTGAAATTCGGCAACATCATGGGTGTTCGGCCTGGGCTCGCCGCAACAGTTCCGCTTCGATCAGCGGCACATCGGTCGGGTTGTTGAGTTCGATCATGGTCCAGGCCGGCGCATCGCAGCGGGCGATCCCAACCTGCAGGCCTGCCTCCAGAAAGCGCAGCTGTTCCAGCCCTTCCTGCAGCTCCAACGGCGCAGGGCCGGCAGCAACATAGGCCGAAAGTGCCGCCGGGCGATAGGCATAGACGCCAACGTGGAGCAGCACAGGCTCTGCAGGTGCCGTGCCGGGTGACACATGCGGGATGATAGACTTTGAAAAATAGAGCGCGCGCCCCGCCTGTGTGCACACCGCCGTGGTGCCGCCCACGCGGCCGGCGGCGGCATCGGTGTGAAGATGCGCCAGCACCGCAGGCGTGGCGGGAACTACTGCCGTGGCCATGGCCCGATCGGGATTGGCCACAAGGTGATCCACCACTGCGGCGACCATGCTGGCTGGTGTCAGCGGCGCATCGCCACAGCGTTCGGTGCCGTTGAGGCAGGTTGCGGGCGTCATCACCACCGCCATCCCCATGGACCGGCAGACATCAGCGATGCGCGCGTCATCCGTGGCGACTGCGCATTCAATCGTTCCCTGTAATGCGGCTGCTGCCGCCTTTGCCGCCGCCCAAGTGTATGCAATTGCCGGCCTGACGATGCCGTCGGCGCCGCGGATGGAGGCCAGTGGCTTGGCAGGAAAGCGGGTCGAAGCCAGCCGCGCCGGCACGATGATCGCGATGTTAGGCACCCTATTGTCCCCAAGGCGGCGAGGCCGCGATATCATAGATCTGCACGGCACCTATCGGGCGGTGCATGCCCGCAGCCGCAACTACGAACAGCACGGTGATGCGATGGGCTCGCATCATTTCGAGCGCGTCCTCCACAGACGCTGACTGTTCGATAACCTTGGGCGAAGGGGTCATCACCGCCTCGGCCGTGGCGATGGTAAGATCGGTCATGTGCCGGCGCAGATCGCCATCGGTG
>JALORF010000023.1 GCA_025459195.1 Beijerinckiaceae bacterium
GCGATCAGGCCGGCCGAGCGCGGCACGTTGTAGCCGGCATCGCGCATCATCGGGATCAGGATGGCGGCGAGCGCTGCGGTGTCGGCAGCGGCCGAGCCCGAGAGCGAGGCCATGATCACGGCGGCGATGATGGCCACGTAGCCCAGTCCGCCATGGCGATGGCCGATCAGCGCCAGCGCGAAGTTGACGATGCGCTTGGAAAGCCCGCCGGCATTCATCAACTCGCCTGCCAGCATGAAGAACGGAATGGCGAGCAGGATGAAGCTGTCGGACCCGTCCAGCATCTTCTGGGCGATGACCTGTGCATCGAAAGCCGGGTAGATGCCGATGGCAACCATCCAGCCCATGATGGCCATGCCGCAAACCATCAGCGCGAAGGCGCAAGGCATGCCCAGCGCCATGGCTCCGCAGAGCGAGACCAGGAAGACGATGACGGTCATTCGATCTTGCCCCGCACGCTGTGGGCGGCAGCCTCATCGGAGAAGCGGCCGGCGAACATGTCGAGTTCCCCAGGCCGCAAACGACCCGTCAGCGCCCTGACGAGCCTCAGCAGCACCATCACACCGATCCCGGCGGAGGTGAAGAAGCCGACGCCGAAGACGGCCAGCATGTTGAGCCCCGAAACGGGCGCGACATTGGTGGCGTTCAGCGGAGCCTGCTTCCAGGTGCCCCAGAAGAACACCGCACAGCACAGCAGCACCAGCGCATCGGACAGGACCATGCAGATCAGCCGACCGCGCGGGCCGAGCGCGCCGACCAGCGCGTCAACGCCCAGGTGCGCATGCTCGCGCATCACCACGACAGCGCCGATGAAGGTCAGCCAGACAAAGCAGTAGCGGCTCATCTCCTCGGAAATCTGGATGCCGTCGTTGAACAGCCAGCGCATCATGACATTGCCGAAGACCATGATGACCATGGCCGCCAGCAGCAGCACCAGCAGCGCTTCCAGCACCTTGAAGAACCTGTCTTCCAGTGTCTTCATCATCGGCCGGCCTCGCGGGTCAGGAAATCGTCGCGGGCCATGTCGCTTTCGACATCATGGCGCGCTGCAGCGATCAGGATCCGGATCGCTTCCTCGGCGCCCGCGCCATCGCGCGCGACGATGGCGGCCAGGACGGCCTTGTGCAGGGGCAGCGACGAGCGGGCGCTCTCGCGGCTCTTGACCGAGAAACGGAAGGACACGCGCAAAAGCGCATCGATGGCCGGCGTCAGGGCGGCGAGGAACTGGTTGTGCGTGGCGGCCAGGATCGTTTCATGGAAAGCGAGGTCGGCTTCGAGATAGCCGCCGCCATGCTCGACAGCCGCTTCCATCGCGGCGTAGGCCGCGCGCAACTGGTCGAGGTCATCCTGGCTGGCACGCTGCGCGGCCAGCGCTGCCGCATCCGGCTCGATTGCCAGGCGCAGTTCGAGGATGTCGCGCACGAAAGTCTGGTCGATGCCGGCGATCAGCCGCCAGCGGATCACATCCGGGTCGAGCAGGTTCCAGGCGGATGACGGCTGCGAACGGGTGCCGGTGCGCGGGCCGGTCGTGACCATGCCTTTGGCCGACAAGGTCTTGACCGCCTCGCGCAGCACGGTGCGGCTGACGCCCATCGTGGTGCACAAATCCGCCTCGGTCGGCAATTGCGACCCCATGGCGTCCTCTCCCTGGATGATCATCGCGGCAAGCCGGTCAACGACTGCTGCGTGAAAGCTCTTCGGCCTCATGTTGGAAAGGTATTATCATATGATAATTGCTGTCAAGCGCGGGCGTGACACTGGCAGGGGCTGGCAGCGCATCATCATTCGCCTGCCCGATGTCACCATCGGCAGTGCATGGGGATCATCTTCGTTCAGGCCACCATGCGCCGCTGCCATCCTTTACAGGATGGCGGCTTTCGTCTGGCGCGCAAGACCTTGCGCCGCAATGCCCGCGTCAGGCCATCGCCCTTGCAGGGCAGGGGCGATTGCGCCGGACCATGCGACGCGCTTTGATGGCGGCCGCCGTTTTGCTGAGGGATCTTGATGAACCTTGCGTTTGCACGTCTGGGAGATTGCCGCCCATCGCTTGGCGAAGGGCCGGTCTGGGATGATCGGCGCCAGTGCCTGTTCTTCGTCGACATCCGCGCGCCGGCTGTCCACGCCATCGGGCTCGATGGCGGTGGTTTCCGAACCTGGCCGATGCCGAGCCTGACCGGATCGATCGGGCTGGCCGAGAGTGGCCGCATCATCGTGGCCTTGCAGCAATCCGTGGCGATCCTCGATCCTGACAGCGGCACCCTCCAACCCCTCGTTGCGATTGCCGGCGAGCCGGCGCGCAACCGGCTGAATGACGGCAAGGTAGGGCCTGACGGCGCGTTCTGGGTCGGCTCGATGGACATGGAGCGCGACGGTCGGACGCCGAGCGGCTCGCTTTACCGGATCGATGGCCGGGGCCATCTCAGCGTGGCGCGGGCGCACTGCGTCGGTGTCTCCAACGGGCTGGCCTGGTCAGGCGATGGGCGCATGATGTTTCATGCCGACTCGCATCAGGGCTGGATCGACCGCATCGACTTCGATCCCGCCAGCGGCAGCCTTGGCCGGACCGTGCGCATCGTTGACGCGTTCGCTCCGGAGCTTGGCAAGCCTGACGGCGCCGCTTGCGACATCGAGGATGGCTACTGGAGCGCCGGGGTGTTTGGCGGGCGCCTGAACCGCTGGTCGCCGGATGGCACCCTGCTCGGCAGTGCGCCCTTGCCTGTCATGACCCCGACCATGCCGTGCTTCTGCGGCGATGATCTGAAAACGCTGGTGCTGACCAGCCTGCGGGAGCCAGCGGATGGCGATCCTGACGGCGGCATCCTGCTGATCGGTCGTTCGCCCGTGGCTGGCGTGCCGGTGCAGCGCTGGCAAGACCTGTAGCACGGTGCCCACCGCGCTGCCCCTTCCAACGCAGGGTCGACGAAAGTCCAGCGACCAAGGTCGAGCCGGGTCAGGCAGCCTCCAGCCACGTCCCTGCATTGACAAATGGCCACTGCTGTCGCTTAAAGACAGCGTCTCCCGCCACCCCGGCGGGATGCCCCGAAGACGTCCAGACCGCTCCATGCCGTTCGTTGCCGCCACCCGCGTTGCCCTGACCAGCCTGCCCGCGATGGCAGTGGCTGTGTCGCGCACGGCTGGCTTGCCGGCCACGACCAAAAGCAAAACCACGCGCTGACGTCTCTCCTCGCTCCGGGATTTCCCCCGACGGGGGTCTGGAGACCAGCCTTGATGGACAAGACAGGTCCAGACAGGTAATTCCCGGGGGAAATTCCAGCCAAACGGCAAGCCAAGGTCATCAGCATCATGGGTTACAAGGTCGCCATCGCGGGAGCCACCGGCAATGTGGGCCGGGAAATGCTCTCCATCCTGTCGGAGCGCGCTTTTCCGGTCGACGAGGTCGTTGCCCTCGCCTCCAGCCGCTCGATCAATTCGGAGGTCTCGTTCGGGGACCGCATCCTCAAGTGCAAGGTGCTCGACCATTACGACTTCTCGGACACCGACATCTGCCTGATGTCGGCGGGCGGCGAGGTGTCGAAGGCATGGTCGCCCCGGATCGGCGCGCAAGGCTGCGTCGTGATCGACAATTCCTCCGCTTGGCGCACCGATCCGGACGTGCCGCTGGTGGTGCCGGAGGTCAATGCCGATGCCCTGTCAGGCTTCACCAGGAAGCACATCATTGCCAATCCCAATTGCTCGACGGCGCAACTGGTGCTGGCACTGAAGCCACTGCATGACCGTTTCGGCATCAAGCGCGTGGTGGTGTCCACCTACCAGTCGGTCTCCGGCGCCGGCAAGGAAGGCATGGACGAACTCGATCGCCAGACCAAGGCCATCTACTCGCTCGGCGGCGCTGAAGTGAAGAAGTTCACCAAGCGCATCGCCTTCAATGTCATCCCGCACATCGATGTGTTCATGGAGGATGGCTACACGAAGGAAGAATGGAAGATGATGGTCGAGACCAAGAAGATCCTCGACCCGAAGATCAAGCTGACGGCGACCTGCGTGCGGGTTCCGGTGTTCGTCGGCCATTCGGAGGCTGTCAACGTCGAGTTCGAACAGCCGGTGACCGCCGACGAGGCACGCGCCATCCTGCGCAGCGCGCCGGGGCTGATGGTGATCGACAGCCGCGAGAACGGCGGTTACGCCACGCCGCACGAATGTGCCGGCGAGGACGCCACATACATTTCGCGCATCCGCGAGGATCACACCATCGAGAACGGTCTGTCGTTCTGGTGCGTGTCGGACAACCTGCGCAAGGGCGCTGCCCTCAATGCGGTGCAGATCGCCGAGGCGCTGGTCAAGAAGGGCCTGATCAGCCCAAAGGCCCGCAAGGCGGCCTGAGCCGTGGCGGCCGATGTCCTGATCAGCGAGTGTGGCCCGCGTGACGGGCTGCAGATCATCGATCAGGTCATGGCCACCGCCGACAAGCTGGCGTGGATCGAGGCCATGCACGCGGCGGGGATCACTGAAATCGAGGTGTGCTCGTTCGTGCCGGCGCACCTGATGCCGCAGATGGCGGATGCGGCCGAGGTTGTGGCCGCGTCTGCCCGGCTGGCTGGCCTGACCGTGCTGGCGCTGGTGCCGAACCTGCGCGGTGCGGAAGCGGCCATCGCTGCGGGAGCGCACAAGCTGACCATCCCCGTCTCCGGATCGGAGCAGCACTCGCTGGCCAACGTGCGCAGGACGCGCGCCGCGATGGTCGACGAGGTGGCGCGCATCGTTGCCATGCGCAACGAGCGCGCTCCGCACGTGCCGATCGAGGCCAATATCTCGGTGGCTTTCGGCTGCACCATCGCAGGGCCCGTGCCCGAGGACGAGGTGATCCGGCTCAGCCTGGCGCTGGTCGAGGCCGGTGTCGACATCTCCGGCCTGTCGGACACGACCGGCATGGCCAACCCCGCCCAGACGCGCCGGCTGTTCACGCGGCTGATCGGCGAGATCGGCGAGCGCTGCGGCGCGGCGCACATGCACAACACCCGCGGTCTTGGGCTTGCCAACACGCTGGCGGCCTTCGAGGCGGGCGTGCGGACCTTCGATTCCTCGTTGTGCGGGCTGGGCGGCTGCCCCCACGCGCCCGGCGCATCCGGCAATGTCGCCACCGAGGATCTGGCCTTCATGTTCGAGGCCATGGGTGTGCGCACCGGCATCGATCTGGAGCGCTTGATCGCGGCCCGTGCCATCGTGGCGCGCGCGCTGCCCGGTGTGCCGCTGTATGGCATGCTGGCACCTGCCGGACTGCCGCTTGGCTTCGTGCCGGCCAGCGCGCGCTGACAGCGCCGGGCACGAAGCATTAAGACTTCGTTTGCCACAACAGTTCGTCTGCCGCCGATGATTCGGACGGCCCGCTGCCAGCATCCTGACCGGCGCGAGCCCTTGGCAAAGCACGACTACGGGAGAGACGCCCTTGCGAACACGTCAGCCTGTCGACCTTTTTGTCGGATCGCGCATGCGCATGCGCCGGCTTCTCAACGGCCTGACCCAGAAGGAACTGGCCGAGATGATCGGCACCTCGTTCCAGCAATTGCAGAAATACGAGAAGGGCGTGAGCCGCATCGGCCCGGCCCGGCTGCAACTGGTGGCGCAGGCGCTGGATGTGCCGATCTCGTTCTTTTTCGAAGGTTCGGACGATGCCACGCCGTCCGTCGAGGGCGAGACGCCGGCAGCGGCGTTTGTCCACAAGATGGTGGCCATGTCCGATGGTCAGCAACTGGCCAGGGCCTTCATCTCGATTACCGACAGCAAGGTGCGCCGTCAGATCACCGATCTGGTGGAATCGATGGCGCAACTGCATCGCGCGGCCCGTGCCGGCGATACGAACGCCGCCTGACCTGCATCTGACCTGCGGCCTGTCCAGCGCTTCGATCAGCCTTTGGGGGTGTATTTGCGCCCCACCCTGTGCTAGCCGCTGGCGCGTCATGTCGCATGCCGGCTGTTCTCAAGGTCCGGTGACGGCTGACGGCGGCACATGCGGGACGGCTCCGGCGTGGCCAGATGGGGACGAGACCGCAGATGCCTGACCAGACCCGCCGCATTCAGCGCGCCCTGCTGTCCGTTTCCGACAAGACCGGTCTCGAGGATTTCGCCCGCGCGCTGGCCAGCGCCGGCGTCGAACTGGTCTCGACCGGCGGCACCGCTGCTGCGATAGCCGCTGCCGGCCTGCCGGTGCGCGACGTTTCCGATCTGACCGGCTTTCCCGAGATGATGGATGGCCGGGTCAAGACCCTGCATCCGGCGGTTCATGGCGGACTGCTGGCCGTGCGCTCCAATCCTGAACATCAGGCAGCCATGCTGGCCCATGGCATCGGCGCGATCGACCTGCTGGTGGTCAATCTCTATCCATTCGAGGCGACGGTAGCCGCCGGCAAACCGCATGATGATTGCATCGAGAACATCGACATCGGCGGGCCGGCAATGATCCGCGCTGCGGCCAAGAACCACGCCGATGTGGCGGTGGTCGTCGATGTGGCCGATTATGCGGCAGTGCTGTCGGACATGGCGACCCACAATGGCGCGATCACGCTGACGATGCGCAGGCGCCTCGCGCAGAAGGCCTATGCCCGGACCGCGGCCTATGACGCGGCCATTTCCAACTGGTTTGCCGCTGAACTCGGTCTCGGCGCGCCTGCGATCCGCGCCTTTGGCGGCACGCTGGCGGAGGAGATGCGCTATGGCGAGAACCCGCACCAGAGTGCAGCGCTCTACCGGACACCCGAGGCCCGGCCCGGCGTGGTCAGCGCCCGGCAGGTGCAGGGCAAGCAGCTCTCCTACAACAACATCAACGACACCAATGCCGCCTACGAATGCGTGGCGGAGTTCGATCCTGCCCAGGGGCCGGCCTGTGTCGTGCTCAAGCATGCCAATCCGTGCGGTGTGGCGCAGGCCGCGACGCTCGAAGAGGCATATCGTGCGGCGCTGGCCTGCGATCCGGTGTCGGCCTTTGGCGGGATCATCGCCGTCAACCAGCCGCTCGATGCCGATGCGGCGCGGCGGATCGTCGAGATCTTCACCGAGGTGATCATCGCGCCCGATGCCAGCCCTGAGGCGTTGGCCATCATCAGCGCGAAGAAGAACCTTCGGCTGCTGCTGGTCGGCTCGCTGCCTGATCCGCGCGCAACCGGTCTGACGGTGGCCACGGTCGCCGGCGGCCTGCTCGTGCAGTCTCGCGACAATGCCGTGGTCGATGACATGGCGCTCAAGGTGGTGACCAAACGCGCGCCGACGCCGGCCGAGCTGGCGGATCTGCGCTTCGCCTTTCGGGTGGCCAAGCACGTGAAGTCCAATGCCATCGTCTATGCCCGCCACCTGGCCACCGTCGGCATCGGGGCGGGGCAGATGAGCCGGGTGGATTCCTCCCGCATCGCCGCCTGGAAAGCCGCCGAGGCCGCGCGACGGGCCGGGCTTGCCGACAGCCTCGCCAAGGGCTCGGTCGTGGCGTCCGATGCATTTTTCCCCTTTGCCGACGGCCTGATCGCCGCCGCCGAGGCCGGTGCAACGGCCGTGATCCAGCCCGGCGGTTCGATGCGCGACGACGAGGTGATCCGCGCCGCCGACGAAGCGGGGCTGGCCATGGTGTTCACCGCACACCGGCACTTCCGGCATTGAACGGCCTGGTCATGCCTGCCCGCCGCTCCGCACCCACCTTGCGCCGCGCGTTGCGCTTTGGCCGGTGCCGCCCTATGTGCCGCATCATGACGGGTGACAGGGCGTGCTGAACATCTTCAAGACACCCGAACAACGCTGGGCAGCGCGCCAGCAGCGTGTGGCCCAATGGGATCGACCGCTGGCCACCGGCGCGCAGCGAGTGCGGGCCTGGTTCAACATGCTGTTCATCGACCACGGCATCGTGCGGATGGTCTATCTCAACGAGCATGCCGTGACGCCCGAGTTCCGGCGCTCGGCGCAGCCTGCGCCGCAGGATTTTGCCCGTTTCGCCCGCGAGGGTGTCCGCACCATCGTCAATCTGAGGGGTGGGCGCGAGAACGGGGCCTGGCCGTTGCAGCGCGAGGCTTGCGAGCGCAATGGCCTGATCCTGAGTGAGATCGCCATGCGCTCGCGTGCGGCACCGGACCGCGAGATGCTGCTGGGCCTGCCCGGTTATTTCGAGGGGCTCAGCTATCCTGTCCTGGCGCACTGCAAGTCCGGGGCTGACCGCGCCGGGCTGTTTGCAGCGCTCTATCTTCTGGTGCGCGAAGGGCGCCCCGTGGCGGAGGCCAGGCGTCAGCTCTCGCTGCGCTATGGCCATGTGCGCATGGCCAAGACCGGAATGCTCGATGCCTTCCTCGATGCTTTCGAGCGTGAGGGCGAAGCCAAGGGCATCGCCTTCATGGACTGGGTCCGCGATGTCTATGATCCGGTGGCGGTCGAGGCGGCCTTCCATGAGGGCTTCTGGGCAAGCCTGCTGATCGACCGGCTGCTCAAGCGCGAATAGCCGGCGCCGGTTCAGTCTTCCAGCATCTGGAGCCGGTGCAGGCGGGCATAGGCCCCGCCGGCTGCCATCAGGGCCTCGTGGTTGCCGATCTCGACCAGCCGGCCCTGCTCCATTACGGCGATCTGGTCGGCATCGCGCACGGTCGACAGCCGGTGGGCGATGACAAGCGTGGTGCGACCCTTCATCAATCTGGCCAGAGCGTCCTGAACCAGCCGCTCGGACTCGGCATCGAGCGCACTCGTCGCCTCGTCGAGCAGCAGGATCGGCGCATCCTTGAGGATGGCGCGGGCAAGGGCAATGCGCTGACGCTCGCCGCCGGAGAGGCGCGAGCCGCGATCACCGACGCGTGTGTCGTAACCATCGGGCAGGTCGGTCACGAAGCCATGCGCGGCAGCGGCTTCTGCGGCAGCCACAATGTCCGCTTCGCTGGCACCGGGCCGGCCGAAGGCGATGTTGGCGCGGATCGTGTCATCGAACAGGATGATGTCCTGCGAAACCACGGCGATGCGCGCGCGCAGGCTCTGCAAGGTCAGGTCGCGCACATCCTGCCCGTCGATGCTGACGGACCCGGCGGTGACGTCATACAGGCGCGGCACGAGCGCCAGCAACGTCGACTTGCCGGAGCCGGAGCGGCCCACGAGTGCCGTGACCTTGCCGCCCGGCGCATCGAGGCTCAGGTCGCTGATGGCCGGCTGGTCTTCGCGGTAGTGGAACGAGGCCTTGTCGAAGCGGATGCCAGCCGATGACAGCACCAGATCGCTTGCGCCGGGCTTCTCGATGATCTGGGGAGCCTCATCGAGCGTGGCATAGTAGCGCTTCAGCGCGGCGAGCGCCTCCTGCACGATGGCATTGAGATTGCCCATCGAGCGCAGGGGCTGGGCGGCCAGCAGCAGCGCCGTCACGTAGCCGGTGAAGTCGCCGATGGTGCCCGCGCCTGAACTGACCCTCAGGCCAATCACGAACAGCACCGCCGCGACCGCAATGCCGCCGCCGACTTCCAGCAGTGGCTCGACACGCCCACGGGCGTTGATGGCCTTCATGCGCAGCTTGCGGATCATGTCGAAGGCCGCGTTGGCGCGGGTCTTGAGATAGGTTTCAAGCTGGTCGGCCTTGCTGGCCCGCGCGCCTTGCAGGCTCTCGGCGACCAGTGCCGCCATCAGCCCGCTCTGCTCCTGATGGCTGGTGGCGACGCGGCGCAGCTTCTTGCCGATGGCGATGATCGGGCCGGCGACGAAGGGCACGACCACGATGGCGACGAGCGTGAGTTGCCAGTCGATCCAGAGCATCGCGCCGAACAGGCCGATCGCGGTGATGCCGTCGCGCACCGCGATGTTGATGATGCGGGTCAACGCCTCGCGCACATAGGCGAAGTCGGTGGTGAAGCGCTGGGTGGTGGTGGCCGGGCTCTCGCGCTGGGTCTGGGCGAGGTCGGCATCGACCAGATGGCCATAGAGCCTGGCCTGCATCCGGGCCTCGACACGCGAGACCACGCTGTTGGTGAGCACGATCTGGCCGAGCAAGGAGAAACCCTTGATCGAGGTGACGATCACGACCAGCACCGCGATGACATGGATGGGCCCGACGCTGCTGCCCGTCACCGTCGCCAGCCAGCGCCGCAGCACCGAGAACAGCGCATCGCCATTGGCAGGAGCCGTGCTGGCGAACGAATCGAAGGCCAGCTTGATGAGCACGGGATAAAGGCTTGTCGTGCCGGCAATCAGCAGCACCAGCCCGAGAACGAGAACAAGCTGGAGGCGGAAATGGCGGACTTCATCGCGCCACAGCCGCCGGAGCAAAGGCCAGCCTTCGGCAGCGTCGCGGGCTGAGAGCTTGGCCATCGTGTCAGGATCTCCAGAGGACCGCAGGCCCCAGAAACACAACACCCCGCGTCGAGGCGCGGGGCGAAGCCAGACGTTGCGTCCTGAACAAGACCTGACGTCCGAAAAGAGACCTGGAGCGGGCGAAGGGATTCGAACCCTCGACCCCGACCTTGGCAAGGTCGTGCTCTACCACTGAGCTACACCCGCATCCGTGGGCCCGTCGCCGGCGAACCGGCTGCGAGGCGCGTTCTTTGCCTCAATCCGTCCGGCTCCGCAAGCCCCTTTGTGCAGTTCTTGTGGGAGGGGGTTGTTGCGGTGTATGGCGGCTTCCCGACCAGCATTGGCCTTTCCCGTCCATGTCCGAACGCACCCAGCCTGATCCTGTCGCTCCTCAAGCAGCCACCGCGGCAGGGCCGACATCGCCCGAAGCCATTCTGGCCTACCTGGCCGGCCTGGGGCTTGACGCGCCGACCGTCAGCCACGAGCCGGCTTTCACGGTCGAGCAGAGCAAACGCATCACGGGTGACATTCCGGGCGCGCATACCAAGAACCTGTTCGTCAAGGACAAGCGGGGCCGCCTGTTCCTCGTGGTGGCCGAGCACGAGCAGCGCATCGATCTGAAGCGGCTGCATGAGGTGATCGGCGGCAGCGGACGACTGTCCTTCTGCAGCGCCGACCAGATGATGGCCCATCTCGGTGTGACGCCCGGGTCGGTGACATCGCTTGCGGTGATCAATGACCGCGCCCATGCCGTCAGCGTCGTGCTCGATGCGGCGCTGATGGCGGAGCCGGTGATCAACTGCCACCCGCTGATCAACAGCATGACGACGAGCCTCTCGCGCGATGGGCTTCTGGCCTTCTTCCGTGCGACAGGCCACGAGCCGATGATCGTGGCTTTGCCCGCTCCGGAGACGCAGGCATAGGCTGGGCGCCGGCCTGCTCAGAGGTCGAACAGCAACTGCTGGCTCTTGCCTTCGCGTCGTTGGCGCTGTTCCGCAGCCTGCTTGGCAGGATTGTCGTTGCCGATGGTGCGTTTGCGGCTGCCGTGCCGGGCATAGACCTGCTTCGCCGCGTCACGGTAGCCGGCCTGCCGGCGGATCTCGGTCAGGTGCGCGCGTGCCTGCCGCGCGGCAGTCTCGTGGTCGACAATGCGCATCGGATAGTCCTTGCCAAGAACAAGACTGGCCCGGTCCAGCATGGTCTCGTGCATGCGCCAGGGTTCCTGCAGGAACGCAATTGGCACCTGCGCCAGTTCAGGAACCCAGCGGCGGGTGAAAATGCCGTCCGGGTCCTGATCATGCCCCTGTTTCACGGGATTGTAGATGCGCGGCGTGTTGATGCCGGTCTGGCCTGACTGCATCTGCACCTGCGGCCAGTGAATGCCGGGCTCGTAGTCGGTGAACAGGCGCGCCAGCCGCAAGCCCGACACCCGCCAGTCGAGGCCAAGGTGATAGCTGGCGAAAGCCTGGACCATGGCGCGCATGCGGAAGTTCAGCCAGCCGGTGGCCACCAGCGAGCGCATGCAGGCATCGACGAAGGGAAAGCCCGTCTGGCCGGTGGCCCAGGCTTCCAGAACCGGATCGTCGGCCGTTGTCACCGGACGGCGGGCCTCATGCAACGGATGCTGGGATCGCCATTCCAGAGCCGGTTCGCTCTCCAGCTTCTGGATGAAATGGCAATGCCAGTGCAGCCGGGCAACAAGGCTGTCGAGGGCGGTCAGCGGCAAGGGTCTTGCCGGCTGGGGATGCGCGGCAAGCCGTTGCCGGGTTTGGTGGCACAGGTGCAGGACTTCCCGGATCGAGATGGCTCCGGTCGAGAGCGGCACGGACAGCCGCGAGCATGCCTGTTCGCCGCTCAGCGGGCTCGACATCGCCCTGCGGTAGGTTGCTCCGCGCCCGGCGAAAAAACTGTCGAGCAGCGCGAGCGCTTCGGCGCGTGTGCCCGGCTGTGGGCTGTCGCAGCCGTCAGGGTGCAAGCCAAGCTGCTGCGCAGTCGGCAAGGGCTGCGCGGCCATGGTGGGCACAGCGATCAGCCGGGCCGGCTCAGGCAGGGTGGGTGCCGTGATCTGTTGATGGTGGAACCGGCCCCAGTCATTGCGGTTCTTCAGGGCGCGAACGACGCCGAATTGCCGATGCTCGTGGAGCGGCACCGCATGCTGCCGGCACCAGGCCCTGACGGCCTTGTCGCGCTCGAAGGTGAAGCCATTGCCGGTTTCTTCATGGGCATGGATGGCGCTGACCGGTTGTTTGTGGTGGATCTCGTCGAGGATCTGCACCACATCGCCAACGCGCGTGATCAGCGCTGCGCCAAGCTGGCGAAGCCGGCTGTCCAGTTCCTCGAGCGCGGAGCGGATCGCCAGCCATTGCCGCCGCGAGGTATCGGGCTGCCGCCAATAGCCCGGTTCGGCCACATAGAGCGGCAAGACCGCGCCGGCCTTGCTCGCCTCGAAGAGCGCCCGATGGTCCACCGTGCGCAGGTCGCGCTTGAACCAGACAATCTGCACCATCGCGCCTGTGCCGTTGACCATTCTGACATTCGGACCTTCGCTTTATCACAGCACAGCAGCGCGATGTTGCTGTTTTGTGCCTGTCATCACGCGGCGGCGTGTCGCGGCGATGTCGTCCGATCGCAGCGCCATCGCATGCCGACGGATGGACATCCACGGCCTGCATCCCCACATACTGCCAATCCACGGAAAGCGGGTCGCGCGTTGCATTTTCGCGTGCGCCCCGGAAGCTGGCGTGTCATGGCGACGCGCAACGTTCCGGAGCCGCGCCACAACGCGGCAGCGGTCAACACTGGCAAGACGAGACGGGCACGACGATGTTTGGCAACACTGGCATGATGGCAGCGCCTGCTGCCCAGGACGCGGGCCTGGTCCGCGACACGACCACGCAAGGCTTCCGGCAGGATGTGATCACCGAGTCGATGACGCAGCCGGTGCTGGTCGACTTCTGGGCGCCGTGGTGCGGGCCGTGCAAGCAGCTCACGCCGGTGATCGAGAAGGCGGTGAAGGCTGCGGGCGGCAAGGTCAAGCTCGTCAAGATGAACATCGACGAGCACCCCCAGATTGCCGGCCAGCTTGGCATCCAGTCGATCCCGGCCGTGATCGCCTTCTCCAAGGGCCAGCCGGTCGATGGCTTCATGGGTGCCGTCCCGGAAGGGCAGATCAAGCAGTTCATCGAGAAGCTGGTCGGGCCATTGGGGCCAGGGCCTTCCGCCGAGATGATCGAGGCTGCCGGCGCTGCCGCCGCTGCCGGCGATCCGGCGAGCGCGATGGAACTTTATGCCGCCGTGCTGACACAGGAGCCCGCCAATCTGGCAGCGATTGCCGGCATGGCGAAGCTGCAATTCGACATGGGTGATCTGGAGGCAGCCAAGCAGATCCTGGCCCTCGCACCTGAAGACAAGGCCGGCGATGCCGCGCTCAGCAGCGTGCGCGCCGCGATCGAACTGGCCGAGCAGGCGGCTGCGCTCGGCGATGTCACCGGGCTGATGAAAGCCGTGGAGGCCAACCCCAAGGACCATCAGGCGCGCTTCGATCTGGCCCTGGCTCTCAACGCGCACAATCGCCGCGACGAGGCGGTCGACCACCTGATTGCCATCGTCAAGGCAGACCGCAAGTGGAACGATGACGGCGCACGCAAGCAGATCGTGCAGTTCTTCGAGGCGTGGGGCCCGATGGACGAGGCCGCGATCAGCGGCCGGCGCAAGCTGTCCACCGTGCTGTTTTCGTGAGAGGGTCGGCATCGGCCTACAGGAGCGCCGCATGAGCATGAATGCCGTCTATCGCGGCCCCGCAGATTGCCCGGCCATGGTGCCGCTGTTTCCGCTTCCGGGCGCGCTGTTGCTGCCAAGGGGGCAGATGCCGCTCAACATCTTCGAGCCGCGCTATTTGGCGATGATCGACGATGCGCTGAAGAGCCACCGGCTGATCGGCATGATCCAGCCCGATGAGGGAGCCGAGGATGGCACGCGCCTGACACCCTCTCTGTATGGCGTGGGCTGCATCGGCCGCATCACCCAGCTCGCCGAGACCGGCGACGGGCGCTACCTGCTGACACTGACCGGAGTGGCGCGCTTCGAAATCGTCGAAGAGGTGCGGGCCCTGACGCCCTACCGGCAGGCCAAGGTCAGCTACAGCCGTTTTGCCCGCGATTTCGAGGCGCGCGCCGGCGAGGACGAGGTGGACCGCACCGGCCTGCTGCGGGCGCTCAAGGAGTTCGCGCTCGCCAACGAACTCAAGATTGACTGGAAAGGTGTCAACGAGGCCCCCAACGAGGCGCTGGTCAACGCGCTGTCGATGATGGCGCCGTTCGGCCCCAAGGAAAAGCAGGCCTTGCTGGAAGCTGGCGACCTCAGGACCCGCGCCGAGATGCTGGTCGCGATCACCGAAATGGAGCTGGCCCGCAGCGGCTCCGACAGCGACACGACCTTGCAGTGACACACCCCTTGCCGGCAGAGAACGGGGCCACGGGCTATCCGCCGCGGCGTGCAGTTGCCGGCTGGGTGATGTTCGACTGGGCGGCGCAGCCGTTCTTCACGCTGATCACGACCTTCATCTTCGCGCCGTTCTTCGCTTCGGCGCTGGCGTCCGATCCGGCGCAGGGGCAGGCCCTGTGGGGTTATGCCACCGGCGCTGCCGGGCTCGCCATCGCCTTGCTCTCGCCGCTGCTGGGCGGGGTGGCCGACATGACCGGGCCACGCAAGCCCTGGATCGCGACCTTCGGGGCCTTGCTCGTGCTGGGTGCGGGCCTGCTCTGGTTCGCCGTGCCGGGTCATCCGTCGGCGGTGCCGATCGCACTGACCGGGTTCGTGCTGGCTGCCATCGGGGCCGAATTCGCGACCGTGTTCAACAATGCCATGATGACGCAACTGGTGCCGGCCCATCGCATCGGCCGGCTCTCCGGCACGGGCTGGGCCATGGGCTATCTGGGCGGGCTGGTCTCGCTGGTGCTGGTGCTGGGGTTCCTCGCCGCAAACCCGGAGACCGGTCGCACGCTGCTTGGCCTGGCCCCCGCCTTCGGGCTCGATCCTGCGCTGCGCGAAGGCGACAGGATCAGCGGCCCGCTCACGGCGCTGTGGTTCGTGGTGTTCGTGACACCGCTGTTCCTGTTCACGCCCGATCTGCCAAAAACAGGGGTTCGTCTCGGGCAGGCGGCCGGGCGCGGCCTTGAGCAGCTCCGCATGACCCTGCGCGAGGTCAGGCGCTGGCCTTCGATGGCGCGCTTCCTGATTGCCAACATGGTCTATCAGGACGGGCTGGTGGCGCTGTTCGCGTTCGGCGCGATCTATGCCGCCGGCGTTTTCGGCTGGTCGACCATCGAGGTCGGCATCTTCGGCATCTTGCTGACCGTCACGGGCACGTTCGGAGCGCTGGCCGGCGGCTGGCTGGATGACCGTCTCGGCGGCAGGCCTGTGGTGCTGGGCTCGATAGCCGTGCTGATCATCACATGCCTTGGCATCCTGTCGCTGGGCAAGGGGCATGTGCTGTTCGTCATTCCCGCAGCGCCTGCCGTGGCTGGAGACGGTCTGTTCGGCAGCTTGCCGGAGCAGGTCTATCTTGGCCTCGGCATGCTGATCGGGCTGGTGGCAGGCCCGCTGCAGGCCGCCTCCCGCAGCCTTCTGGCAAGGCTGTCCCCGCCCGAGCGAAGCGGCCAGTTCTTCGGGCTGTTTGCCCTGTCCGGCAAGGTCACCAGCTTCATGGGGCCGACGCTGGTGGCGCTCGCGACCGACTTCACCAACCGGCAGGAGGCGGGGCTCGCGGTGCTGGTCCTGTTTTTCGTGGCGGGCGCGGCCCTGCTCTGGGGCGTGAAGGTGCCCGCAAGCTCCAGGACTCCGGCTGCGGGCGGGCCGTCACACGGCTGACAGCCTGCCCGCCATCCGGCTTCCTCAGTTCAGCGGCGCATTGGCAGGCCGGCGCTCCTTGCCGGAAATCCTGCCGCCGATCAGCAGGGTGCCGGCCTCCACCGTCACCGGCACCGTTTCGCCATCGGTGATCTCGCCGGCGAGGATCAGTTCGGCCAGACCGTCCTGCAAGGCCTTCTGGATGACGCGCTTGAGCGGGCGCGCGCCATAGGCCGGATCATAGCCCTTGTCAGCCAGCCACTGGCGCGCCTCGTCGCTGAGCGTGAGGCTGATCTTGCGATCGGTCAGCAGCTTTTGCAGCCGTGCCATCTGGATGTCGACAATCGCACCCATTTCAGTCCGCTTGAGGCGATGGAACAGGATGATCTCGTCGATCCGGTTGAGGAACTCGGGCCGGAACTGGCTGCGGACCACGCCCATGACATCGGACCTGACCGCATCGGTGTCCTCGCCATCGGGCTGGTTGACCAGATACTCGGAGCCGAGGTTCGAGGTCATGATGATCAGCACGTTGCGGAAGTCGACGGTGCGGCCCTGGCCATCGGTCAGGCGGCCATCATCGAGCACCTGCAGCAGCACGTTGAAGACATCCGGGTGGGCCTTCTCGATCTCGTCGAACAGCACCACCTGATAGGGCCTGCGGCGCACGGCTTCGGTGAGCGCCCCGCCTTCCTCGTAGCCGACATAGCCGGGAGGCGCGCCGATCAGCCGCGCAACGGAGTGCTTTTCCATGTATTCCGACATGTCGATGCGCACCATGGCGCTCTCGTCGTCGAACATGAAGGCTGCCAGCGCCTTGGTCAGTTCGGTCTTGCCGACGCCGGTCGGGCCCAGGAACATGAATGAGCCGATGGGCCGGTTCGGATCCTGCAGGCCGGCGCGGGCACGGCGCACGGCGGTCGAGACCGCCGACACCGCCTCGGCCTGGCCGATGACGCGGCTGGCAAGGGTCTGCTCCATCTTCAGCAGCTTGTCCTTCTCGCCTTGCAGCATGCGGTCGACAGGCACGCCGGTCCAGCGGCTGACCACCTGGGCCACGTGGTCCGCCGTCACCGCCTCTTCCATCAGGCCGGCACCATTGTCCGCGCCTTCGGTTTCGGCGAGTTCCTTTTCCAGCTTCGGGATGATGCCATAGGCCAGTTCGCCCGCCTTCTGGTATTCGCCCTTGCGCTGGGCCTGGGCGAGGTCGTTGCGTGCTGTGTCGAGCCTGGCCTTGATCGCAGCCGCGTGACCGAGCTTGTCCTTCTCGGCTTTCCAGCGGCTGGTCAGGGCGCTGGAACGCTCCTCGAGATCGGCCAGTTCCTTGTCGAGGCGCTGCAGCCTGTCGCGCGAGCCGGCGTCGGTCTCCTTCTTGAGGGCCTCCTGCTCGATGCGCAGCCGCACGATCTCGCGGTCGATGGAGTCCAGCTCCTCGGGCTTGCTGTCGACCTGCATGCGCAGCCGTGCCGCAGCTTCGTCGACAAGGTCGATGGCCTTGTCGGGCAGGAAGCGGTCGGTGATGTAGCGGTTCGACAAGGTGGCGGCGGCAACCAGTGCCGAGTCGGTCACCCGCACCCGGTGATGCTGCTCGTATTTCTCCTTGAGCCCGCGCAGGATCGAGACCGTGTCCTCCACGGTCGGCTCGTCGACGAAGACCGGCTGGAAGCGCCGCGCCAGTGCTGCGTCCTTCTCGACATATTTGCGGTATTCGTCGAGCGTGGTCGCCCCGATGCAGTGCAGTTCGCCGCGCGCCAGCGCCGGCTTGAGCAGGTTCGAGGCATCCATGGCCCCATCTGCCTTGCCGGCCCCGACCAGCGTGTGCATTTCGTCGATGAACAGGATCACGCCGCCAGCGGCACCGGTCACCTCCTGGAGCACGGCCTTCAGGCGCTCCTCGAACTCGCCACGATACTTCGCACCGGCGATCAGCGAGCCCATGTCGAGCGCCATGAGCTGCTTGTCCTTCAGGCTCTCGGGCACATCGCCATCGACGATGCGCAGGGCGAGGCCTTCGGCGATGGCGGTCTTGCCGACACCGGGCTCGCCGATCAGGACCGGGTTGTTCTTGGTGCGCCGCGACAGCACCTGGATGGTGCGGCGAATTTCCTCGTCGCGTCCGATCACCGGGTCGAGCTTGCCCTCGCGCGCTGCGCTGGTCAGGTCGCGGGCATACTTCTTGAGGGCATCATAGCTCTGTTCCGCCGAGGCTGAGTCAGCCGTGCGGCCCTTGCGGATCGCTTCGATGGCTGCGTTGAGCGAGGCGGGCGTGACCCCTGCCTTGGCCAGCGCCTGTCCGGCTTCCGTATCCTTCTCCACAGCCAGTGCCAGGAGGAGACGCTCGACCGTGACGAAGCTGTCGCCGGCTTTCTCGGCTGCCTTCTCGGCTGTCGCGAAGACGCGCGCGAGCGCCGGGGTCAGATAGATGCCGCCACCGCCGCCGGTGACGCGCGGCATCTTGCCGACCGCCAGATCGTTGAGCTGCTTGACGGTCTTCGATGAGCCGCCGGCGCGGTCGATCAGGCCTGCCGCCATGCCTTCCGGATCATCGGTCAGCGCTTTCAACAGGTGCTCTGGCGTGAACTGCTGGTGGTTCTCGCGCAGGGCAATGGTCTGCCCGGCCTGGAGAAAGCCCTTGGCGCGATCGGTGTACTTGTCCTGGTTCATGACCTTGTCCTTCTGCCCGCCTGCCGCACGCCCCTTGCTGGCGACGCCGGCTGCTGCCTTGTCGATCGGGTCCGGCCCCATGATGGCGGCTGGCCCATCCGTCATGTAGGTGTGGCCGATCTGCAACGTAAGGGGTTGCCAGCGCTGTTGCGATGTTCTTCCGTGGGATTGATGAATCGGGGGCGCTGATGGCGACGCGGCGGCAGATGGCGATGGTGCGGACGCTGCGCAGTCTCGCGCCGCTGATCCCCCATGCCGATGCGCTCGACGTGCTGGCGCGGGCCGGCAAGGGCACGCTGCGGGAGCTTGCCCCGGCTGCCGGAATCTGGCTGGCGCTGACCAGCCATGTCCGCCACCGCTACACCGACTATGACAACCTGCTCGGTGAGGGCTATGACCGCGACGCGGCCCGTTTCTTCGTGATCGAGGCAACCGAGCAGCAACTGGCCGAATGGGGCTGCACACGGCCCCTGATCGAGGAGACGGAGGCATCATGAGTGAAGGCATGCGGATCGTTGCCCTCCACCGCTACCCGCTGAAGGGCTTCTCGGCGGAGCGCCTGCCGCGTGTTGTGCTGGAAGCAGGCGGGCACTTTCCCGCAGACCGGATGTTTGCCATCGAGAACGGGCCGTCCGGGTTCGATCCGGCACGGCCGGAGCATCAGCAGAAGATCAGGTTCCTGATGCTGATGAAGAATGACGAACTGGCCCGGCTGTCGACGCTCTATGATGACGCCGAGGGCACGCTGTCGATCATGCACGAAGGCCGCGAGGTGGTCCGCGCCGACCTTGCGACAGCAGAGGGGCGGGAGGCCGTGGAGCGCTTCCTGGAAGGCTACGTTCCGGCCGAAAGCCGCAGGGGCCCATTCCGGGTCCTGACGGCGCCAGGCGGCTTCCGCTTCACCGATTCAGCCAGCGGCGCGGTTTCGCTGATCAATCTGGCATCCGTGCGCGATCTGGAGGCGCGCATCGGCGCACCCGTCGATCCGCTGCGCTTTCGCGGCAACCTCCTCATCGAGGGGCTGGAGCCGTGGCAGGAGTTCGCCCTTGTCGGGCAGAGCTTCGAGACCAGCGGCGGCGTGCGTCTTGCGATCAGCAAGCGCATCGACCGTTGCGCCGCCACGGCGGTCGATCCCCAGACCGGGCTGCGCGATCTTCCCGTGGTGCGCACGTTGATGACGGCTTACGGGCATGTCGATTGCGGCGTCTATGCCAGCATCGTCCGTGGGGGCGTGCTGTCGGAAGGCCAGCGCCTGCTGCCGGTCGGTGAGGATGAGCCGATCCGGCTGGGGCTCTGAGGCGGATCAGCGGCAGGCGTCGGCGGGCTGCACGATGCCGTAGCCATAGACCGCGTCGCGGCCCGGATCGCCCCTGTCCTGTGCCAGCGCGGCGAGGCGCTCGCGCAGTGGTGTTGCGGTATCCTTCAGGCTCTTGGCCGCGATCATTGCCGAGACCGTTGGTGCTGCGAACGACGTGCCGGTATAGGCCTCGGCACCACCATTGCGCCCCGCCAGCGCCAGATCGACACCGAGCGCGGCAAAGGCGATGTGATCGCCCCGGGCCGCACGCCGCCAGGGCTGGCCAGCCTCGTCGACGGCTGTCACTGCGATGACGCCGGGATAGGCTGCCGGATAGAGCGGCCTGGCGCGCGGACCATCGTTGCCGGCAGCAGCCACGATCAGGCGGCCTGCATCGATGAGGGTTGCGATCATGCGGGCGAGAACCGCGTTGTCCGGGCCCGTCAGGCTGAGATTGATCACCGCAGCCTGCTGGCTGGCAAGCAGGTCGAGCGCTCGGACCAGATCGAAGGCGTCGGTCGCATCGAGCCCGGCGGAATCGCGATGGAAGGCATCGATCGCCACCAGCCTTGCAGCCGGCGCGAGGCCGGGGGCCGGGCTGCCTTCGCGGCCGATCAGCATCGAGGCGACAGCCGTGCCATGGCGGCTGGCAGAGGGCTGGCGGTCTGGCGCGCGCAGGGCGAGCATGTTCACATCGGCACCGGAGAGGGCGGGGTGGGCCGGGTCAACGGCGGTGTCGATCATGGCAACGGTTGCCCCCGCCGCACAGCCGACGGCGGCGGACAGCATGCGCCCCGGCGCCGCGCGCCGTTGCTGGGCTGCCGGCCGAAGGAATGAGCGATACCGGTCATTGCGGGCCAGCACGGCACCGGGCGCGGCCTCGGCCAGGCGGCGAAGCGCCGTGCGCTGGCCCATGCCTTCGGGCGCGCTCAGGCGCAGGATACGGCCCGGCCGCGTCGTCAGCGGGCCTTCAGCGACCACACTGAACCGTTGCCGCGTGATCGCGGCGCGCTCGTCGGCGCTGACATCGAAGGCCACGAACTCCCGGCGCACCGGCGGCGGTGCGGCAACCACCGGCGCTGCCCGCCTGCGCTGGGCCGTGGCGCGCACCTTGCGCGTGCGCGGCGGGCAATAGAACAGGAAGCAACTGGCATTGCGACTGCGTCTGCCGGTCCAGGGTGCCATGACGTTGTTGCCTCCGCCTCCGCCCCCGTGTCCGGCCGATGGACCGCCCGACGGCCCGGAGGGCCCTGAAGGACCAGAGGGGCCGTCATCGTCATCGGCAAGGGCAAGGAAAAAGCCGCCATGGCCCGTGCCATCGAGCAACGGCGCAGCAACGAGCAGGGCAAGGGCGAGCAGGGCGGACCAGGCCCAGCGGAGGCCACGACCGCGACCGGATCGGGGCCTTGTCGCGCCTGATGGCGCTGCAGCGCGGGATGGACCTGGCGACATGGGCTACTCGCTTCGGCACCGGGCCGTGAGGCGTTCATATCAGGACAGCGATTGTGGGAATAGTTGGGCATGTGCCGCGTTCTTGATGTGCAGGCCCGGCATGCCGCGCTTCCTTTGACTCACCATCCCATATGGGCTTGGAGTTGAAGGATGCGGCGGCTTGATGCGGCCTGGTGTCTGAAGGGTGATTGATGGGGGTGGACATCCGTCCGGAACTGGTGGCGCTCCTGCCGAGGCTCAGGCGTTTCGGTCTGTCGCTCGCGCGGTCGCAGGATCGCGCGGATGATCTTGTGCAGGCCGCGTGCGAACGCGCGCTGAAGGCACAGGACAGCTATGAGGCAGGCACCCGCCTGGACTCATGGATGTTTCGCATCATGCGCAACTTGTGGATCGACGAGATCCGTAAGGTGGGCAAGCAGGGCCCGCACGACGATGTCGATGACGGGCTGGAGCTTGCGGGCGATGATGGGGTCAGGACCGTGGAATTGCGGTCCGAGGCCAGTGCCGTCGAGCGGGCTGTGCTCCGGTTGCCGGAAGAATTCCGCAGCGTGCTCGTGCTCGTCTGCATCGATGAACTGAGTTACCGCGAGGCTGCCGAGGTTCTCGGCATTCCGATCGGCACCGTGATGAGTCGGCTGGCGCGGGCGCGCCGGGCGATTGCCAATGATCTTGGACTCGAACCGGGCCAGCGCTCGATCGACGCTGGCGAATGAGGATCTGAGCGATGACCCCCGCCAAGCCGCCACCAGAGGACGGTATCAGTGACGAGGCCCTGATGATGTTTGCCGATGGAACACTGGACGAGGCCACCATGGAAGACCTGGCACGCGCCATCGAGGCCGATCCGGCCCTCGAACAGCGGCTCGCCGGCTTCCTCGCCACGCGCGACGCCCTGAAGGGGGCCTTTTCCGGTGTCATGAACCAGAAGCCGCCCGAGCGTCTGGTCTCCACCATCATGGCAGGGCCGGGCGCAACCGTCGTGCCGTTCCAGCCGCGCGCTGCCCAGCCGCAGCCGGCCCGCCGCACCGGCTGGGTGCCGATGGCCATGGCCGCCGGCCTTGCGGGTTTTGCTGCCGGTCTTGCCGGCTTCCTGGCCGGGCAGAATGCGGCAGGGCCGGGCTCGGCCGTGGCAGCGCTCGCAGCCGCCCAGGGC
>JALORF010000154.1 GCA_025459195.1 Beijerinckiaceae bacterium
TTTCCCCGCAGGCCTGCCGGCCCGTCACACCGCCCGCTTTGGAGTCCCCACCGAGGCGCGCGTGGCCTTCGCCTGCATCGCGCTGGCTTGAACGATGACTGTCCTTGGCGGTGAACCGGGACGCGACCTCGACCTGATGGAGAGCCGGGTCGGGCGACGTGCTCAGCGCCCCAGTTTGGCCAGTTCGACGGCCACGCGGAGTTCGATGTGGCCGATCAGTTCCTCAAGCCGGGGATCATCGGTGTTCTCGCGGCGCTGTTCGAGCTGGACTTTGAGCTGGACGAGTTGCGAGGTTGGCACGATGCCACCGAGCAGGGCGGCCTTCAGCTTGTCGAGCCCGTCGAGCAGGTCATGGCCACGCTTGACCTGGCGCTTCTTGCGCTCGGTCGCATCCTCGTTGGCCTGGAGCGCGAACAGGGCATCCATCGGCATCGCGCCGTTGACGCCGGCCATGCGGGCCGCTTCCGGTTGGGCGCTTCCGCCAAGCGTGAAGCGGGCACCATTGCCTTGCGCCGGCCGCGAACCTGAGGCGGCAGCGCGCTGGATAGCCTGACGGGGATCGATCGGGAACATGGCGCAACCTTGCGGTGAACATGGTTAACGATGCGTTTCGGGCTCGGCAAATCCTGCCGCACGGGGCAGGAAACGCCGGGTGCCAAAATGGCAAGGATCATTGAAAGCCCAGACAAGTTAATGATTTCATTGAACGATTGTTCAATTGTCCAGTTGGCACATCCTTCGCAGGCAAAAAGCCGGAGGGCACGCTGTGCTCTTTTTGACAGGCAAGACGAGACAAGACCGTGAGCGCCATGACCTGCAACCCTTTCAGAGCGTTTGCCGCAGCCGCCCTCGCGCTGGTGCTTGGGCTTGGATTCGGACTTGGGCTCTCCTCGCCAGCCTCTGCCACATCGCGCATCAAGGACCTGGCCTCGGTTGAAGGCATCCGGCAGAACCAGTTGGTGGGTTATGGCATCGTGGTTGGCCTCAATGGCACGGGCGACACGCTCAACAACGCGCCCTTCACCCGCCAATCGGCGCAGGCGATGCTGGAACGGCTTGGTGTCAACACGCGCGGGGCCAACATGCGCACCGCCAACATGGCTGCCGTGATTGTCACCGCGACACTGCCCGCCTTTGCGACACAAGGAACCAAGGTCGACGTCACAGTGTCCTCGCTGGGCGATGCCAAGTCCCTGCAGGGCGGCACGCTGCTGGTGACCCCGCTGCTGGGAGCCGACGGCGAGGTTTATGCCGTCAGCCAGGGTGCAGTCTCGATCTCCGGCTTTGCCGCAGGGGGCGACGCCGCCAGCATCACGCGCGGAGTTCCGACGGTGGGCCGCATTGCGAATGGCGCGATGGTGGAGCGCGAGATCGACTTTGCCCTGAACAAGCTCAAGAGCCTGCGCCTTGCGCTGCGCAATCCGGATTTCACCACGGCCCGCCGCATGGCTGCTGCGATCAACGACTTCATGGGTTCGGCCACGGCCGAGCCGACCGATCCTTCGACTGTCGTGATCCAGATCCCGCAGCGCTACCAGGGCAACATGATCCGCCTGCTGACCGAGATCGAACAGCTTCGCGTCGAGCCCGACCAGACCGCACGCATCGTCATCGACGAGCGTTCCGGCATCATCGTCATGGGCCGCGACGTCAAGGTCTCGACCGTGGCCGTGGCGCAGGGCAATCTCACTGTGACCATTTCCGAACAGCCTCAGGTGTCGCAGCCCAACCCGTTGGCCGGCGGACAGACGGCTGTCGTGCCACGCACGGCGGTGAAGGTCGACACCGAAGGCGGCAACAAGCTGGCCATCGTGCGCGAAAGCGTCTCCCTGCGCGATCTGGTCGACGGGCTCAATGCTCTCGGCATCGGCCCGCGCGACATGATCTCCATCCTGCAGGCCATCAAGGCGGCAGGCGCCCTGCAAGCCGAAATCGAGGTGATGTGATGACCCTTGCCCTGCCAGGCCTGGCCCTGCCCGCCGCCAAACTCGCACTCGGCGCTGCCGCGAGCACCCTTGGGGCCGTCAACAAGGCCCTCAATCCTGCCGAACAGAAGATCCGCAAGACGGCCGACGATTTCGAGACCATGTTCCTTGAGAACATGATGTCCCAGGTGTTCCCGCAGGATGCCGGCGAAGGCCCGGTCGGCGATAACGGCACTGGCGCGCAGGTCTATCGCGGCATGCTCGTCAACGAATACGCCAAGCAGATGGCGAAATCCGGCGGCATCGGCATGTCCGACACGATCTACAGGCAGATGCTGCAGATGCAGGAGAAATCCAATGGCGCCTGATGCCGGCAACAGCGCGGCCCGCGTGCGCGTCGGCTCGGCCGGCGAGGCGCGCGATCTGGTCGAGACCGTGATGGCGACGCTGATGAGCCTTGCCCATGTCATCGGCGAAGAGACGCAATTGATGCGCGATGGCCAGATCGCCGCGGCGCTCGATCGCGAAGCGCGCAAGACGGAGCTGGCAGGCACCTACATGCGCGGCCTCGAGGTCATCAAGGCCAATGCCGTGGCGCTTGCCCGCTTCGTGCCGGAGGACGTGCAACGTCTCAAGAGTGCCCACAGCGAATTCAGCGAATTGCTCGAAACCAACCAGGCCGTGCTGGCCACGGCCCGCGCCGTGTCAGAAACCATCGTCCGGGATCTAGCCCGCGATGCCGGCCGCACGGCACAGCCCCAGGGTTATGCCCGCGGTGGCTATGGCGCCGTCACGCCGCCTGCCCCGCGCAGTGGCACAGGCCCGATCATGGTGAGCAAATCGCTCTGAGCAATCGTTAAACATGGCGCGGTTGCGCCCGTTTACGATTCACCAATCTTTCTTACCGTGCGTTAAGTTGTCCGTGACATCCTGTGCTCGTGTCCGATCCGTGGCACGTGGACCTCAGGAGGGTCTGGGGATGGATATCGGCGGGATTAGACTGGCTCCCGCCGCCGCGTCTTTGCCCGCGGCCAATCGCGTGGAGCCCAATGCCAGCGGCACCCGTGCCGTTGCGACCGGCACCCGTGCCGTTGCGACGGAACTGCCCAGGACCGAGGCCGTCAAAGCCATCGGCGACAACGCCGCCGTGCGTATCGACATCCAGCAGGACAAGGCCCGGCAGCAGAAGCAGCGCGAGGATCAACTGCGCAGCTTCATCCAGAACCGCAACATCGTCGATCCGCGCACCCGCGAGATCGTTTTCCGCAGTGTCGACACAAGGACCGGCTCGGTCGTGCGCCAGTTTCCAGACGAAGCGCGCCTGAAGCTGCGCGAATACCTCAACACCATGCGCGAGGCCGAAGCCGGCCCGACAGCGCGCGCTGAGCGCAAAGCCTGACTGCTTCATCGCAGGCACCAGAAGACCGTCAGCCACATGCCAAAATGTCGCAGGCTTATGGTTTGGCGGCCTTTACCGGCGATTAAGCTTAACACGCCATTGTCGTGAGGTCAGCCAGAACGGCTGACCAGCCCAGGATGGGCTGCCTCGACCCAAGAATGGTGTGTAAAATGCAGGCTCCTTCGCTGACCATGGGCATGAAGAATGCCCTATCTTCGCTCGACAATATTCAGGGCCAGATTGACTCGACCAACAAGCGTCTTGCCACCGGCAAGAAGGTCAATTCCGCACTCGACAACGCCCTCAACTACTTTGTTGCAGACTCGTTTTCTTCCAAGGCACGCGGCCTGCAGTCCATCATGGACAACATCGGTCTCGGCCTGAATGTCATCAAGCAGACCGACAAGGCCCTGAGCTCGATCAAGGCTTCGTTCGAGCAGGCTGAAGGCATGATGCGTGCGGCCATGAACACGGCCGGCACCAACGCCAAGGGCACCTCGAACTTTTCCTTCCGCAATCCCCTGACCGGAGCGTCTGACGCGTCTCAGCTTCTGACGGAAGCCGCAGGCGGCAGCAGCACAAACCGGCTCCAGGCTGGTGACACGATCCAGATCAATCTCGTGCGCGTCAACGCCGCTGGCACGGCAACGGTCGTCGGCACCGGCACGACCCTGACCACCAACGCGACAACCACCGTCCAGAACCTGCTCGACAACGTCAACAACAACACTTCGATCAATCTGGCCGGGCAGTCGGCACGTGTGAGCGCCTATCTCAACGATTCAGGAAACATCGTTGTCGAGAACAATGTGAACGGGACCGACGCGGCCACCGGCGAAACCTTCGCCCTTCAGTTCGTCATCAACACGGCTGGTGGCGGCACCCAGACCCAGAACAACGCCCTCGATATCTTCGGTTTCTCCGGCGCAGTGGGGGCTACTCCGTCGGCAACCGGCTCAGGCACACAGACAGTCGTCATGCTCGGCGCCGCTTCCCTGCAAGAGCCTCGCACATCGGCCGCGAAATCCTTCCGGGAAGTGCTGACGCAGATCCGCAACACCGCCCTCGACGCCGGTTACAACGGCACCAACCTGCTTCAGGGCGACTTTCTCCGCACCGGTTTTAACGAGGATGACTCGACGTCGATCACGACACAGGGTCGCCGCATTGATGCTTCCGCATTGGGGTTCCAGTTGGACAACATCCTGACCGCGTCTGGTGACGCATTCCGCGACTTCCAAAGCAATGATGAACTGTCTGCCGCACTTGCGAAAGTTCGTGCAGCCAAGGTGACAATCTCCGGCCTGTCGACGACCTTCTCCTCGAACGCCAACCTCATGACCAACCGCCAGGACTTCACCAAGTTCGCCGCCAAGAACTTCACGGACGGCGCCGACTTGCTGACCCTGGCCGACATCAACGAGGAAGGTGCAACCCTCGCCTCGCTGCAGACCAAGCAGCAGCTCTCGGTCCAGGCCCTGTCGCTGGCCAACCAGTCCGACCAGGCGATCCTGCGTCTGTTCTGATCCCGAACAAGGCGGCGCAGAAAGCGCCGGAGTCAGTACCGGATACCGGCAGCCAGAATGGCCATGGCATCTCGCGGATGGCGGGTTCCGACAGGAGCCCGCCATCTGGCGTTTCCAGCCTCCGCCGGCAGGTGTCGACGACACCCGGCGGAGGCGGATTGACAGGCCCGGATCGTTCGTTAAAAAGAACGAACCGTTCGCCAGCCTCTTCAGGAGCTTTGCCCATGTCTGCCCAGCACCCCGGTTTTTCGACCCTCGCCATTCATGCCGGTGCGGCACCGGACGCCGCCACGGGCGCACGCGCGACACCGATCTACCAGACCTCGTCCTTCGTCTTCGACGATGTCGACCACGCCGCCTCGCTGTTCGGGCTCCAGGCCTTCGGCAACATCTACACCCGCATCGGCAACCCGACCAATGCAGTGCTCGAAGAGCGGGTCGCGGCGCTCGAAGGCGGCACGGCGGCGCTGGCCGTGGCTTCGGGCCATGCGGCCGAGTTCCTGACCTTCCACTGCCTGCTTCAGCCAGGCGATGAGTTCATTGCCGCCAAGAAGCTCTATGGCGGCTCGATCAACCAGTTCAACAACGCCTACAAGAACTTCGGCTGGAACGTGGTCTGGGCCGACTCTGACGATCCGGCCAGCTTCGAGGCCGCACTGACCGAACGCACCAAGGCGATCTTCATCGAGTCCATCGCCAACCCCGGCGGCGTGATCGTGGACATCGAGGCCATTGCGCGGATTGCCCGCAAGGCCAACATCCCGCTGATCGTCGACAACACCATGGCCTCGCCATACCTGATCAAGCCGTTCGCTTTCGGCGCCGACATCGTCATCCATTCGGCCACCAAGTTCCTCGGTGGCCACGGCAACTCCATCGGTGGCCTTCTGGTCGATGGTGGCTCGTTCAACTGGGTCGGCGACAAGCGCTACCCGATGCTGTCGGCCCCGCGGCCCGAATACAACGGCATGGTGCTGGGCGAGACCTTCGGCAATTTCGCCTTCGCCATCGCAGCCCGCGTGCTCAGCCTGCGCGATCTGGGGCCGGCCCTGTCACCGTTCAACGCCTTCCTGCTGCTGACCGGCATCGAGACCCTGCCGCTCAGGATGCAGCGCCATTGCGACAATGCGCTCGCCGTGGCGACCCACCTGAGCAAGCATCCCGCCGTGAGCTGGGTGAATTATCCCGGCCTGCCGGGCGACCGCTACCATGACCTTGCCAAGCGCTATGCGCCCAAGGGGGCCGGCGCGGTGTTCACCATCGGGCTCAAGGGCGGCTATGCAGCCGGCGTCAAGCTGGTGTCGAACCTGAAGCTGTTCAGCCATCTGGCCAATATCGGTGATACCCGCTCGCTGGTGATCCACCCGGCCTCGACCACCCACAAGCAGCTCACCGATGCGCAGAAGAGCGCCGCCGGTGCCGGCCCCGAGGTGGTGCGCCTGTCGGTCGGCATCGAAGATGTCGCCGACATCATCGCCGATCTCGATCAGGCACTCGGGGCGTGACTGGATTCACGCCGCGCCATGGGCTTCACACCCTGGCCGTGCATGCGGGCGCAAGCCCATGCCCTGCGACGGGCGCGCGCGCAACGCCGATCTACCAGACCAATGGTTTCGTGTTCGATGACCTCGACCACGGGGCCGATATCTTCAACCTCAAGCGGGCCGGATTTTCCTATTCCCGCGGGTCGAACCCGACCACGGCGGCGCTGGAGCGGCGCATCGCGGCACTGGAAGGCGGCAGCGGTGCCATCGCCGTCGCATCAGGCCAGTCTGCGCTGCTGCTGATCATCGCCACGCTGTGCGCAGGCGGCGAGCGCTATGTCTGTGCCAACCGCATTTTCGGCGGTTCCCTGTCGCTGTCGCGGCGGCTCGACCAGCGCTTTGGCATCGGTGTCGACTGGGCCGATCCTGTGCCGGAGGCGATCGAGGCCGCCATTGGGCCATCCACGCGCGGCATCTTCATCGAGAGCGTCATCAACCCCACCGGCGAGGTCGTCGACCTGCCCGGCATCGCGGCGGTGGCACGCCGTCACAACCTGCCGCTGGTGGTCGACAACACCCTGGCCACGCCGGCGCTGTTGCGACCCATCGAACATGGTGCCGACATTGTCTGGCATTCGGCGTCCAAGTTTCTTGCCGGGTCCGGCCAGGCCATCGGCGGACTCATCGTCGATGCCGGCAGGTTCGATTTTGCCGGCGACCGGCGCTTTGCGCTGATCAGCGGCGCTTGGAGCGAATACGACGATCTGGTCATTCCGCAAGCCTACCCTCACACTGCCTTCATGACAGCCTGCCGCCTGATCGGACTGCGCGAGTTCGGACCGGGCATGGCTGCCACCACGGCCTTCCTGATCCTGACCGGTTGCGAGACCCTGCCCTTGCGCATGCGCCGGCATTGCGAGAACGCCGAGGCACTGGCGACACATTTGCTGGCGCACCCGGCTGTGGCTGCGGTGTCGCTGCCTTCGCTGCCATCGAACAGCACTCACAACCTCGCCCGCACCGTCTGCCCCGATGGCCTTGGCTCTGTCTTCGTGGTGACACTGAAGGGAGGCGAGCCTGCGGCGCGCGATGCGCTGAGGCGGCTGAAGCTGTTCTCGCATCTGGTCAACATCGGCGAGACCCGCTCGCTGGTGTCGCACCCGGCCTCGACCACCCACCGCACGCTCACGCTGGCGGAACGCGCGGCCTTCGGCATCTCGGCAGGCACGCTGCGCCTGTCGGTCGGCCTCGAAGATATCGTCGATCTGAAGGCCGACTGGGATCAGGCCCTGGCGATCTGAGCGATCGGGCCAGCGGTCCGCGTCCGCTCCACATGCCAGGCCGCGACGCCGAGCAGCACGATCGCGAAGCCCTGATGGGCGAGACCGGCCCAGAGCGGGACCGCCAGCAGCAGTGTCACCACTCCGAGAGCGCCCTGGCAGAGCACCAGCCCGGCCAGCAGCCGCGCACGGAAGGCCGCGCCGGAGCCCGGCATCAGCCGGCTGGCACTGATCGCATGCCAGAGCGCGAGGCCAAGCAGCAGATAGGCCCCGGTGCGATGGTTGAACTGCACCAGCGCGACGTTGCCAGCGAAATTCTGCACCCATGGTTGCTGCGCGAACAGCGTTGCCAGGCCTGGCGCGAGGCCACCATCCATCAGGGGCCAGGTGTTGAAAGCGAGGCCGGCATCCAGCCCCGCCACCAACCCGCCCAGTGCGATCTGCAAGAAAATGCCCACCAGCATGACACGCGCGCCGAGCCGGACCCTTGGCGCAGAGGCCGCGTCACGCGCCGGATCGAGCGTGGACCACATCCAGACGATCGCGGCGAAGATGATGCAGGCGAGGCCAAGGTGCAGCGTCAGCTTGATCGGCGCGACCGCGACCATGCCCGGCTGCAGGCCCGAATGCACCATCAGCCAGCCGATGCCGGCCTGAAGCCCGCCCAGTGCGCCGATCACGGCGAGCGTCAGCAGCAGCCGTCCGCGCACCACACCCTTCGCAGCAAACCAGAGCAGCGGCACGAACCAGGCAAAGCCGATGAAGCGGCCGAACTGGCGGTGGCCCCACTCCCACCAGTAGATGAACTTGAACTCGCCGAGACTCATGCCCTTGTTGAGCAACTGGTATTGCGGGATCTGGCGATACTTCTCGAACTCGACGGCCCAGGCCGCATCGCTGAGTGGCGGCATGGCCCCCATGAACGGCCGCCACTCGGTGATCGACAGCCCTGAATCGGTCAGGCGCGTGGTCCCGCCCACCAGCACCATGGCGAAGACCAGCAGCGCCATCACGCCAAGCCACAGCCGCACACGCGCCATGGCGGCGACCTGATCAGGCAGGAACTGCGGCTGGGACCGGGAGAAGAAGGTTGCGGCGCTCATGAGCGGCGGTTTAGCGCCGCCACCCGGCAAGCTCAAGGCGCGTTTCGGCGCAGGGGTGCGGCAGGAACAAGCCGTTAACCACCCTTCGCAACACCCCCTTAGGGTTAAATCGGGTTCACCATACAACTTGAGGAAGCATTAGGAGGCGCTGGCCAGTCTGGCAGGTGGAACGGCGGACAGGAGTCCGTGCAATCCAGAAAAACAGACCTTGGACCCAGAAAGGATCCTCACAATGGCTATCTCGCTTACCTCCGGCATGCGCAATGCCCTGAACTCCCTGACCGATCTCCAGGACAACATCCAGAAAACGAACAACCGCCTTGCCACCGGCAAGAAGGTGAACTCGGCTCTCGACAATGCCCTGAGCTTCTTCCAGGCAGACTCGCTCAGCTCCCGCGCCCGCGGCATCACCTCCATCCAGGACAACATCGGTCTCGGCATTCAGGTCATCAAGCAGACCGACAAGGCCCTGAACTCGATGAAGGCCTCGCTCGAGCAGGCTGAAGGTGCGCTTCGCGGCGCTCTCAACAGCACCGGCACCAACGCCAAGGCCGTCTCGACCTTCGCCTTCCGCAACGCTTCGACCGGTGTGGCGGACGCAACGGCCCTGCTGACCGAAGCCGCGGCCGGCACGAGCGCCAACCGCCTGCAGGCGGGTGACACGATCACGGTCAACCTCGTCCGCGTCAACGCCGCTGGCACTGCCACCGTCGTCGGCACCGGCACGACCCTGACCACCACCGCGACGACCACGGTCCAGAACCTGCTCGACAACGTCAACAACAACACCTCGTTGAACGTTGCAGGCCAGTCTGCCCGCGTCTCGGCCTACCTTAACGACTCCGGCAACATCGTGGTCGAGAATGGCGTCAACGGCAGGGATGCCGCCACTGGCGACACATTCGCCCTTCAGTTCGTGGTCAACACCGCCGGCGGCGGCACGCAGACCCAGAACAACACCACCGATGTCTTCGCCTTCTCCGGCAACATCGGGAGCCTGGCAACCTCATCCGGCGCCGGCACGCAGACGGTCACGATGGTTGGCAGTTCGACCAACCAGACCACCCGCGAAGCGGCTGCAACCTCGTTCCGTGAACTGCTGACCCAGGTCCGCAACACGGCGCTTGACGCAGGCTACAACGGCACCAACCTCCTGCAGGGCGACTTCCTGCGCACGGCGTTCAACGAAACCGGCTCGACCTCGGTCACGACCCAGGGCCGCCGTATCGATGCGACGTCGCT
>JALORF010000155.1 GCA_025459195.1 Beijerinckiaceae bacterium
TGCGCAGGCGTCACCGCCGGGTTGGCCGGGATGTAGTTGTCGGCATGGCCCAGATAGTTGGGAATGAAGAACAGGAAGTAGGCGAAGAAGGCGAAGAACAGCACCAGCGCGAACGCATCCTTGATGGTTGCGTAGGGCGTGAACGGGATCGTGTCCTTGGCCACGGCCTTGACCTCGACGCCGGTCGGGTTGTTCTGCCCCGTCACATGCAGCGCCCAGACGTGCAGGATCACGACCCCGAAGATCATGAACGGCAGCAGGAAGTGCAGCGAGAAGAAGCGGGTCAGCGTCGGGTTGTCGACCGAGTAGCCGCCCCACAGGAACGTCACGATGGTTTCGCCGACGATCGGGAAGGCCGAGAACAGGTTGGTGATCACGGTCGCGCCCCAGAAGCTCATCTGGCCCCATGGCAGCACATAGCCCATGAACGCGGTCGCCATCATCAGCAGGAAGATGATCACGCCAAGGATCCACAGCACCTCGCGCGGGGCCTTGTAGGACCCGTAATAGAGGCCGCGGAAGATGTGGATGTAGACGGCAATGAAGAACATCGACGCGCCGTTGGCGTGCATGTAGCGCATCAGCCAGCCATACTCGACGTCGCGCATGATGCTTTCGACGGAGTTGAATGCCAGCGTGGCATGCGGCGTGTAGTGCATGGCCAGGATCACGCCGGTCAGGATCTGGCTGACAAGCATCAACATCAGGATGCCGCCGAAGGTCCAGAAGTAGTTCAGGTTGCGCGGCACCGGATAGGCGATGAAGCTGTCATACATCAGGCGCGGAAGCGGCAGGCGCGCGTCGAGCCACTTGGCGATGCCGAGCTTGGGAACGTAGGAAGAAGGTCCACTCATGGTTGTCTGCTCTCTCTCGTTTCCAGATCAGCCGATACGGATCTTGGTGTCTGACAGGAAGGCGTAGGGGGGCACAGGCAGGTTGGAAGGAGCCGGGCCTTTGCGGATGCGGCCGGAGGTGTCGTAGTGCGAACCATGGCAGGGGCAGAACCAGCCATTGAACTCGCCGCGCACCTCGCCAGCGGCGGAACCGCCCGGGATGCAGCCCAGATGGGTGCAGGAACCATACAGCACCAACCAGTTTTCCTTGCCGGGCTTGACGCGGGCCGAGTCGGCCTGCGGGTCCGGCAGCGAGGCCAGATTGACCTTCTGCGCTTCCTCGATCTCGGCCTTGGTGCGGCTGCGCACGAAGATCAGCTTGCCGCGCCAGAACAGCTTGATGCCCTGCCCTTCCGGGATCGGCGTCAGATCGACCTCGATGGGCGCGCCGGCTGCAATGGTCTGGGCATTGGGGGCCAGGGTCCGCACAAAGGGCACCGCGAGGGCCACCACGCCGGCAGCCCCCATGGCACCGGTGGCAAGAAAGAGCATGTCGCGACGTGTCGGTTCGCTGGCTGGGGTTGCTTTGGCTTCGGCCACGGTCTGCCTCTCGGGATTTGCGACCGCTGAAGCTCGTCACTTCGTGCGGTCCGCCGCTGAAATTTGCAGTGTATCTGGCATCCGGCCCAGAAAAGACAATGCGACCACGAGTCGCCGGATGTCACACACATCTGCCCGCTCTTTTGCATGGCTCAAAAGTGAAGTCCAGACGCGAAAGGCCGCAGATGATCTGTGGTTTGCGGCATGCGCCCGCGCCTCGCTCACACCGCGGGGATGGTTGGCTTTTCGTCGTCATCGAGCCCGAGGAACCCGCCAGACTGGCGCGCCCACAGCCGGGCATAGAGCCCGCCGCGGGCCACCAGTTCCTGGTGGCTGCCCTGATCGACGATCTGCCCCTTGTCCATCACCACCAGCCGGTCGAGCGAGGCGATGGTCGACAGCCGGTGGGCGATGGCGATCACGGTCTTGCCGACCATCAGTGTTTGCAACTGCTCCTGGATCGCAGCCTCGACCTCAGAATCGAGGGCCGAAGTCGCCTCGTCCAGCACCAGGATCGGCGCGTTCTTCAGGATCACGCGCGCGATGGCAATGCGTTGGCGCTGCCCGCCCGACAGCTTCACGCCGCGCTCGCCAACCCGCGCGTCATAGCCGGTGCGCCCCTCCTGATCGCCCAGCGACAGGATGAAGTCATGGGCGGATGCGGCCTTTGCCGCCGCGATCACATCAGACTGGGTGGAATCGGGGCGACCATAGGCGATGTTGTCCCTGATCGAGCGATGCAGCAGCGAATTGTCCTGCGTCACCGTGGCGATGGCAGCGCGAAGGCTGTCCTGGCTGACATGGGAAATGTCCTGCCCATCGATCAGGATGCGCCCGCCCTGCACATCATAAAGCCTGAGCAACAGGTTGATCATGGTCGACTTGCCGGCACCCGACGGGCCGACCAGCCCGATGCGCTCGCCCGGCCTGATGGCAAGATCGAGCGCCTCGAACACACCCTTGTCCTTGCCGTAGTGGAAGCGGACCCGGTCAAACACGATGCCGCCCTGCGCGACCTTGAGCTGGCTGGCAGCAGCATCATCGACCAGCCCGTGCGGTTTGGCGATGGTCTCCATGCTCTCCTTGACCGCGCCGATTTCCTCGAAGATGCCACGCACCTGCTGGATCACCCAGCTCGACATCTGGATCAGCCTGAGCACGAGACCCATGCCGGCTGCCACCTCGCCCGGTGTCATCAGGCCATGCGACCACAGCCACAGCGAAACGGATGCCGCCACCACGATCAGCATGCTGTTCATGGTCTGCAGCACGACGCTGACCACCGTGATCAGCCGGGTGAGATCGAGGAAGGACCGCGCCCAGTTGGCAAGGGCATCGCGCACCGACGAGCGCTCGACATCGCCGCGCGCGAACAGCTTCACGGTCATGATGTTGGTGTAGCTGTCGACGATGCGGCCCGTGGCCGCAGAGCGCTGTTCGGAGTTCTTCTCGGAGCGGTCCGTGGCGCGCGGCACGAAATAGACGATCAGCCAGATATAGGCTGCCATCCAGACCAGAACCGGCAGGATCAGCCAGACACTCACCGTGCCGAAATAGCCGATTGAAACGCCGGCGAAGACGATGACATACCACATGTCATCGATCACCTCGACGGTGGCGCTGCGCACCGACTGCCCCGCCTGGATGACGCGCGAGGACAGACGGCCGGCAAAGTCGTTCTGGAAATAGCTCAGCGCATGGCCCAGCGTGTAGACATGGCTGCGCCAGCGGATGCGGTTGGTCAGTTGCGGCACCACAACCTGGTCGACCACCGCATGGTTGGCGAAATAGACGATGGGCCGCACCACCAGCAGGATGAAGGCAAACAGCGCCAGCAGCCAGCCATGCTCGCGGAACACCACATCCGGCGGCGTCTTGGCGATCAGGTCGATCAGCCAGCCCACCAGCAGATACAGCGAGGCCTCGATGGCGCTGAACAGGAAGGCGGTGACGAGCATCACCACGAGCCAGCCCTTCACCTCGCGGATGTGATACCAGATGAAGGCCCACACCGTCGCAGGCGGCGTCTGGCGCTCGTCGAACGGGGCAAACACGTCAACGCGGCTCTCCAGCCAGGTGAAAAGGCGGCTCATCATGGGGGCCATTCCTTTCCGGACAGGCTAACGCGGCGCTTCGGTGAGCCTGCCTGATACGCCCTGATGGGCAGCGCGCAAAGACAAAAGCCGATCACGCTTCGGTGTAACGACCCCGGAACGGGGCACCGCACGCTGCGCGGACCGGCAGCATGGTTGACTTGTCGCCCTTCGCTGCCGACATGACGCTGATCATGAACAGACGCAAACTTCTCACGCTCCTTGGCCTGCCGGCCCTCGCGACCCTGCTTGGCGGGGCCTATGCCGCCCGCGCCCGTGGCCAGAACCCGTATTACCAGGGGCCCGTGAAGGCCAATTTCGATGGCCTGACCTTTTCGGACGGGCGCGAGATCACCAAGGGCTTCAGGGAATTCTTCCAGTGGCAGTTGCAGGGCGGCAAGGAAAGCTGGCCCGCCAGCTACCCGACACCGCCGCAGGATGTGCCGCCCGCCCGCTCGGCCGGCCTGCGCGTCAGCCATGTCGGCCATGCCACGTTCCTCATTCAGGTGGCCGGGCTCAACATCATCACCGATCCGCTGTTCTCGGACCGGGCGAGCCCGTTCCAGTTCGCCGGGCCGAAGCGCGTCAACCCGCCGGGCATTGCCTTCGATGCGCTGCCGAAGATCGATGCGATCCTGATCACGCACAACCACTACGACCACCTCGACCTGCTCTCGGTGCACCGCATCGCCGACCGCGACCGTTGCCGCATCATTGCCCCGCTCGGCAACGACGCGATCATCAGGGCCAAGCGGCCCGACCTGACGGTGGCAGCCCATGACTGGGGCGACACGGTGGTGCTGTCCGCCGATGTCGCGGTCACGCTGGTGCCGGCGTATCACTGGTCGGCGCGCGGCGCCTTCGACCGGCGCATGGCGCTGTGGGCCTCCTATGTGATCGCGGCGCCACAGGGCCGCATCTACCATATCGGTGACACCGGCTATCATGACGGGGCTTTTTTCCGCGCACACGGGGCCGAATATGGCCCGTTCCGTCTCGCCATCCTGCCGATCGGGGCCTACGAGCCGCGCTGGTTCATGGCCGACAACCACATGAACCCGGATGAGGCTGTGAAGGTGATGGCGGACCTCCGGGCCGAGGCTGCGCTGGGCCACCACTGGGGCACGTTCCAGCTCACCAACGAGGGCGTGAGCCGACCTCTTGAAGCCCTGGCTGCCGCCCGCAAGGCCGCCGGCCTGGCCGACGAGCGCTTCGTTGCCAGCCTGCCCGGCATGGTCTGGCAACCACCTGTGGCCTGACAACGCAAGGCATATCGGCAGGAACGCTCGGCAGGAACGCTCGGCAGAAAGGCTTGGCAATCAAGCCCGCCCTGAGATGAAGAAAGCGCCGCGCGCGCGTGGCTGCGAGAATGGCCGTCCCGTTTGACAGGTCACAGGGGATGACCGCTCGCGCCAGACAGCCTGAAGATCAGACAGCCTGAAGATCAGACAGCCTGAAGATCAGACAGCCTTCTTGGCAGCCGTCTTGCGGGCTGTCGGCTTTTTCTTGGGAGCGGGCGGCGGGGCTGCGGCCAGATCGGCCGCTTCCTGCGCGAGGCGGAGGGCACGCAACTTGGCCATGCGGGCGCTGACCTCCTCGTCCTTCTGGTGCATCGCCGTGATCAGCTTCTTGGCGTCGCGCTTGCGCTCGTCGGCCAGTTCCTGCGGCTGCTGGGCGCGGCGCAGGATCTCGAAACTGTCCATTTTCCGGGTCGACATGGGCGGAGCCTTTCACAGGTCCAGCGAGCGGGCGCTGTCCCGCAGCCGCAGGATCGCGACCGCATGATGGCAACACCTGTCGGTTGTCGGGACGGGCCGGCACGACGCGATGTCAGGGCCGGCTCATCCAGGGTCGCGGCGCTCCAGCCGTGCCGGAGCGCGAAATTTCCGGTCAGCCGCCGCGAAAAAGCGGCGACGGTCCGGCGAGCATGGCAAAAAGGGCCTAGCGGCGGCCCTTGCCGGCGGCCCGCTGCTGCATGTACTGCACCGCGTCCATCAGGCTCTTGCGCGGTGCTTCGGCCAGGATGCGGGCTTCCTCGGCAATCCGCGCGGCCTCGCGTTCGGCGGCAGCCTTGCGTTCCGCTTCCTCGCGGGCGGCCTTCTCGATGGCGGCCTGCTCGGCAGCGAGCTTGCGGGCCGCTTCCTTCGCCGCCTCGCGCTCGGCTTCACGCGCCTTGCGGGCCTCGACAACGGCCTGACGCTCGGCCCGAAGCCGGGCAATGGTGGGATCGTCTTCGGCCGGTCGCGCCTTGAAGCGCTCAAGCATCTTGGCCTTGGCATCGAGCGACGCCTGCTGTCGATCCTGAAAAGTCCGGCCTGGCATGTTATTCAAGTCATCGTCTCCGTGGTCTCATCAGGCGGACCCATTCCGCCAGATTGTCATGGGCTGCTGGAAGGCCCGATTTCAGCCAAGCCCGGGCACACCGCCCGTGAAGGCTGTTGCCGAAACCTGCCCTGTCGGCGCGGCAGCCCTGTCAGCGCGCCTGCCCAGGCCATCCGGTTCTGCCTTTAGCGACATCACCGCCGTTTTTCCAGCCTTGTCGTGCGCCAGGCCAGGAGTTTCTGGCGCTGGCAGCATCGGGCTGGTCCTGAAAGACCGGCCGCGAAAAACCAGATCCTGAAAATCCGAACCTGAGAACCCAGCCCTGAAAACCAGCCCTGAAAACCAGACCTGGACAAACCTGACCTGGACAAACCGGACCTGGCCATAACGGCCCCGCGACGCGCCGGCCAGCAGACCTGAACCGGGAAAAGAAAAAAGGGCCAGGCGTAAACCTGACCCCCCTCGTCATGCCCAGTGGGCGATACCGTTTGTTACGCCAGGTGCCATTACATCCGTGGTCACCGGCAGCAAGGGCATCAGCCGTCGCTGGACAGGATTGGTTTGCGGCGAGGTTCAGAGAACCTGCAGCTGATCCGCCGACATCTTGCCGGAGCGACGATCCTGGACCAGCTCATAGCTGACCTTCTGACCTTCGCGCAGTTCGCGGATGCCGGCGCGTTCAACGGCGCTCACATGCACAAACACATCGGTTCCGCCATCGCTGGGCTGGATGAAACCATAGCCCTTCGTTGCGTTGAACCACTTGACCGTACCTTCGCTCATGTTCTCTTACCTTCGT
>JALORF010000024.1 GCA_025459195.1 Beijerinckiaceae bacterium
TGCCCATGCCGCCGCGATGCCGCAGGCAGGCGGCAAGCCCGGCCTCATCCGGCGCGCCCTCGCCATAGGCTGCGTGAAAGCGGAAGAAGCGCATGATCCTGAGGTAGTCCTCCGCGATGCGTGTATCGGGATCACCGATGAAGCGCACACGCCGCGCCTGAAGGTCTGCCAGCCCGCCGGCATAGTCGTGGACGACGCAATCGGCGGACAGCGAGAACTGGTTGATCGTGAAATCGCGCCGGAGAGCATCCTGCTCAAAACTGTCGGCAAAGGCGACCGTGGCATGGCGCCCGTCCGTGGCCAGATCATGCCGGAGCGTGGTGATCTCGAATGGTTCCTTGCCGATCACCACCGTGATCGTGCCGTGGGCAATCCCGGTCGGCACAACCTTGTGACCGGCCGCACGGGCGCGCGCCATCACCGCATCGGGGCGCAGGTTGCTGGCAAGGTCGATGTCGGTTGTCGGCAAGTCCAGCAGCATGTTGCGCACAGCCCCGCCGATGATGCGGGTTTCACCCCCCTGACCATTCATCAGCGCCATCAGTTCGGCCACAGCCGGCCGGCCAAGCAGCGCCGCGAAACGCTCCCGCATCGGTGCAGTGAGGGTCGCCTCGGCTGCCATGGCGCGCTACCGGCTGTCAGGGATTGTCGATGAAACGGCCCGGCACCAGCCGGCCATTCTCGACATGGGGCGGGATGTAGGCCCCGGTATGGGTGGTGGAGGACAGGCCAGCCAGCAGGATCGAGCCGATCGCCAACAACATTCCAGCCACCGCAAGGCCGAACTTCCAGCCGCTCCAGTGGGCGATGTCGAACGGGTTGCGCCTGGTCAGCACCAACCATCCGGCAAACAGCATGAAGGGCACGAAGAACAGCAGGACATCGTCAAGGATCATCCGGAACATCGAGCAGGCCCTTCACGGCGTTTGGGATGCACCAAGCAGCCTGTCATGCAGGTTGCGCAAGATGCCCGCCGTGGCACCCCAGATGTAGCGGTCGGCATAGGGCATAGCATAGTAACTGCGATAGATTCCTTTCCAGACGCGGCCATGACGCTCGTGGTTGGCAGGGTTCATCAGGAAGCCGAGCGGCGTCTCGAAGGCCTCGTCGACCTCGCCCCGGTTGATGCTCAGCGAGAATGCCGGCTCCACCGCCGCCACCACCGGCACGATGCGGTAGCCTGTTCCGGTCAGATAGGCATCGAGGAAGCCCAGCGGCGTGACGTGAGCGCGCGCCAACCCGATTTCCTCCTCCGCCTCGCGCAAGGCGGTCTCCACCGGCGAGGCGTCGTCCGCGTCGATCTTGCCGCCGGGAAAGGCGATCTGCGCCGAATGGTCGCGCAGGGACGCAGCCCGCATCGTCAGCAGCACGGTCGCGCCACCGGGCCGGTTGATGACCGGCACCAGCACGGCGGCGGGCTTGAGCGAGGCCTCGTCGGGCAGCGCGGTTGCGCGCGCGGCAAGGGGCAGGCCGGGAGCATGGCCGTGGTCAAGGTCGAAATCGGAGCGCGGCCGCGCGATCAGGTCGCCGGGCTGCGGCACCTCCTGTCGCAGGTGCTGGCCTGCGAGGTGGCGGAAATGGGCGAAGTCGAAGGCGCTCACGCAAGCCCCTCGATCTCGGAAGCCGGCACCGCCGGCCAGAAACACCCTCCGGCCCTGATGCCGAACATGGCTTGCCCGTCATGCTGGCCGATCTCGCCCAGGGCCAGCAGATCGTAGGTCAGCGCCCGGGTGATGCGCGCCCACAGGCCACGCCTGACATGGACATAGGGCCTGAGCCCGCCACGCGCATCGCGCTCGAACCTCAGCCCATGATCGGCATCGATTGAAACCACATCATCGACATTGGTGCGGAAGGACAACACGCGGGCTGCCCCCTCCCCGTCCGCTGCCATCTCGACAGCCTGGAACGGGGCATCATCGACGCGGATGCCGACCTTCTCGACCGGCGTGACCAACCGGTAGGCATCCCCCTCGCGCACCAGCACCGAGGCGAACAGCCTCACCAGGGCGGCGCGTCCGATCGGCGTGCCCATGTAGAACCAATGCCCGTCGGCGGCGATGCGCATGTCGATGTCGCCGCAGAAAGGCGGGTTCCAGCGTTCGACCGGCGGCAAGCCGCGCCGTGGCAGAGCGCCCGGTCCCGGATCGAGCGAGCGCAGCAGCCCATCAAGACCGCTGACGCCCTCGCCCGGCCCCCTTGGGACATGGGCCGTCGCTGCGCTGTCCTGCCGTCCGCTCGGGGAAGGTTGCTCTCTCGTCATTGTGATCCCGGATCATGGCGCGCGGCTTGAAGCGGCGCACCATTGCCCGTCTACTTACACGCAATGACACGGATTTGGCAGTCGTTCCAGCTTTGCGCCTTCGTCGCACTGCGTCTCTTGAGCCGCATGCAGCGCAGCGACATGTTGTCTGGGGACTGGCCGGGGCACCTGCTTGTGGGGCCGGTGATTTGCCCCCAATCTGCCGTATCGCGCCTGCACTGTCGCTCGGCACGGCAAACTGCACGATGGCTTTCCGGCCGGATTGCAGGCAACCTGACCCTTCGGAAGCTGACCTGGCAGACGCTGACCAACCGGAATTTGATCGCACGAGGAGCCACGCCATGACCCCCGCAACCGATGCCGTCGATTTCGACAAGGCCGTGGCCGATGCCGCCGGTGCCGCGCTGGATTCCATCAGCAAGGCCAGGGCCGAGATCGGCAAGGCCATTTTCGGCCAGGGCGATGTGGTCGATCTGGCGCTGATCACGCTTCTGGCCGGAGGGCACGGCCTGCTGGTCGGCCTGCCCGGTCTTGCCAAGACAAGGCTGGTCGAAACCATGGGCACCGTCCTTGGCATCACGGCGCGGCGTGTGCAGTTCACGCCCGACCTGATGCCCTCGGACATCCTCGGCACTGAAGTGCTCGACGAGACGCCGGAGGGCCGCCGCCATTTCCGTTTCGTCAAGGGGCCGATCTTCACGCAGTTGCTGATGGCCGACGAAATCAACCGCGCCAGCCCGCGCACCCAGTCGGCGCTGCTCCAGGCCATGCAGGAACACCATGTCACCGTGGCGGGCGAGCGTCATGACCTGCCGCGCCCGTTCCACGTTCTCGCCACGCAGAACCCGATCGAGCAGGAAGGCACCTATCCGCTGCCCGAAGCCCAGCTTGACCGCTTCCTGATGCAGATCGATGTCGGCTATCCGGACCGGGAGGCCGAGCGCCGCGTGCTGATCGAGACCACCGGCACCGAAGCCGCCAAGCCCGCTGCGGCCATGACCGGTGAGCAACTGATGGCCGCCCAGCGCCTCGTGCGCCGCCTGCCCGTCGGCGACAGCGTGGTCGAGGCGATTCTTGATCTGGTGCGCGCCGCCCGTCCGGACTCGGACGACAAGGAGATGAACGCCAGGCTCGCCTGGGGTGCAGGGCCCCGTGCCAGCCAGTCTCTGGCGCTGGCCGTCAGGGCGAGGGCGCTGTTGCAGGGGCGGCTGGCACCGTCGGTCGATGATGTTGCCGCACTGGCTGCACCGATCCTCAAGCACCGCATCGCGCTCACCTTCGGGGCACGCGCCGATGGCGAAACAGTCGATGCCGTGATTGCGCGCCTGATCGGCCGGCTCGGCTGACGGCACGCACGCATGGTCAAGACCACCGTCCTCAGCCCGAGCCAGCGCACGCCATCGGCCCGCGACAGCGAGCAGGGCATTGCCCTGTCACATCGCCTGCCGCGACTGGCGCTGGAGGCGCGGCGCGTCTCGGCCTTCGTCAACGGCGTGCACGGGCGGCGCAAGGCAGGGCCGGGCGAGACCTTCTGGCAATACCGCATGCTGACCCCGGGCGAGGCCAGTTCCGGCATCGACTGGCGGCGCTCGGCCCGTGACAGCAAGCTCTATGTGCGTGAACGCGAGTGGGAAGCCTCGCACACCATCTGGATGTGGGCAGACCGCTCGGCCTCGATGGGTTTTGCGTCGTCGCTGGCGCAGGCACCAAAGGTGGACCGCGCGCTGGTGCTGGCCCTCGCGCTGGCAGATGCGCTCGTGGATGGTGGCGAGAGGGTCGGTCTCCTGGGGCTGACACGGCCTCTGGCCTCGCGCCGGATCATCGAACGGCTGGTCGAGCATCTCGCCGGCGATGTTGCCGGCATCGACGCCGGTCTGCCGCCGGCCCGCGCCATCGGCCGGCTGGATGAAGCGGTGCTGATCAGCGACTGGCTCACGCCGTTGGACGAGGTGCTCAAGGCCCTCGGCAACATCGGCGCGCAAGGCGGGCGCGGCCACCTGGTGATGATCGTCGATCCGGTCGAGGAGAGTTTCCCCTTCGCCGGGCAGGCCGAATTGCTCGATCTTGAAAGCGACCTCAGGCTCGATGTCGGGGATGCCGGTGCCTGGGGCAAGGATTACCGCGTGCGCATGGCAGCCCATCGCGATGCCATTGCCGGAGCCTGCCGCAAGCTGGGCTGGACCTTCACCCTGCACCACACCGACCGCAATGCCAGCGAAGCGGCCTTGAAGCTGGCTGCGCTGATCAGCTCGGCCCGCGACATGCGGGCGGCTTGAGGGAGATGCGCTGATGCTCGGCTTGCCGCTCTCCTTCATGGCTCCCATCGTGCTCGCCGGGCTCGTTGCCCTGCCGGCACTGTGGTGGCTCTTGCGCGTCACCCCGCCAAGGCCGCAGCGCATCGCCTTCCCGCCGCTGAAGCTGATGGCCGACCTTTTGCCCAAGCGCGAAACCCCGGCCCGCACCCCGTGGTGGCTGCTGGCGCTGCGCATGCTGATCGCAGCCCTGGTCATCCTCGCGGTTGCCGGCCCGGTGCTGAACCCGCAAGCGAGCCAGGACGGCCCCAGCCGCGAGCCGCTGGTGCTCTTGGTCGACAACGGAGCCGCCTCCGCGCGGGACTGGGCGGGCCGCGTCCAGTTGGCCGAAAGCCTGATCGCCGGTGCCGGGCGCGATGGCCGGGCTGTTGCCCTGGCAGGGCTTGCCGAGCCTGCGGCGAGCATGGCGCTCGGCACGCCCGCCGAGGCCGAGGACCGCCTGCGCGCCCTTGCCTTGCGTCCGCACATGCCCGACCGCGCCGCCCATCTGGCCGATCTGCAATCCTTGCTCACCGTGGCACCGGGCTCCGACGTGGCCTGGATCAGCGACGGCGTGCGCCTTGAGGCCGATGACGCCTTCGCACGCCGTCTGGTCGAACTGGCCCGCAATGGCCGGGTCACGGTTCACGCCGCCAGCGCGCCGACCATGCTGTTCCTCGCCGATGTCGAGAACCTGGCCAGCAGCCTCAACGTGCGCGTCATCCGCGCCGAACCGGGCGCGCCATCCACCGTGAACCTCAGGGCCAGCGACCAGCGCGGCATCGTTCTGGGCGAGACGAGTGTGCTGCTGGCCGCATCCGCCACCGATGCCACTGCCTCGTTTGCCCTGCCCATCGAGGTGCGCAACGCAGTCACCCGCATCGAGATCGTCGGCGAGCGCTCGGCCGGCGCGGTGCTGCTGGTCGATGACAGCGCCAAGCGCCGCCGCGTCGGGCTGGTCACCGGCGTCACCGCCGACGTGGCCCAGCCGCTGCTGTCACCGACCTACTATCTCTCCCGTGCCCTTGGGCCGTTCGCCGACATCCGCGAGCCGCGCCCTGGCAGTTCCGATCCGATCGGCCAGTTGCTCGACCAGAACCTGTCCGTGCTGATGCTGGCCGATGTCGGCGGCATCGACAGGGAGACCACGGCGCGGATCACGGCCTTCATGGAACGCGGCGGCGTGCTGGTGCGCTTCGCCGGCCCGCGTCTGGCATCCGCCAGCGACGATCTTACCCCCGTGCGCCTGCGCCGGGGCGGCCGCAGCCTGGGCGGCGCGCTGTCGTGGGATGCGCCCAAGACGCTGGCCCCGTTCAACCGCGAAGGGCCCTTCGCCGAACTGAGCACCCGCGAGGAAGTGACCGTGACCCGCCAGATCCTGGCGGAGCCCGATGGCGACCTCTCCCGCAAGGTCTGGGCCTCGCTGGTCGACGGCACGCCCATCGTCACCGCCGAACGGCGCGGTGCCGGCCTTGTGGTGCTGTTCCATGTCACCGCCGATACCACCTGGTCGAGCCTGCCGCTCTCGGGCCTGTTCGTCGACATGCTCAGGCGCATCGTGGCCTTGTCCGGCGCGGCCGCAGCCGATGTCGGCCAGACCGGCGAAGCCCGCGTCGAAACCGTCTCGCCGGTCACGGTGCTCGATGGCCAGGGCGGCTTCCGCAGCCCGCCAGCCACCGCCCGCCCCGTGCCGCGCACCTATGCCGACCGGGCCGTGCATGCCCATCCGCCCGGCTTCTATGGCCCGCGCAACGCGACACTGGCCATCAACACGCTGAAGGCCGGCGACCGCCCCGCCCCGATCGATTTTGCCGCCAGCGGTATCGCCACCCGCGCCATCGAAGCGCCGCAGGCGCGCGATCTGAGGCCGCCGCTGCTGGTGCTGGCCCTGCTGCTGCTGGCTGCCGACACGCTGGCAACGCTCTGGCTCGGAGGCCGCCTGAAGGCCATGACCCGCGCCCGCGCCGCAGCAGCCTCTCTGCTGCTGGCCGTGCTCGCATCAGGGGCGGCCGGCCTGCATGCTGGCCCGGCCCAAGCCCAACAGGTGCAAGCCCAGCAGGTGCAGGCCACCCCGCCCGCAGCGGCGTCCGCCACCGTCTTGCCGGTCCCGCGCGAGCAGGTGGCAGCAGCAGCCACCACCCGCCTCGCCTTTGTGCTGACCGGCGACCGCCGGGTCGATGACACCAGCAAGGCCGGGCTCGAAGGCCTGACGCTGGCACTCTCCACCCGCACTGCGCTGGAACCGGGCGAACCTGTGGGTGTCGATCCCTCGCGCGACGAACTCGGCCTGTTCCCGATCCTGTATTGGCCCATCGTGGCTGGCAGGCCGCTGCCCGGTGCGGAAACCATGCGCCGGCTGGATGCCTTCATGAAGGGCGGCGGCTTCGTCATCTTCGACACGCGCGATGCCGACGCCCAGCGCACAGGCCGCGCCACGCCGGAGGGCGACCACCTCAAGCAGATGCTCTCCATCGTCGACGTGCCGGAGCTTGAGCCGGTGCCGCGCGACCATGTGCTGACCAAGACCTTCTACCTGATCGACGGCTTTCCCGGCCGCTATGACCGGGGCCAGACATGGGTCGAGGTGCTGCCACCGCCGGGGCCTGACGGTCGCGGGCCGGCGCGCGCCGCCGATGGTGTCTCGCCCATCGTGATCACTTCCAACGATCTCGCCGCTGCCTGGGCCACGGATCGCCGGGGCGGGCCGCTGTTTCCGTTGCAAGGGTCAAGCCCGCGCCAGCGCGAGATGTCGCTGCGCGGCGGCATCAACCTCGTGATGTATGCCCTGACCGGCAACTACAAGGCCGATCAGGTGCATGTGCCGGCCCTGCTCGAACGATTGGGGCAATAGCCGATGTATTCGCTCAGCTTCGCCCCTCTCGTGCCCGTCTGGCTGCTGGCCGGCCTCGCGCTGCTGGTGCTGGTTGCCGCCGGTGCGGCGCTCGCCCTCCAGCGCGGGCGCGGTGTGCTGCGTGCCTTTGCGCTGCTGGCCCTGCTGTTCGCGCTGGGTGATCCCTCGCTGGTGCGCGAGGAACGCGAGCCGGTGAAGGATGTCGTGGCCGTGGTCGTCGACCGCTCCGGCTCGAACCGCCTGGCGGACCGCACGGAGCAGACCGCGCGCGCCCGCGCCGCGCTGGAGCGGCAATTGGCCAGCATTCCCCAGGTCGAGCCGCGCTTCGTCGAAGTCGGCGACGGAGATGGTGCCAATGACGGCACGCGCCTGTTCGAGGCCCTCAACGCCACACTGGCCGATGTCCCCGCCGAGCGCGTGGCCGGCGCACTGTTCATCACCGACGGCATCGTCCACGACATGCCGGCGGCGGCGCAGGCGCTGGGCCTCAAGGCCCCGCTGCACGCACTCGTCACCGGGCGCGAGGCGGAGATCGACCGCCGTGTCACGCTCCTCGACACGCCGCGCTTCGGCATTGTCGGCCGAACGGTCAACATCCGTCTCAAGGTCGACGAGAAGAACGGCACCGGCACGGGCCGCCTCACCGTACGCCGCGATGGCGAGGTGCTGATCGAGCGTGCCATCCGCACCGGCGAGCCGCTGGAGTTGTCCGTGCGCGTCGATCGCGGCGGCCCGAACCTGATCGAGATCGAGGTTGACGCCCTGCCCAACGAGTTGACCACCGCCAACAACCGCGCCGTGGTCACCATCGAGGGCGTGCGCGACAAGCTGCGCGTGCTCCTGGTCTCGGGCGAGCCCCATGCCGGCGAGCGCACCTGGCGCAACCTGCTGAAGTCCGATGCCAACATCGATCTGGTGCATTTCACCATTCTGCGCCCGCCCGAGAAGCAGGACGGCACGCCGATCAACGAACTGTCGCTGATCGCCTTTCCGGTACGCGACCTGTTCCAGACCAAGATCAAGGAATTCGACCTGATCATCTTCGATCGCTACGCCAACACCACGATCCTGCCGATGGTCTATTTCGAGAACATCGTGCGCTATGTCCGCGAGGGTGGCGCTCTGATGGTGGCGGCGGGCCCCGAGTTCTCCGGCACCGGAACCACGCTCTCGCGCACGCCTTTGGCCGCCGTGTTGCCGGCCCAGCCCGATGGCCGCACCATCGAAGAGGCCTACAAGGCCCGCATCACCGACCGTGGCAAGCGCCATCCGGTGACGCGCGATCTCGCCGGCTCGGAGGTGGAGCCGCCACGCTGGGGCGAATGGCTGCGCCTGATCTCGGCCCGCGCCAGCGAGGGCGACGTGGTGATGTCTGGCCCGGGCGACAGGCCGCTGCTGATCACATCACGCGAGGGCAAGGGCCGGGTCGGCCTGTTCCTCTCCGATCACGCCTGGCTCTGGGCGCGGGGCTACCGCGAGGGCGGACCGCACATCGATTTGCTGCGCCGTCTCAGCCACTGGCTGATGAAGGAGCCCAGCCTGAGCGCCAGACCCTTGGCGACAATCCCGGCGCGGTCACCATCACCAGCCCCTCCGGTGCGGCCCGTTCGTTGCCGCTGGTGCTGGACAGGCCCGGCTTGTTCAGCGCCCGGCTTCAGGCCACGGAACTGGGGCTGCACAAGCTGCAATCGGACCAGTTGGTCGCCTTCGTCAGCGTCGGCAGCGACAACCCGCGCGAGTTCACCGAAGTGCTCAGCGACGCCGCGCGCCTGCGCTCGGTCTCGGAAAGCGTCGGCGGCTCCTCGCGCCGCATCGGCCGCGAGGCGGGTTCGGATGTCGATCTGCCACGCATCGTGCCGGTGCGCTCGGGCACGCGCCTGGCCGGTGGCGACTGGATCGGGCTCAGGATCACGGATTCAGGCATCGTTCGCGGCGTCTCGCTCTCGCCGTTGTTCCTCGGGCTGGGCGGGCTGGCGCTGATCCTCGGCGCGCTGATCGCGGGCTGGCTTGGCGAAGGCGGCAAGCGAAGCTGGCGGCGCAAGGCGCAAGCCTGATCAGGTCCCGGTTTCCTGCCGCGGCCGCACCGCTCCGCGCGCGCGCGCCAGCGCCCCCTCGGCCAGTTCAAGGCCAAGGAAGCGCCGTGGATTGACCGGGCCCGGCAAAACGAGATGGCCCTCCGGGATGACCGCAAAGCCGAACCGCCGATAGTAGGGCTCGTCACCGACCAGCAGCACCAGCGTCTCGCCGGCTGCTTGCGCCGCTCCGAGCGCCGCGCGCATCAGCGCCGCGCCAATGCCCACGCCTTCGAAGGACGGATCGACCGTGAGCGGGCCCAGCATCAGCGCCGGCACCACACCGGCCGTGATCGGCGTCAGGCGGACAGAGCCCACCAGAAACGTGCCGACATGGGCCGAGAAGCTGAAACGCGATGGCTGGCCGGCAGCCTCCGGGCCATGCCCCTCGCGCAGACGAAAGGCCGTGCGCGCATAGCGGCCCGGCCCGAAAGCGCGCTCGTGCAGCCGCTCGATGGCCTCGTCATCGAGGGTGGATTCAGGACGAAGGGTGAAGGCGACGGAACTCATGACGGGATGTTTCTGGCAGCCATGCCGGAGCAGGCCGGGTGACGGATTGCGGCCATGGCTGATCGAATCAGCACGGGTCCGCGCGTTCCGCTCACCATGTCGCGCTCACCGGTGCATCGTCCAGCACTTCGGCCAGGCGACGCCGTGTCGCCTCGGTCGTGTCTGCCGGCAGCCCGGCAAGGGGGAAGAAGCGGGCGGCGCTGATCTCCCGGTTCGGTGCAGGCGGGCCGGACCAGCCGAAATCGCGCACCACGAACACGGCCACGTGGTCGCGCCGGCTGATGCGCGCGTTGAAGAACACGCCATGCAGGGCAGGCAGCCCATGAACCGTGACGCCCGCTTCCTCAGCCAGTTCCTTGGCCAACGCCACCAGCACCGTCTCGCCCACCTCGACGCCGCCGCCCGGCAAATGCCAGCCCGGCGTGTAGGTGTGCTTGACCAGCAGCACCTGCGCCTCTCCATCCAGCACCACGGCGCGGACACCGAGCGTCACCGCGCGCGTCATCAGGAACCAGCGGTGCGCCAGCCATTGCAACCCGCGCCGCATCACGCCCCCGCGCCATGATGGGATGGCTCCGCAACGTCATGCGTCACGTGCATGCCTAATTCCCACTTGGCGTTATGCATGTCATTATTGCACCACAAATGAGGCATAGAAGCATCTCCGAAGCAGGAGGCAAGGGTCTCCTGCTCAGCACAAGGACCGCCCCCGATGTTTCTCGCCTCGATCATTTCACTGTTCACCGCTCCCAAGGCCTATGTCTGGCAGCCGGCCCTGACCATGACCGATCCGGCGATCGTGTCGCAGCTGATGCCCGATTGCGCGCGCTGAGAAACACCGCCCCGCGCGCCGCACCTTGACGTGTCGCGCCTGAAAGGCCAAGCCCCGGAACATTCCGGGGCTTTTTTCATGTCCGCCCCGCCATCTCGCCTGCCGGGGTCTTGTCTTGGGTTTTGCGCTCGCCCACCTGTCCGATCCGCATCTCAATCCGCTGCCGAGGCCACGGCTGCGCGAATTGATGGGCAAGCGCGCCACCGGCTATGCCAACTGGCTCCGTTCGCGCCGGCATGTCCACGACATGGCGCTGCTTGAACGGTTGCTGTCCGACATCGCGACGCAGAAGCCGGACCATGTGGCCTGCACCGGCGATCTGACCCATATCGGCCTGCCGTCAGAATTTCCGCGCGCCGTGGCCTTCATGGACAGGCTGGGCAGCCACGACCATGTCAGCTTCGTGCCCGGCAATCACGATGCCTATGTGCCATCGAGCCTCGCCGTCCTCACGGCCGCCATGGAGCCCTGGTGCCGCAGCGATGAGGCGGCGCAAGGCTTTCCCTGGCTCAAGGTGCGCGGCCATGTGGCGCTGATCGGCTTGTCCTCGGCGGTTCCCACCGGCCCGCTGATGGCCTGGGGCCGGCTCGGACAGGAGCAGATCGACAAGGCCGAGATGCTGCTGCACTACGCTGGCAAACGCGGCCTCAAGCGTGTGGTGCTGATTCACCATCCGCCCCATGTGGGCGGTGCCAAACGGGGCCGCGAGCTGAAGGATGCCCGCCAGTTCGAGGCCATGCTGGCCGCTGCCGGGGCAGACCTGGTGATCCACGGCCACAACCACCGCACCTCCCTGGCCTGGCTTGCCGGGCCGCAGGCGCGCGTGCCGGTCGTGGGCGTGGCCTGTTGTTCGATGGGCACGCGCGGCCATGGCGAGACGGCGGCCTGGCACCTGATCGACATCCCCGAGGACGAGGCCCCGATCACCATCGCCCGCCGCGGCCTTGGCCCCAATGGCGGTATCGGCCTGCTCGATACCCTGATCCTGTCACAGCCGTAAACGACGGCCCACGACGGAGCCGGCCCCGCGCGGCAGGCTGTTCAGATGCAGCGCCCGCCATCCACCTCCAGCACGGCTCCGGTGACCATGCCCGCCTCGTCGGAGCAGACGAACAGGCAGGCATTGGCAATGTCCTGAGGCGTCGAGAGCCGCCCGATCGGGATGCTGGCCCTGAAGGCGGCGCGTTTCTCCGGCGTGTCCTCGCCCATGAACGTGGCCAGCAGCGGGGTCTCTCCCGCCACGGGGGCGATGGCCACGACCCTGATCCCGTCAGGCGCGAGTTCGACCGCCATGGATTTCGACACGAGGTTCACCGCGCCCTTGCTGGCATTGTACCAGGTCAACCCCGGCCTTGGCCGGATGCCGGCGGTCGAGCCGATGTTGCAGATCACGCCACCGCCGCGCTGGCGCAGATGCGGAATCGCCGCCTGCGCCATCAGAAAGATCGACTTGACGTTGACGGCGAAAACCCGGTCGAACTCGGCCTCGCTGACCTCCAGCATCGGCTTGTTGCGATGGGTCACGCCGGCATTGTTGACGATCAGCTCAAGATCGCCAAAGCGCTTCAGCGTGGCCTGCACGGCGCGGGTGACATCGCGCGCCCTCGAGACATCCGCCCTGATCGCAAAGGCACGGCGTCCGATGCCTTTCGCCACGGCGCGGGCCTTGTCGAGATCAAGATCGACCACCGCGACGCGTGCGCCTTCGCGCGCGAAGGTTTCGGCAATGCCCTGCCCGAAACCCTGCCCCGCACCGGTGACCAGCGCCACCTTGCCCTCAAGCCGCATGCCATCCTCCCCTGTTCTGCTGCTGGCTCAGGCCCACAGCCGTGTATCGAGTCCGAAAGCCGCCGGGTCGAGCCCCACCAGCGCCAGCCCGCGCTCGGCAGGGTCCGGCCCTGTGATGACGCTCAAGGGCGCGCTCGCCATCAGCGCCTGCATCGGCGGCTTGGTGGCAAAAGCAGCGCGCACCGCGCCGGCATCGAACAACGGCAGCAGCTTCGGCGCCATGCCGCCTGCGATGAAGACCCCGGCTGTCGCCTTCAGTGCCAGCGCCAGATCGCCCGCCACACGCCCGAGCAGCCGCCCGAACAGCCTCACCGCATCGAGGGCGAGTGCCTCGCCAGCAAATGCCGCCGCCGCGATCTGGGCCGCATCGCGTGACACCGGCTCAGCGCCGGCCAGCCGGTGCAGCCCACGGTCAAGCCTTGCCAGCCCGGCCCCTGAGAGCACGCTTTCGACCGTGATGCGCCCATGCACACGCTCCAGTAGCGGCCAGAGCGCCAGTTCGTCCGGCAGCACCGGGCCAAGCTCCATGTGCCCGGCTTCCGTCGGAACGATGGTCCGGCGGCCCGTCCGGCCCACCAGAGCCGCAGCGCCGAAGCCTGTCCCCGGCCCCAGCACCAGCCGCGCGCCCTCTGCATCGGCCATGGCAACACCATCGCCGATGGCGGCCAGATCGGCAGCGCCGAGCGCGGGAAGGCAGCAGGCCAGCGCCTCGAAATCGTTGAGCAGCAGGCCCTGCTCCAGCCCAAGCGCTGCCATCAGCGACGGCCCGTCGAACGCCCAGCCGGCATTGGTCAATGCGGCACCGAGGCCGATGACAGGCCCGGCAACCGCCAGGATCACCGAGCGTGGCTGCGTGCCGGCCATATCGATGGCACGCGCCAGCGCCGCCTCGCAGGTGGGCTCATCCCGTGTCGCCAGCCGCATGACCATGCGCGGCGCGGCGCCAGGCGCATCGACCATGGCGATCCGGCAATGGGTGCCGCCGATGTCGGCAGCGAGCAGCGGGTGGGGAAGACAGGGCATGGGCTGACCATCTTCGCCGGGACGCCAGCCCCGTCAAGCAGCCTTGGGCGCGTCACACCCCCATGTGGCGATCAAGGCTTGCGCGGCGCTGCCGGCTCGGGCCGCTTCGGGTCCTTGCTGAAGCCCTTGAAGACGTGATCCGGCGAGGATGTGTTGTGCTGCGAATGGGTCAGGCGGCCCATCCAGACATCGGTGCCCTGTGCCTTCTGGAAATCGAGGATATGCTCCTCGCGCCAGCGCCTGGCACCCGGTTCGCGCACCGCGATGCGCGACACGTCATTGTTGAAATCCGTGACATACATCGAGCGCAGCGCGGCAAATGCCTTGCCGCCACCCACCGGCCTGTCGAGCACAGCATCCAGGATCATGCGGTTCTCATCGACGCTTTCCAGTTTCAGCGAGCCATTGGAGCCGTCCTTGAAGGCCATCCTGAATTCGAGCGTCTTCGGATCGAACTCGATCTGCTTGATGTTGACCACCGGCCGGCCTTCCTGCTCCACGGGCCCGAACAGGAACGACGAGCCATAGGCGCTGAAGTTGAGATGTGCCGGCGGCATCGGGCGCGCGCGCCAGTAGCCATCCTGCGGATAGACCACCAGCACCTCATAGGACTTGTCCTTGCCGAGCTTCCAGAGCTGGACCAGATGCAGGCCCTTCTCCACCCGGTCGCCAACCTTGAATGTGGTGTCGGCAGGCCGCCAGAAGGTCGGGAAGGTGTAGCCCACCAGCCAGTATTCGATGCTCTCGTAGAAGGTGACGCGGCGGGGCGGCACCGGCGCGGTGAAGGAGGGATCGCCTGTCATGTCGCAGGCTGTCCAGTCGGCCTCCCAGTTATCCTTGACCAGACCGCCGATATAGGGCGGATGCGCGGCCTCGATCCGGAAGCGGCGCACCTCGGGTGACGTCACCTTGATGGTGATGTTGTCCTTCTCGGCACACAGCACCGGCTCGGATTCGTTGGTGACTGTCACCGGCACCGCATCGAGCGAGGCGGCGAAGGCCGACGCGCTGAACGCGACGGCAGCGAGGGTGGCGGAAATGCGGAGCATGGAGACGACCTCTTTATTGCGCATGATGGAATTCATGGTTCGACAGGCTCACCATGAGGAGCCCTGGCAGGCTCGCCACGGGGATCCTTGCAGCACTCACCCGGCGATCCTCATCCCGAGCCTGTCGGATCCTCATTCCGGCCTGTCGGATCCTCATCCTGAGCCTGTCGAAGGATGGGACCACAAGCACGATCTAGCCCTGCAAAACCGCATAGACGTCGCCCGAGTTCGCCTCGTGCGGCAGGGCTTCGATGTGGTTGATCATGGCATCCGCGCTGATCGCCTCGGCGAAGGTCAGAACCTGGCTCTCGCCGAGCGCGAGATTGAAGCGATAGTCCCCGATCTGGCAAAGGCGGGCTATGCAGGCTCGGGCCACATCCTTCTGGATGGTTGTGAACTCGAAGGACAGCGCCGGCACCTTGGCAGTCAGCCCTTCGAGCACACTGAGCTCGAAGCCTTCGACATCGACCTTGATGAAGGCAGGCTGGCCATGGCTGGCGATGAGCGCATCGAGCGTCACGCTCGGCACGATGACAGCCTGATCCCAGACCTGGCCTTCCCAGCCGCCAGCCCCTTGCGCGGCTTCGACGAAGGCGTCGGAGGCGGTCGAGACTGTCGGGTTGGCGCTGTTGATCTTCAGCGTCACCTCGCCCGCGCTCTTGCCGCAGGCAGCCTGGACCAGCGTCACCAGGCTGTCGCGGCCATGGATGATGCGGATGGCGCGGGCGCATCCCGGCTGCGGCTCGAGCGCCACCACGCGCGCACCGAGCCGGCGGAAGCAGGAAATCCGGTCGCCCACATGGCTGCCAATGTCGAAGGCCAGATCGCCGGGCGCCACAAAACGCGCATAGAGCGCATCCATGGCCGGCTGCCGGCTCTTGTCGCCGTGATAGACGCGCAAGGAGCGGCGCAGGGATTTGGCCGTGCCCTTGGGCAGGGCCGCGCGCGTTGCCGGTTGAACGCTCATGACTTGGCCGCTTTCAGCACGGTCTCCACCTCCGGCGGCGGGGCGACATCCTCAGGAATCGCGCACAGGCCACGGCGCTGGAACCAGCGCCCCAGTGCCGGCGCAGCGGTGATCACGGCGAATGGCACCGCCAGCACATAGCCCGCCAGCAGCGGCATGGCCCACCACATCACCTTGGGTGAAAGCACCCAGAGCGCGCCGATCACATAGATGCCGAACAGCAGGTGCGGCCAGAGACCTTGCAGCGCCGTGCGCACTGACAGCGCCTGGGCATCGCGCGACTGCCCGTTCCAGCCGATGGTCGACTTGCCGAACGCCAGCCCGATCATGAAGATCGTGGTGCGGAAGGTCGAGACCGCGCCTTGCAGGAAGGAGAACACCAGTTCGATGGCAGCCGAGGTGAGGAACTTGCCCGTTCCGCCCCAGCGCGCCGTGCCGCCTTTGGTCAGCAGGATGTCGGCAGCGCCGGCAAATTTCGGCGACAGATACATCACGAAGAACAGCACATAGAGCGTGGCCGCCAGCCCTGACGGATAGAAGGCCAGGCCCTGATCTTCCAGCACCTTGAACGGCAGCAGCGCGATCATCAGCGTCCAGGCCGGCAAGCCGACGAACATCAGGATCGCCCAGACAAGCTGGAAACGGCTCATCAGCTTGAGGCCGGGAATGTCCAGCAGCTTGATGTACTGCAGGTTGCCAAGGCACCAGCGCAGGTCGCGCTTGGCGAAATCGAGCATGGTCGGCGGGTTTTCTTCCCATGAGCCGCCCTCTTCGGGGTGAACGCGCACCTCGAAACCGGCGCGGCGCATCAGCGTTGCCTCGACCTGATCGTGGCTCATGACATGCCCGCCCAGCGGCGGGCCGCCCGGCAGCACTGGCAGATGGCAGGCATCGCGGAAAGGGGCGATGCGCACGAAAGCGTTGTGACCCCAGAACGGGCCGCAATCGCCCACCCACCAGGCCTGCCCCATGGTGTAGGAGCGCATGCCCTGCCGCATGCCGAACTGGAAGATGCGCGCGAAGGCCGACTGCGACGGCATGCCGACGACAAGGCTTTGCAGGATGCCCAGTTTGGGGTGGGCCTGCATCATCCGGGTGTAGGCCACGATCGTCTCGCCGGACATCAGCGAGTCGGCATCGAGCGGCAGCATCAACTCGTAGCGATCGCCCCAGCGCTCGCAGAAATCGCGCACATTGCCGGCCTTGTAGCCGGTGTTGTCGGTGCGGCGGCGATAGACCACGCGGGATGGATCACCGACCTCGCGCGCCCACTCGGCGGCCAGCAACTCCTCACGGGCCGCCACCGCCTCGTCATTGGAATCCGAGAGCAGGAAATAGTCATAGGCCGCGCCAAAGCCGGTGGCATCGACGCTCTGCTTGACGGTCTTGAGACGGAAGATGGCGCGGGCCGGGTCTTCGTTGCGCAGGGTCATGAAGATGGCCGTGCGCAGGGTCACCGGATCATGGGAATGGCCCGCCGCAGCGAACGGCGCGACGCGCTCCACGCCATCCTTCACCCCGTGCAGCAGCCACAGGCCGATCACCGCATTCCAGAAACCCAGAACCGTCCAGGGGGCGCCGAAGCCGAAAGCAATGAAGATGATCACGTCGATCACTGTCCAGCCGCCCGCCGCCAGCACGACCGAAAGCCCCCACATCAGCATCAGGAACGTGCCGACATTGAGCGCCAGCACACTCAGCCGGCGCCGTGTCAGCAAGGCCCGGCTCTGGAGCCCGGCGGGCGTGAGCCCGTCAGCCCGCTCGGGCACTGGTGCGCCGGCCTCGGCCGCAAAGTTGGACGGTTCGGGACGCTGGTTCATCGGGGGCTCATGGATGACGTGGAAAAGGCAGTTCGAAACGGGTGGGGTCTGGACAGCAAGAGTTCTGATGGACAGGAGTTTTGGCAGATGCATGGCACAGCCGGACATCGGTGGTGGACCTCGGCCCGGCTCTGCCCCACATAGGGCACTCAGGCGCTTTGGACGAATCCCTTGACGACAAACCTGCAAACCGGCCCGATCAAGACCCGCGCGCTGTGGTATGTGGCGCCGCGTGAATGCGCCCTGAATGAGCTGACCATCGCGGCGCAGCCGGGCGAAGCGCTGGTGCGAACCCTGTTCAGCGGCATCAGCCGCGGCACCGAGCGGCTGATCTTCGAAGGCCGGGTGCCCGCTTCCGAGCATGAGCGCATGCGCGGGCCGGGCATGGAGGGCGCATTCCCCTTCCCGGTGAAATACGGCTACTGCGCAGTCGGCATTGTCGAGGCCGGCCCGTCTGACATGCTTGGCCGCCATGTCTTCGCGCTGCACCCGCACCAGGCCCGTTTCTGGATGGCACCGGATCGGCTGACGCTGCTGCCGGACAGCCTGCCGCCGCGCCGCGCCGTGCTGGCCGCCAATGCCGAGACCGCGCTGAACGCGCTCTGGGATGCCGGCGCAGGGCCCGGTGACCGCATCGCCGTGGTCGGGGCCGGCGTCGTCGGCCTGCTGGTCGCGGCTTTCGCCGCACGGCTGCCCGGTGCCGATGTCAGCGTTGTCGATGTCGATGCCGCGCGCGCCCCGCTCGCCGCAGCCCTCGGCTGCCGCTTCAGCACGGATGGTGCCGGCATCGCCGATTGCGACCTGGTGGTCCACACCTCGGCCAGCGCAGCGGGCCTCAACAAGGCCGTCTCGCTGGCGGGCTTCGAGGGCACCATCATCGAACTGAGCTGGCATGGCAGCGGCGAAACCCCGGTTGCGCTCGGCGGTGCCTTCCATTCGCGCCGGCTGAAGCTGATCTCCTCCCAGGTTGGCCATGTCGCGGACAGCCGCCGCGCCCGCTGGAGCTATGCGCGCCGCATGGCCAAGGCGCTGGAATTGCTGGCCGATGAGCGGCTGGATGCGCTGATCAGCGCCGACATTCCTTTCGCCGAGGCTCCCTTGCGACTTCCGGCATTGTTCGCACCCGGCTCGCCACACCTGACCGCCGTGCTGAGCTACTGAAACCAAACCCTCCCCAACCCGTCTGAAAAGGAAATCGAGCATGTTCTCCGTCGAAGTCCGTGACCGCATCATGATCGGCCATTCCCTGCCCGATCCGTTCTTCGGCCCCGCGCAGAACATGCATGGCGCGACCTTCGTGGTCGACGTGGCGTTCTTCCGCGAAAGGATGACGAAGCACAATGTTGTCGTCGACATCGGCGCTGCGCTCGATGTGCTGGCCGAGACACTGAAGCCGCTGAAATACCAGAACCTCGATGAGGTGCCTGCGTTCAAGGGCATCCTCACCACCACGGAATTTCTCGCCAAGCACATCTTCGACGAGATCGCCAAGGCCGCGAAGGCCGGAGCGCTGGGCGAGGACGGCAAGGGACTGTCGAGGATCCGCGTGACGCTGCATGAAACCGATCTGGCGCGTGCCGCCTATGAAGGCCCGCTCGCGTGACATCGGTGGCTTTCGCCATTCCCGGCGACCTGTCCCGGCCGACGGGCGGCTACGCCTATGACCGGCATGTGCTCAGGTTGCTGCCGGAGTTCGGCGTGGAGCCTGTGCATGTGGCCCTGCCCGGCTCGTTTCCCGAACCGTCCGATGCCGACCTTGCCGAGACCAGCCGGCTGCTGCTCGCGCAGGACTGGCGCACGCCGCTGCTGATCGACGGGCTGGCCTATGGTGCGTTTCCCACCGGGCTGGCTGCAGGTCTGGCAGGGCGGGTCATTGCCCTGTGCCATCACCCGCTTGGCCTTGAGACCGGGCTCGATGCGGCCCGCGCCGCCGACCTGATCCGGCTGGAGACGGCGGCGCTGGGCTATGCCGGCGCCGTCATCGTGACCAGCCGCGCGACGCGTGACATCCTCATCGCCCAATTCGGTGTCCCGGCTGGCCGGATCACGGTGGCCGAACCCGGCGTCGAGCCGGCCGGGCGCGCCAGCGAACGACGCTTCGGCGAGGCCGTGCGCCTGCTTGCCGTCGGCTCATTGTCGCCGCGCAAGGGCTATGACATCCTGATCGAGGCGCTGGCCGCGATCCCGATGCTGCCCTGGCACCTGACCATCATCGGCACCGAAGCAGCCGGCTCATCCTATGGCACCATGCTGCGCGCGCTGATCGCGGCGAAGGGCCTCGAAAGCCACGTCACGCTCCACGGCGCGCTCACCGATGCCGAGGTTGACGCCCATTATCGCAACAGCGACATCTTCGTCATGGCGTCCCATTACGAGGGCTATGGCATGGCGCTCACCGAGGCGCTGGCGCGCGGCCTGCCCATCGTCACCACGTTGTCAGGCTCCGGCGCGATGCAACTGCCGGACGCAGCCGCGCAGAAGGTCGCGCCCGGCGATGCAGGCGGCCTGGCCGGCGCGCTGGCCTATCTGATCGGCGATGCGGGAGCCCGGCTGCGCCATGCCGACGCGGCCTGGGCGGCGGCAGCCAGCCTGCCGCGCTGGACAGACACAGCCCGGATCATCGCCACTGTGTGCAAGACCTTCAGACCGCAAGGATGATCGGACATGAGCTTCTCACCGGAATGGCTTGCCCTGCGCGAGCCCGTCGATCACCGCTCGGTCAACCGCGACCTGGCCGGGCGCGTGGCTGACTGGTTCGGCGAACCCGACCATATCAGCATCATGGACCTGGGTTGCGGGGCGGGCTCCAACCTGCGCGGCACCTGGCACCTGTTCGGCGCGAGCCAGCACTGGACGCTGGTCGACTATGACCCTGTGCTGCTCGCAGCCGCGCGCACACGCCTCGCCACCTGGGCGGATGAGGCCAGCGAGGCCGGCGAGGAACTGCTGCTGGTCAAGGACGGCAAGCGGCTGATGGTCGATTTCCGCCGCGCCGATCTCAATGCCGATCTTGAAAAGGTGCTGGACTGGCGGCCCGATCTGGTCACCGCCGCGGCCCTGTTCGATCTGGTGTCGGCAGACTGGATCGCCCGTTTCGTCGGCGCGCTCGCCGCCCGCAAGCTGCCGCTGTACACCGTGCTCACCTATGACGGGCGCGAGGTCTGGCAGCCGCCCCATGCGGCCGATGCGGCCATGGTCGCCGCCTTCCACAGCCACCAGCATTCCGACAAGGGCTTCGGCCCTGCCGCCGGGCCCGATGCCTGCAAGATCATGGCCGGCGCTTTCACGGCCGCAGGCTACCGCACCGAGACGGCTGACAGCCCGTGGCTGATGACCGGCGCCGATGCAGGCCTCGTCGATGCGCTCACACTGGGCATCGCCAATGCCGTGCGCGAGACGAAAAAAGTCGCTGAGGCCGGGATCGCCAACTGGCTTGAGGCCAAGCGAAGCGTCCGGCAGGGCCTTGTCGGCCATCTCGACCTGTTCGCCGCCCCGGTATAGCCGGCCACCGAGGCGTCATGCCTTCTTCGGCAGCATCCGCCGGAGCACGCCGTCCTTGCGGACAAAGTGATGGAACAGCGAGGCTGCGATGTGCATTGCCACCAGCCCGCCAAGGGCATAACCGAACACCTTGTGGGCAAAGAGCGGTTGTGCCGCCGCCGCCTGATTGGGCGCGACGAGGCCTGGCAGCGAGAACAGCCCGCAGATGTCGAGGGCCGGATAGAGCGAAATTCCCATCCAGCCACTGAACACCAGCGCAAACAGCAGCGCGTAAATCGCCCAGTGGGTGATGTGGGCAATGGTTTTCTGCCAGGGCTCAAGCGTCGGCTCATCCGCAGGCGCGCCCTTGATCAAGCGGTAGGCCAGCCGGGCAATCAGGATGAACATCAGGATGAACCCGGCCAGCTTGTGACCCGAATACAGCGCATTGGTCAGGCCATCCCAGATATTCTGCCTGCCGCGCTCGGCCATGATCAGGCCGACAGGCGCCATGACGAACACGAAACCCACCGTGATCCAGTGGAAATGCCGAGCGGCAGCGCTGTAAACGAGCGGTTCCTGATTGGCAGCCATGGGATTCTCTCCTGAAGAAGCGTCATGCGATTGGCACATTGCCAGCCTACGCCCCGTTCTCGGCAGAGGATCGCAAACGTTCATGTAGGGTTCAAGCACCAAGTGATTGGGTGCATCCGCTGGCTGACAAACTCCGTAGAACTGCTTATGGCCATGTCCGGCCCGATTGATCAGGAAGAATGGTGCTTTAATGAGCGTGACGAAGCGTTCGGTGCTCGGCCTTGACCGTGGCCAGGATTTGCTGGCGGTCGACCGTGCGATGTCCGAGATGCGGGCTGGTCGCCCTGTGCTGCTGATGGGTGGCGAAGGTGCTGCGTTGATCGTCTCCGCGGAATTGCTCGATGCAGGCTTCGTCGAGACCTTGAACACATTCGCCGCCGGCAACGCCCGGCTTGCCCTGCCCGCCGCACGCCTGCGCCGTTTGGGCGCGGCCAACCGCAAGGTGCCCGGCGTCGTGGCCCTGCCGACCATCGACATGGCCCGTATCGAGCAACTCGTCCTGAAGGTTGATGGCCGGCTCGATGCGCCTGTCGCGCCGGCGACGGCGATCGACATCAGCGCGCTGGAACTGACCGCGCTGTCGCTGATCATCCCGGCCCTCGTCATTGTCCCGGTTGATCCCGAAGCCATCGCCGATGAGCCGCTGGTCCGCGTCGAGGTCACCGCCATCAACAGCTTCCGCAAGAAGCAGGTCGAGGAATTGAGCATCGTCGGCCGTGCGCCGGTGCCGCTCGAGGATGCTCCGCGCACCGAGTTCGTGGTGTTCCGCGGCGGCGAGGGCCTGCGCGATCAGGTCGCCATCGTCGTGGGCGAGCTCAACCTCGACGAGCCCGTTCATGTCCGGATCCATTCCGCCTGCCTGACCGGTGACCTGTTCGGCTCGCTCAAGTGCGATTGCGGCGACCAGTTGCGCGATACGGTGCGCTGGATGGCCGAGAATGAAGGCGGCATCCTGCTCTATCTCGACCAGGAAGGGCGCGGCAACGGCCTGTCCAACAAGATGCGCGCCTATCGTCTCCAGTCGGAAGGCTGGGACACCTACGATGCCGACGAGGTGCTCGGCTTCGATCTCGACCAGCGCCGCTTCGATTTCGCGGCCGAGATGCTGAAGCAGCTTGGCGTGCGCCGCGTCGTGGCCCTGACCAACAATCCGGTCAAGATCGGCGCGATCAAGCATGCCGGGCTTGAGGTCCAGGCCAGCCGCCGCGTTCTCGGGCGGCCCAACAAGCACAATGTCCAGTATCTTGAATCGAAGCGCGACAGGGCCGGCCATTACATCGACATGGATGTGCTGATGGCGCGCGCCGCCCCGAACGATTGATCGCCCAGATCGGCACGATAGCTGTGGGAATGTCGGCTGAGCCGTGAGGACGCACGCGGGCCCCATCGTCTATGGTCTGGCCCATGAAAGCGCCTGAAACGCCACCCGATCATCCGCCGGCAGCCCCGGCCGGTCTTGAGCCCGCGCTCTGGACCCGGCAGCGTCTGTGGGCCGTGATCGGGCTTGTGGCCCTGTTCTGGGCGGCGCTGAACTGGGCCTGGCTTTCCGGTGCCTTGACCATCCCTTGGGATGCCAAGGCCCATTTCCAGCCGCAGTTCCAGTTCCTCGCCAGTTCGCTGGCCAGGGGCGAAGCGCCGTTCTGGAACCCGCATGTCTTTGCCGGGCACCCGCAGATCGCCGATCCGCAAGCGCTGATCGCCTCCCCGCCGCACCTGATCGCGGCCTGGCTGTTCCCGCGCCCCGGCCCGCTCGTGGGCGATGCCGTGGTTCTGGCAAGCCTGCTGGCGGGCGCACTGGCCCTCGTCATGCTGTTCCGCGACCGCGACTGGGCTCCCGCAGGCGCCGTCACCGCCGCACTGGTGTTCGCCTTCGGCGCCGCAGCCGCCTGGCGCATCCAGCACATCGGGCAGGTGATGAGCCTGAGCTATTTCGCCATCACGCTGTGGCTGATGGCACGCGCCCTGTCACGCGGCAGCGCAGGCTATGGCCTCGCTGCCGGCTTCACGGCAGGCCTGATGGTCCTTGGCCGCGACCAGGTGGCCCTCATCGGCGTCTACACGCTGGCGGGCCTGACCGTGGCCGCCTGGCTGCAATCAGGTGCGCCGCTCCGGGCCGTGCGGCACAGCCTCAAACCGCTGCTGGCCATGGCCTTCGCCGCCATCATCACGGCTGCCCTGCCGATCCTGTTCACGCTGATGCTGGCCGAGCAATCCAACCGACCGGTCATCGATCTGGAGGGCGCAGGCAAGGGCAGCCTGCACCCGGCCTCGCTGCTGACCTTGCTGGTGGCCAACCTGTTCGGCGCAGCAGGCCCGCTGGAGAATTTCTGGGGCCAGCCAAGCCCGCGCTGGAACGCGGTGTTCGGCCCGGTCGACCTGTTCCTCGCCCGCAACATGAGCGTGGCCTATGTCGGTGCGCTGCCGCTGCTGGCGATCTTCGGCATCGGCATCCTCAGGGGCCGCGCCTGGGATCCGGCCATCCGCGCCGTCAGCATCGCCACGGCGGTGGTGCTGCTCTATGCGCTGGGCCGCTACACACCCGTGTTCCAGGCCCTGTTCAGCCTCCTGCCCGGCGTTGCCTTTTATCGCAGGCCGGCGGATGCGCTGTTCAACTTCGGGGCTCTGGCCGCCATTCTGGCCGGCTACTGCGTGCATGTGCTGGCTACCGGTCACCTCGCGCGGCCTGCCCGCTTGTGGCAATGGCTGGCGGGGCTGGCGGCCCTTGGCCTTGGTCTGGGCGGAGCCTGCGCGCTGGCCGCCTATGCCGACCGTCTCGGGGTGGCCGCCATTCCTTTGCTGGCCGGCGCCATCGTGCTGCTGCTGGCCGGTGTCATGCTCTGGTTCCTGGGCCGGGCCCATCGCGCCGCGCCCATGGCGGCGGCCCTGTTCATCGCCTCGGTGATCGGCATCGATCTTGCGGTCAGCAACGGCCCAAGCGAATCCACCGGCCTGCCAACAGCGCAATACGATGTGCTGCGCCCCGACAGCGCCAACGAGACCATCGCCTTGCTGAAGGCGGGGCTCGCCCGCACGGCGGCTCCCGACCGGCGCGACCGGATCGAACTGGCCGGCATCGATTTCCACTGGCCCAATGCCAGCATGACCCACGGCCTCGATCACACGCTGGGCTACAACCCGCTGAGGCTGGGTGACTACTCGCGCGCCACCGGAGCCGGGGACCACATCGCCCTGCCCGACCAGCGCCGGTTCTCGGCCCTGATGCCGGGTTACAGATCCATGCTGGCCAACATGCTCGGCCTGCGCTTCATCGCCTCGCGGGTCCCGCTCGAACAGGTCGACAGGAGCCTGAGCGAAGCCAGTCTCGCAGCGGGGCCGTTGCGCCAGATCGCCCGCACCGCCGATGCCTATATCTACGAGAACAGCGCTGCCTTGCCGCGCGTCATGGTGGCCGCCGAAGCCCGCACGGTGGATACCGGCGTGCTGCTCGCCACCGGCTCGTGGCCCGAGGGCTTCGATCCGGCACGCACTGTCCTGCTGGCGGACCCGGTCGCACCGGCCACCTGCGAGGCGCCGAAGGAGGCTGTTGCAGGGCCGGCCACGGCCAGTATCCGGCGCTATGGCAACACCGAGGTGGTGGTCGAGGTCCAGTCACCGACCTGCGCCTATCTGGTGCTCAACGATGCCTGGCAGCGCTGGTGGAGCGCGGAAGTCGATGGCGAGGCCGAGCCCGTGCTGCGCGCCAATGTCCTGTTCCGGGCCGTGGCCATTCCGGCCGGGCGCTCGACCGTGGTCTTCCGCTTCGAGCCCTTCGCGGGGCTGGCCAGCGACATGGCGGCACGCATGCCGCCATCCCTGTTGCGTGGTCTTGGCCGACTGGTGGCGGGCATCGATTCCGTGATCGGACGCTGATGCGCTATTCCGCCGCGCGGGTCGGCACGGGCTGGCCATTGCCAGGCTGAGCCTGCCGGATGCGGGCAGGCCTGCGGGGTCGTGACGGCGCCGCATCCTGCCCCTGGGCGGGCGCGGCAAGCGCAGATCTGGCCTCACGGACAGGCTCGGCCTCATTCGCAGGCTTGCCGACCATGTTCTTCGCCGGCATCGGTGCGGCTTTCTGGCGAGCGGCGAGGAACTGGTCCGCGACCTTCATGATCTCGCCGCGCAACTGGTTGCTCTCGGCGGCGAGACGCGCTGAGACACGCTCGGCATCGCGCCGGAGATCGCCCAGTTCGCGCGTCAGCGCCGCGCGGGATGTGCGGGCCTCTGTCAGGGCCGCACGCGCCGTGGCCAGATCGCTGGTCAGGGCTTCGATCCGGGCATCGCGCTCGCGTCGCGCACTGGCGAACTCGACTTCGAGGCGGGCCTTCTCGGCAGCCCCGTCGCGCAGCAGAGCCCGCGTCTTGTCCTCTTCCTTGCGGGCGGCAGCCAGCTTGGCTTCGACCGTGGCCCGTGCGCTTTGCAGTTCATGCAGCGTCTGCTCAAGCCGCGCCACGGTGTCGTCGGCGGCCTTGAGCCGCAACCGGAGACTGTCGCGCTCGGCCACGAAGGTCGCAAGCTCGATGCCGCGCTGTTCGAAAGCCGAGCGCGTTGTGCCATGCGCGGCCTGCTCGGAGACCAATGCGGCTTGCGTTCCGGCCAGCTTGTCCTGAAGGTCGGCGACATGGGCCGCCCGCGTCTCGCTCAAGGTCTCGCTCTCGGCCAGCATCAGTCTCAGCCGGGCATGCTCGCGCTCCAGCGCTTCATGCACCACTTCAAGGCTGGCAAGACGCGTGCTGGTGGCGGCAAGGTCGGCCGCAAGCCCGTCACCGCGCTGGGTCGCAGCGTCGAGATCGCGCGTCCGCTGGGCCAGTTCGGCGGTCAGATCCGCACGCTCGACACGCAGGCCCGCCACATCCTTGTCGCGGTCAGCGAGGGCTTGTCCACGGATCTGAAGATCGCTGAGCGCCTGGGCGAGGCTGGACTGTTCGCTGGCCAGACGCGCCTGGGTCTCGGCCAGTTCGGTGCGCGTGGCGGCAAGGTTGTTGTCGAGATTGACGATGGTCATGTCCCGCACGCCGATCGTGGTCTTGAGTTCCGAGATCTGCATGTCGCGCTGCCCGGTGGCCGCGAGCGCCTGGGCCCTGACCGCAGTGGCTTCGGCGAGCCGGCGTTCGAGCTCGCGCTGGCGCACCGCAAACTCGGCGCGCAGATGGTCCCGTTCGGCGGAAATCTCGTCGACCGACAGCGGGAAGGTCAACTCCGCCCGGCGGCGCGCAAGCCGCTCGGCCCGGCGGCTGATGGCCGGCAGCATGATCAGCCAAAGCACGGTCGCGACCAGAAAACCCAGCGCGGCCAACATCACAGCTTCGATCAAGGCAGGCATTCCCCGGCAGCACGGCAGACCATCGTCAGCACAGACGGCTGAAGAGCAGCGTCAAGATGCGCAACCCCGCCTGATGACGCTCATCATGCCGTGTTCGGATGCTTGATCCGATGGGTCAACACGATCTGACGCGCTTTGACCATGCCACGGCACGCACCAAATAGCCAGATGCCCGCCGCAATCGCCTGCGCCGATCACGCGCTGGGCGTGATGGTTGAAACCCGGCTGGCGGAGAGCCTCAGAAGGGATTCCACGTCGATTGCGGCGTGAACTTGAGATAGCTCACATTGATGCCGAGCCGTGCGCCAACGCCGGTGCGGATCGGCACGATGGTGACGCCATCACCCGCTGTCAGCGCGGTGAAGCCGAAGCCGGCGATGAAATACAGCGAGCCATCGACGCCGCCAAAGCGCTGGAAGATCGAGTCTGTGCGCGGCATGTTGTAAACGAGCATCATCGTGCGCGCGCCGTCTCCCCCGAAATCGAAGCCGAGTGAGGGCCCCTGCCAGAACACCCGCCGGTCACCGGCATTGCGCGTATAGAGCGTGCCTTCGCCATAGCGCAGCCCGGCGACAAAGGCACCGGAGCCTTCCTGACCGAGAATGTAGCCGTTCGGCTCGCCCCAGCGGCGCACGGCTTCCTCGATCGCCAGGGCCAGCCCTCGCGAGACATTGCCGAAGAACTTGTGGCCGGAACCGACCAGCTCATCAGGCTTGAAGGTGCTGTTGTTCTGCTGGGCCTGTGCCGGCCCTGAGGGCAGCATGGCCAGCGTCAGCAGGAGCAGAAGCGACAGGCGCGCGGCCAGGCGCAACGCACAAACACGGGCAGGGCCACGAAAAAGCCCGGCAAGATGTAAAGACATTGGCAACCTCATTGCAGCGAACCCTCCCATCGGAACGTGCGATCAACGTTCCGGATACACTCGATGCCTACGGTGCCGACCTGTTGCAGGCGCTCTCTGGCGGAGCGTTCCCGAATCATGCCCCAGAAAGATCAACCGCGATGACGTCCTTTGCAAGGCAGACGCGCCCCTTTCGGCTGCTTTCGCTGGCATTGCTGGCCATTCTGGCCGTGCAATCTCTGGCCCTGGCCGGCAGCGGCACGACCGGCGGGCTGCCCTATGGCCTGCCTTCCCTGCCGGTGATGAGTGAGGCCGTGGCGCTGCATGAACAAGCCGGCATCGCCATCAACGGCTTTGATCCCGTGGCGTTCTTTGCCGAGGGCGCAGCCGTCGGCGGCCTGGCACGGCATGAGGCGCAGCATGATGGCGTGGTCTGGCGCTTTGCCAGCCGCGCCAACCGCGAGGCTTTTCTGCAAACGCCGGAGGCCTACATGCCGCGCTTTGGCGGCCATGATCCCATCGGCGTCGCCAACGGCCAGATTGTCGACGCGCGGCCCGACCTGTTCCTGATCGTGGACGACCGTTTGCTGCTGTTCCGCACCGAGCAGGGCCGCGATGCCGTGCGGGCAAACCCGGGCCTGCTCGGCAAGGCCGACCAGAAATGGCCGGAGGTGTCGCTTCAGCTCGCCCGCTGAACCGCGCTCAGCACCGCTGGCAACAGATCAGCGCGCGAGACGGCAACGAAGGGCGGATTACGGAAATCCTGATCGGCATTGTCATAGCTCAGCGGCGCGCCGTCGACATTGCGGATCAGCCCGCCCGCTGCCGTGAGGATGGCATCGCCCGCGGCAATATCCCAGGCCATGGTCTGGCCGTGGCGGACATGGATATCGGCATAGCCTTCGGCCAGAAGCCCGAACTTGATCGCCGACGATGCGGGCTTCATGCTCGATACACCGCACAGGCGCAGCGCCGCCTCTGACCGCGCATCACCATTGCGGCGGCTGATCAGCGCCTGGGGCGCATCGGCGCGCGGCCGGTCGGCCATGTGCAGCACGCGTGGCGCACCTTCCGGAGCCAGTGCCCCGTCAAGGTCGATGGCAAAGCAGGTCTCGCCGGCGAACCACGCCCGCTTCAGCGCCGGTGCGACAATCGCACCGGCAACAGCCCGGCCCCGGTGGATTGCCGCCAGACAGACACAGAATTCAGGTCCGTGTTCGAGAAAGTCCTTTGTGCCATCCAGCGGATCGAGCAGCAGGAACGTTTCCGCATCCGCTGCCGGCCGCGCCAGGCCCTCTTCGCTGACCAGCGTGGTCTCGACCCCGAGCCGCTTCAGCGACTGACGGACGGCAGCATCGGCGGCGTGATCGGCGTCGCTCACCGGCGTGCCATCCGGCTTCATGGTGCTTGCCACCTGCCCGCACCAGAATGACATCAGCGTCCGCGCCCCGTCCAGCGCGGCCTCGAACAGCTTGAAGCCGAGATCGTTGCGCACCATGCCCAGCAACTGGGTCTGGAAAAGTGGCATCACAGGCACGGTGGAAAACCTGACATGAAACCCGTTCGCCGAATCTCGCCCTGCCCGGAATCGCGCGGGCCTGTCGAGCCTTGTGCGTTGCGCAGTGCAATGGTCTTACGCCAGCCGGCTCATGTTAACCAGAAATTTCGCACAATCATGGCTTTCTGGTCGCCGAACGCCGTTGCAGGCGCCGCCCTGGCATGCCGCGCCATGGTCAGCCAGCACCGGTCCGGTTAAATCCGTCCAAGGACGGTGCGCCTGATTCGCCAACCTTGGGAGAGCCCGATGATGACTGACCAGCCGACGCCGGTCGCAGCCGTGACCCTGGAAGGCCTCGATCTGGCCAGCCTGCTGTGCAGCCGGGTCTGCCATGACGTGATCAGCCCGGTGGGCGCCATCGTCAACGGCATCGAGCTTTATGACAGCGGCGATGCATCGATGAAGGAGTTCTCAATCGATCTGGTGCGCAAGAGTTCGCGGCAGGCCTCGGCCCGGCTCCAGTTTGCCCGCATCGCCTTCGGTGCCGCAGGCTCGGCAGGGGCCATGATCGACACCGGCGATGCCGGGCAGGTCGCCGCATCCTTCTTCGCCGACGAGAAGATCAACCTCGTCTGGGAGGTGCCGCGCGCGCTCCTGCCCAAGAACCAGGTCAAGCTCATCCTCAACCTGATCATGGTCGCGACCCATGCCATCCCGCGCGGCGGCAGCTTGACCGTGAGCGGCACCATCACCGGCGAGCAGGGTGACTTCGTGCTCACCGCCACCGGCATCAACGCCCGCATGCCGCACAATGCCGAAGACCTGATCGCAGGCCGTGCCCCCAATGGCGTGGTCGATGCCCATGCCATCCAGCCCTACTATGCCGGGCAGATCGCACGGGCCGCCGGCATGGCCGTGCATTTTGCCATCGAGGGCGACACGGTCACCATCAGGGCCAGCAAGGCAGACCCCGCCTGATGGTAAACTGAATTGCAGGATCGGTGATCTTCTCAACCGATCATTCACCCTTCCCGACGATAGTTCCGGTCACGAGTAACAGTGGCGTGGTGTCGATCGTCGATCATGGACGACTTGCTTCAAGAGTTCCTGACGGAGTCCCACGAACATCTGGACACCGTTGACCGGCAGATGGTCGAGTTCGAGCGCAATCCCTCGAATTCCGAGATCCTGCGCAATATTTTCCGCCTTGTGCATACGATCAAGGGCACCTGCGGCTTTCTCGGCCTGCCGAGGCTGGAGGCGCTCGCCCATTCGGCCGAGACCTTGCTGGGCCAGTTGCGCGATGGCGCGCCGGTCACTCCCGAAGCGGTTTCACTGACCCTTGCATCGATCGACCGGATCAAGATCATCCTGGGTGCCCTGGAGCGGGCCGGCGCGGAACCGGACGGCGACGACAGGGACCTGATCACCAGGCTAGACGCCTTCACGTCCGCGGCGCATGCGCCACCGTCGGGGAATGTCGGCTCCCTGACCTATCAGGTGCTCGAACGGCCTCTCAAAGCAGGCGAAGCGACACTCGACGAACTCGAACGCGCCTTTCGCGAGGCCGAGGGGCCTGATGCAGCCGAGATGGTTGAGGGCCCTTCTCCTCCCGCCCCAATCCAAACAGCCCAGTTCCAAACAGCCCAAGTCCAAACCGCCCAAGTCCACGTTGCTCCCGCACCTGCCGCCGTTTCGCCTGCGGATCAGAACGCTGCACCGGTGCTGGAGGATGCGTCCGGCTCCCGCCTTGCCGCGCAGACCATCCGTGTCCATGTCGGCACGCTCGAACATCTGATGACCATGGTCTCGGAACTGGTGCTGACCCGCAACCAGTTGCTCGAAATCGCCCGCCGCGAGAATGACCAGGCCTTCAAGGTTCCCTTGCAGCGCCTCTCCCACATCACGGCCGAACTGCAGGACGGGGTGATGAAGACCCGCATGCAGCCGATCGGCAATGCCTGGAACAAGCTGCCCCGCGTGGTCCGCGACCTGGCTGCCGAACTGGGCAAGAAGATCGAACTGGTG
>JALORF010000156.1 GCA_025459195.1 Beijerinckiaceae bacterium
GCCAGTTCAAGGCCGAGGCTGGCACCGCAGACGAACGAATCGCTGCAAGCCAGCACATTGCCCGACGCCACCTTGATCCGCGTCGTTGCGAACGAGATCGCCACGGCCTTGACGCCGGCATCAGTCACGTCGTCGCGGCCGATCTGCCCGCCTGTGCTGCAGCCGACGATGCGCGCGCCGGGAAACCGCGCCACCAGATCGGCATGCACCGGATAGGCCGCAAGCGTCTCGCGCGCGGCAAAATACAGGACGAGCTGGGACAAGGGGTGTGCGTCAGCGGGCACTTCCGCATGCGTGCTCCAGCCCCGCGAGGCATCCCAGTTCAGATAGGTGCACTTCATCTGGACAATTTCGCTTTCCGGCAACAAACAAACGCAAAATCAACCGTAGCCAGACAATGGTTGACAATTCTCTGCTGTCTGGCGGCCTTTGTTGTCAGGAGTCTGCAGTTTCCTGCTGCGAGGCCAACGCACGGCCAGATGATCGCAGCGGGCAGGCCCGGCAAGTTCCAGCGTTCCTGTTGTTTGCGGCATGCGCAAAACGGGCTTGAGCCCGGTGCCTTGCCAGTGCCAGATGGGCGCATGAACAACCTCGCCTTCCCGCGCGATCTCCTGCGCCAGTTCGGCTCACCGGCGGTGGTGATCGATCTTGATGTCGTCGAGCGCAACATCGCCCGCATCCAGGCCGCTTGCGATGCGGCTGGCGTGGCCAACCGGCCCCACATCAAGACCCACAAGAGCCCGCTCATTGCCGCGATGCAGCGGGATGCCGGAGCCCGCGGCATCACCTGCCAGAAACTCGGCGAGGCGGAGGTGATGGCCGATGGCGGCCTTGATGACATCCTGATCAGCTACAACATCCTTGGCGAGGACAAGGTGGCACGCCTCGGGGCGTTGCTGGGCCGTGTCCGGGTGACTGTCGCAGCGGACAACCCGGTGACTGTGGCAGGGCTGCCCGAGGCAGGGCGCATGGCAGGACGCCAGTTGCCGGTTGTGGTCGAATGCGACACGGGCCGCCAGCGTGCCGGCGTCGAGACGCCGGGCGAAGCCATTGCACTGGCCCGCCAGATCGCCGCCTCACCGCATCTGAGTTTTGCCGGCCTGCTGATGTATCCGCCGGAAGATCGCTGGGCGGAGACGCAGCGCTTTGTCGATCAGGTCCGCGCCGCGCTGGCTTCGGAAGGCCTGACCCTCGACATCGTGTCGACAGGCGGCACGCCCAACCTGGCCAATCTGGGGCAACTCAAGGGTGCGACCGAGCACCGTGCGGGCACCTATGTCTTCAATGACCGGATGATGATGGCGTGCGGCCAGGCCACCCTGGCGGATTGCGCGCTGACCGTCCATGCCACCGTGGTCAGCCGCGCCGCGCCCGAACGCGGCATCCTCGATGCCGGCTCGAAGACGCTGACGGCCGATCCCGGCGGCGGGCTCGACGGCTTCGGCTACATCCTCGAACATCCCGAGGCCCGCATCCACAAGTTCGCCGAGGAACACGGGTTCCTCGACCTGTCGGCCTGCAATGACAGGCCCGATGTCGGTGATGTGGTCAGGATCATTCCGAATCATGTCTGCGTGGTCTGCAACATGGTGGACCGCTATGTGGCGGTGCGCGGCGAGACCATCATCGGGGAGATTCCCGTCGCAGCACGTGGGCGCCTGAGCTGAGCGCCACAATATCGCGACCTGATCCTGCCTGTCCGGAGATTGTCCTTCGACACGCTCATCCTTCGACAAGCTCAGGATAAGGATCTCGGTTGAGCCCTCCACATGCCTCATCCTGAGCTTGTCGAAGGATGGGCTTGTTGAAGGATGGGCTTGTTGAAGGATGAGCCTGTGCCAAAACCAGAGCCAGAAACCTCAATTCTCGCGCTTGATGGCGCTCTCGTGCCATTTGCGCAGGAAGATGTGGCTGATCCAGCTTGTCAGCAGGAAGATGGCGATGCCGGTCACCGAGATCATGATCAGGGCGGCAAACATGCGCGGGATGCGCAACTGGTAGCCTGACTCAAGGATGCGGTAGGCCAGACCCGAGGCATTGCCACCCGAACCGGCCACGAATTCGGCGACCACCGCCCCGATCAGCGCAAGGCCCCCGGAAATCTTCAACCCGCCGAGGAAATAGGGCAGCGCTGCCGGCAACCTGAGATAGCGCAGGGCCTGCCAGCGGTTGGCCTTGTAGAGCTGGAACAGGTTGATCAGGTTGTGATCGGCCGAATTGAGCCCCATGATCGTGTTGGACAGGATCGGGAAGAAGGCGACGATCCAGGCACAGATCAGCAAGCTGAGGTTGATGTCGCCAACCCAGATGATGATCAGCGGCGCGATTGACACGACCGGCGTGACCTGCAGGATGACGGCATAGGGAAACAGGCTCATTTCCAGCCATTTTGACTGGGTGAAAACGATGGCCAGCGCCACACCCACGGTCACGGCGGCGATCAGCGCGGCGAAGGTGATGCGCAGCGTGATCCACAACGAGCCCGACAGGGTGCCCCAGTCGGCAACAAGCGTCTTGGCGATCAGCCACGGCCCGGGCAGCACATAGTGCGGAATGCTGCGGGCATGGACGATCCACTCCCAGAAGCCGAGCGCGAAGATGCCGATGATGATCGGCGCAAGAATGCCGGGCCATGTGCTCCTGGCAATGCCGAGGATGCGGCGCTCTTCGGTGAAGATCGGCCGGGCTTCAGCATCGGTGCCGTCATGTGGCACATGCACGGGGGCGGTGATGTCGCTCATCCGGCGATCGCCTTCTTCAGGTTCTGCGAGGCCACACGGCACAGATCCGCATACTGTGCGGATGTGCGGAACATGTCGTCACGCGGGTGCGGGGCGTCGACCGTCAGGTCAGCCATGACCCGGCCCGGGCGGGCCGCCATCACCACAATGCGCTGCGACAGATAGACGGATTCGAACACCGAGTGCGTCACGAACACAGCGGTGAAGCGCTGTTCCCACCACAATTTGAGAAGATCGTCGTTGAGCTTGTGGCGGGTGATTTCATCGAGCGCCGCGAAAGGCTCGTCCATCAGCAGGATGGACGGCTTGGTCACCAGTGCCCGCGCGATCGAGACGCGCATCTTCATGCCGCCGGAAAGCTCGCGCGGATAGGATGTTTCGAAACCCTTGAGGCCGACGAGGCTGAGCATGGTCGCGGCCTGTGCCTCGGCGTCGCGCTTGTTGGCGCCTTTCAGCGTCAGAGGCAGCATCACGTTCTTGAGGGCCGTGGCCCATGGCATCAGGGTCGGCTCCTGGAACACGAAGCCGAGGTCCGGGCTGGCATGTCCCTCGGCATCATGCGGCGAGGTCGGCCATTCGATCGTGCCGCGCGAGGGCTCGCCGAGGCCGGATATCATGCGCAGAAGGGTGGATTTCCCGCAGCCGGAAGGGCCCAGCAGGCTGACGAATTCGCCGCGGGCCAGATCGAGATTGACGTCACGAACCGCGATGGTCCCGTTGGCGAACTGCTTGGAGACATCGCGGATCGACACGAGGGGACGAGGCTTGGAAGCCTCGTCCGTGCTGGCGGAAAGGACAGCGGCTGCGCTCACGCGCCAATGCCCTTGTTGATGAACTCGAGGCTGTAGGCCTTCTTGATGTCGAGGCCGGTCGGGAACACGCCCGTGGCGGCCATCGTGTCGTAGAACGACTTCCAGCGCGCATCCGTCATGGCACCGACGCCCAGACGCAGCGCATCGCCGGAGCGCACGATGCCGCGCTCGTTCATGACCTTGATCGCGTAGGCGATCTTCTCGTCGGTCATGTCCGGATTGTCCTTCTTGATCAGCGCGTTGGCGGCCTCGATGGCCGGTCCGCCCTTCATGTATTCGGCCCAGCCCTCGAGGCTGGCGGTGACGAAGCGCTGCACCAGATCCTTCTTCTCGGCGACCATCTTGTTCGAGATGTTGATCGTCGTGTTGTAGTTCTCGAAACCGGCATCGGCGATGAGGTGGACCACCGGATTGACGCCGCCCTGCTGGATGGCGAACGGCTCGGAGGACAGGAAGCCCTGCTGCGAGATCTGCTTGTCGGCCAGGAAGGGCGCCATGTTGAAGGTGTAGGGCCGGGCCTGCTCGTCGGTGAAACCAAACTTGGCCTTGAGGAAGGGCCAGAAGCTGGTGCGGCCGGCCGCGCCGATCAGGATCGGCTTGCCCTTCAGCGCAGCGAGGGTGTCGTGGCCGACGCCCGGATGCGAGATGATGACCTGCGGGTCCTTCTGGAAGATCGAGGCGATGCACATGTAGGGGATGCCCTCACGCACATAATTGATCGCCTCGAACGAGTTCGACATGATCATGTCGACACGGCCGCCGAGCAGCAGCGCTGACGGATTCTGCTGCGGGCCGCCCATGCGGATATCGGCCTCGATACCGTATTTCCTGTAAATCCCGGCGGCGACGGCGTGATAGAAGCCGCCATGCTCGGCCTGAGCCCGCCAGTTGGTCTGGTAGCTCACCTTGTCCAGGGTCTGGGCATTGACGCTGCGGCCCGACATCGGAACAAGGACAGATGCGCCTGCGCCGCCGATCAGGCCAAGGGCCGCACGGCGATCGATACGAAACTTCGACATGGTCATGGGTCGATCCTCACTCCAGTTGGGCCGGACCGGTGAATGCGGCCGACGCGTGTTGCACCGAAAACGGACAGCAATAGCCGTGCCACCCATATGGACAGAGGGGTCCTCTGGTCCAGTCCCAGTCTGCCTAAATCGAGTGCAGAACTCTGCTCGAAAAACAAGCGGATATTGCATCCATCCACGGTGCAATCCGCAGCGCCGGCGATATAGTCGTCGCCCGAACGGCGTCCAATGAAGCGCAGGGCTGCGCTCCGGACGCCTGGCCAGCTTCCGCCCATTCCTCAACGAGGGACACCAGATGAACATCGCCACGCCCGTTCCGCCCGGCCCTGTCATCAGCCATGACATCGCCGGCTTCATGTCCGACATGCAGGGCGGCCCCGACGGTTCAGTGCCGCTGGTCAGCGAAGCCCAGATCGTGCGCCGGCGCTCGCGCGATTTCTTCTGGTATTCGCCGATCCTGAACGCCCAATTGCATGGCAAGTCAGCGGACATCATCGCCTGTCCGCGCCACGAGGCTGACGTGATCCGCATTGCCGCCTCCTGCGCCAGGCGCCGGATCCCGCTCACGGTGCGCGCCGGCGCGACCGGCAATTATGGTCAGGCCGTGCCGCTGGAGGGCGGGGTTCTGCTCGACATCACCGGCCTCAATGCCATCGAGTGGCACAAGCCCGGCGTGGTGCGTGTCGGGGCCGGCGCGAAGATGGACGAGATGGATGCCGTGCTGCGGCCAACCGGCTGGGAATTGCGGCTCCATCCCTCGACCAAGCGCATGGCCACCATCGGGGGCTTCGTGGCCGGCGGCTCGGGCGGCGTCGGCTCGGTGACCTATGGCGGCCTGCGCGAGCCCGGCAATATCATCGCGGCCCGTATCGTCACGGTGGAGGAGACGCCGCGCGTCATCGAGCTCAGGGCCGAGGCGGCGCAGTTCGTCAACCGCGCCTATGGCACCACCGGCATCATCACGGCGCTGGAAATGCCCACCGCCCCAGCCTGGCCTTGGATCGACCTTGTGGTCGCCTTCGACCGTTTCGAGGATGCTGTCGCCGTCGGCCAGGAGGTCGCGCTGGCCGATGGCATCGTCAAGAAGCTGCTGACCCCGATTGCCTGGCCACTGCCCTCCTATTTCAGGGAGATCAAGGAGGCCTGCCCCGAGGGTAAACACCTCCTCATTGCGATGGTGGCGGAAGCCTCTCTGGAGAGCTTCAAGATGGTGCTTGGCTCGCGCGGCACCATCACCCACGAGGCACCGAACGACGAAAGCCCCGGCAAGCTGCCGATCTACGAGTTCACCTGGAACCACACCACCTTGCAGGCACTGAAGGTCGACCGCACGGTCACTTACCTGCAGTGTCTTTATCCCGCTGACCGGCTGATGGAGAGCATCCTTCAGATGCGTGACATGTTCCCCGGCGAAGTCATCCCGCATTGCGAATTCATCCGCTTCGGCGGCCGCATGACCTGTTCGGCCCTGCCGCTGGTGATCTATTCCACACCCGAGCGGCTGAACGAGATCATCGCCCTGCACGAGGCGAACGGCGTTTTCATCGCCAATCCCCACGTGTACACGCTGGAAGATGGCAGCCGGCACAAGCGGGTCGATGCCGACCAGCTCGGCTTCAAACGCGATGTCGACCCCTATGGCCTGCTCAACCCCGGCAAGATGCGGACGTTTGTGGCAAAGGCTTGAGCCGTCATGGCTTCGTTGCGCCCGCAATGACGGAAAGACCCATGCGCGTCCTCTACCTCTACTGCCATCCGCTGCCGGAGAGCTTCCACGCCGCCATCCGCGCCGAGGCGATCGCCGGGCTTGAAGCGGCCGGGCACGAGGTCGACCTGTGCGATCTCTATGCGGAAGGCTTTGACCCCGTGCTGTCGGAAGAAGGCCGCCGGCATTATCACGACACGGCGGTCAACCAGACTGGGCTGGAGGGCTATGTGGCGCGCATCAAGGCGGCGGAGGGGCTGGTGGTGCAGTTTCCCACCTGGTGCTTTGGCATGCCAGCCATGCTCAAGGGCTTCTTTGACCGCCTGATCATGCCCGG
>JALORF010000157.1 GCA_025459195.1 Beijerinckiaceae bacterium
GTCAGAAAACCCTTTCCCGATCGTTCCGGTGACGCCGGCACGATCCGGAGCGCAACGAACCAGCGCTCGAAAAAGCGCCGGGCGGCCTGCCGGTCCGGGGCCGGGGCAGCTTGCGCCGCCTGGCAGATGGCCGCCAGCCCGAATGGTTCGGGCAAGGCGGCGCGCAACGGTGGCGGCGCGGCACAGCCCTTCAGGAAAGCCGCGAAAGCCTGTTCGTGGTGGTCATCACGCCAGCCGCCGATCGCATCGAACCTGACCGGCGCGAGCGCTGCGCCCTGAACGCCTGCCGGAACAGCCAGTGCGCAGGAGGCCGCAGCCATGGTCAACCATCCAGCAAGCAGGGCTGCGCGGATCACGCGCCGGCTTCGGTCGCCACCAAAAGCCAGTTCGGATCGCGCGCGCCAAGCTGCCGCGAGAAGGTCCAGGTTTCGGTGACATCAACCACCGCATCGGCGCTGCCGTCCACGACCGTTCCGGCACTGTCCCGCACGGCGCTGATCAGCTTGGGCGAGAAGCGCATGGTGATCAGGCCCATCTTGCCCTTGACCTCGGCTGAGACCATCTCGGCCTTGTCCATCGACACGAAGGTGGTTTCAGCCACTTCGCTGCGCTTTTCGCGGTCGGTGATGGCTTGATCGAAATCCTCGAAGACCTCCTTGGAGAGGAGACCCTTGAGAGTCTTCCGGTCGCCGCGCGCAAAGCTCATCACCACCATTTCATAGGCGGCCTTGGAGCCCTCGACGAAGACACGCGCATCGAAGCCACGTTCCTCGCGGGCAATCGCATCAAGCCCTGCGGCAAGAGCCGACCCCGGCGCGGCAATGCCGGTCCAGCGGAAGGGCTGTTCGGGGCCGGCATCATTGGCCGCCGTGCCCGGCAGGCGGATGACATTGCCTTCCGATTGGGCCGGTGGCACCGGGGTCTTCTTGCTGAAAACGTCAGCCGGCGGCTGTTCATGCCCCGTCTTCTGGCCGAGCACCGAACGCAGCTTCCACGCCACGAAGACCGCGAGCGCCAGAAAGATCAGGGTGAAGATATCGAACGAGCCTTGCATGATGACGATCCCGCTGTCGGATGTTCCGGCAACATGCCTGTCTCCGACATATCAAGCCGATATGGTGTGCGGCCCTCGTAACATCCACTGCCAAAGGCGACAAGTTCGTGGCCGATGGCGATGACGCCGCAGAGGGGCTGGATGCCGAACCCTGCAATGACGCCCATGTCTGATCGTTTTCTTGTGACAGGGGCCGGTTCGTGCTAGCCGCGCAGCCTAACGGGTTGAACAGGGCCTTCGGTTCCGGGCAGCTCCGGACCGAGTTTCAAGCAACCTGACAACCCCTTTGCAACGGCGACAACACCATGGCCAATGACGGAACCAACGGCGCGGCACAGGCGGCCGGCCCCACGCTGACCGCTCTCGCGCAATACGTGAAGGACATGTCCTTCGAGAACCCGAATGCGCCGCGCGTGTTCAGCAACCAGAACCAGAACCCGCAGATCCAGTTGCAGGTGAATGTTGGCGCGACGCAACTCGGCGACTCGGACATCGAGTCCGTGCTCAGCCTCGAAGGCAAGGCCGAGATCGGGCCGGACACCCTGTTTGTCTTCGAACTCAGCTATGCGGGCGTCTTCCGCATCACCGGCGTTCCGGCAGAGCACATGGCCGCCGTCGTGATGATCGAGTGCCCGCGCCTGCTGTTCCCGTTTGCCCGCCAGATCGTGGCCGATGCGGTGCGCAATGGCGGTTTCCCGCCGCTCTACATCGATCCGGTCGATTTCGCGGCGCTCTACCAGCAGCGCATGGCGGAAATGGAAGGCAAGGCCGAGACGACACCGATCTCGTGATCCGGACTTTGCGCAGGCGCGGCGGGACAACCTCGCCCGCCTGATGCGCTGTCTCAGGTCTTGGTCTCTTCGGCTGTCGCCACGTAATCCTTCCAGATGACCGCGCCTGACAGCGTGGCAATGAAACGCTGGTGGGCGGCACGTTCCTCGACCGACAGGTGGATCGGGCGGGGTTTTGTCCGCCGGACGGGCAGGGAACCGGTCGCGCCAGCATCATCAGCCGGCTCGCCCTGGGCCGAATGGTCGTTGGCGGCCACCATGCGGCGGCCTTGCGGCGGGGCGCTCAGGCCGAAATCCGCCTGCCGGCCACCGAGCAACTCGATATAGACATCCGACAGGATTTCGGCGTCCAGCAGGGCTCCGTGCTTGACCCTCCGGGAGGTGTCGATGCCGTAGCGGGCACACAGCGCGTCGAGGCTGTTCGAAGCACCCGGATGCTTGCGGCGGGCCATCACCAACGTGTCGACGACACGTTCCGGCCTGAGCCTTGGCTTGCCGAGCTTTTGCAACTCCATGTCAAGGAAGCCGACATCGAACGGCGCGTTGTGGATCACCAGACGTGCATCGCCCAGGAAATCGACCAATTGATCCGCGATCGCGGCAAAACGCGGCTTGTCGGCAAGGAAGGCATCCGACAGGCCATGCACCGCGAAGGCCCCTTCGGAGACGGCGCGCTCGGGGTTGAGGTAGGTGTGGAAGGTTCGGCCCGTGGTGCAGTGGTTGATCAGTTCCACGCAGCCGATCTCGATGATGCGGTCGCCGTTGCGGGCATCCACCCCGGTCGTCTCGGTGTCGAGCACCACTTCGCGGCTCATGGCGTCTCCTGGGGTGACGGCGGCCTCGCGCCAGCGCTCAACTGCTGCACGATAGCCTCGACCTGCCGGCGTGCGGAATCCATGCCGTGGCCGGTGTCCACAACGAAGGTGGCGCGGGCGCGCTTCTCCGCATCCGGCATCTGCCGCGCGAGGATGTCGCGCAGCCGCTGTTCTGTCATGCCCGGACGGGCCAGCACACGCGATTGCTGCACGTCGGGGGCGGCCGTGACGACGAGCACACCATCGCAGCGCGCATCCCCGCCTGTCTCGAACAGCAAGGGCACGTCGAGCACCGCCAACGGATGATGGGCGGCGCGAGCGCGGGCCAGAAAGGCACTTTCCCTTGCGCGCACCAGCGGATGGATGACCGCTTCGAGCCGGGCAAGGTTATCAGGATGTCCGAGAACCTGCCGGCGAAGCCGCTCGCGGTCGATCCGTCCATCGACCACGACATCGGGAAACAGGGCGCCGACGGGTGCCACCGCCTCGCCCTCATAGAGCGCATGCACCTCGGCATCGGCATCGTGGACAGGGCAGCCGAGATCGCGAAACATCTGCGCGGTCGTCGACTTGCCCATGCCGATCGAGCCGGTCAGGCCGAGAACGTAGGTCATGGCCGCTGCGCCTGGGCGGGAGCAACCAGATCGGCCTCGACCAGGGTCCTGAGCGCCTTGCTCACCTCGGGCACTGCGCCGAACCAATGCCCGAAAGCCAGCGCGGCCTGATGCAGCAACATGCCGAGCCCATCGACGCCGATGGCTCCGCGAGCGCGTGCTTCGGCGAGAAATGGCGTGAGAAGCGGGGCGTAGACGATGTCGTAGAAAACCTGGCCATCGAGACGGACCGGCCATGCCATCGGCAGCGGCGGCTCGCCCTTCATGCCGAGCGACGTGGTGTTGACCACCAGGGCATGGGCCGCGATCTGCTCGCTGGCGACAGGCCATGAGGTCAGCCTCAGCCTTGTCGAAGTGCCCGGATGACTGGCCGAGAGGCTGGCCACCAGCGCTGTGGCGCGCGCCACCGACCGGTTGGCAAGGGTGACCGTGGCCGCGCCACGCCGCATCAGTCCATGGATGATCGCGCGGGCTGCACCGCCCGCCCCGAGGACGAGCACATCGCGCCCGGCGCAGGTCCAGCCCGGCAGTTCCTGACCAAGATGGGCGAAAAAACCGTCGACATCGGTGTTGGCCCCGGTCAGCCGGCCATCTTTCATCCAGACCGTGTTGACGGCACCCATGATGGCGGCTTCAGGGGTGAGGTCATCGAGATGGGCGATCACCGCTTCTTTCAGCGGCACCGTGAGGTTGCCGCCGCGCAAATCGCCGGACCGCACCCGCGCCAGAAGGCCGGCGAGCTGATCGGGGGTCGTCTCGATGCGGTCATAGCGCGCGTCGAGCCCGCGCTCCGCCATCCAGAAGCCGTGGATCATCGGGGAGCGCGAATGGCTGATCGGTGAGCCGGCGACGAAACATTGATCGGTCATGTCCTGTGCCCTGTCGGGTTCATGCGATATGCCATGGCCATAAGGCTCCGTCCCCGAACCTTAGCCGGCCAGAACGTCAAGCCGGCGCAAGGATTCGAGCACCATCAGCAGTGGCAGGCCGAGAATGGTGAAATGGTCGCCGTCTACACTTTCGAAGAGCTGCACGCCGAGGCCTTCAAGCTGATAACCGCCAACGCTCGACAAGGCAGCCGGCCCGGCCATGTCGAGATAGGTCTCGACGAAGGCGGCGGACAGGGGCCGCATCACCATGCGCGCGCTGGCGGCTCCCGTGGCTACAATCCTGCCGGCGCCCGCAATGGCAAAGGCCGAGGTCAGTTCATGACTGCGCCCCGACAGGCGCATGATCTGCGAGACGGCAGCTTGCCGGTCGACCGGCTTGTGAAAGGCCGCGCCCTCGCAAGACAGGGTCTGATCCGCCCCCAGCACGATGGCAGCGGGATTGCGCGCACTGACCTCGAGCGCCTTGGCACGGGCCAGACCTGCCGCAAGACCACCGGGAGAGGCTTCGCCCTGACGGATCAGACGGCTTTCGGCGTCCCGTTCATCGATCCGGGCAGGCTCGACCGTGATGGGCAGGCCGGCGCTGCGCAGCATCGCGGCGCGGGCAGTGCTGCCGGAGGCCAGCAGCAGGGGCCATGGATGTCGCCACAGGAGCGGTGATGCGGTGCTCAGTGCCACGAGGCCTCACATCGCGATGAATTTGAGCCTGTGATCCCGCAACAGATCGAGGATCGCTGCGGCTGTTTCTTCGATGGACCGGCGCGTCACATCAATCACCGGCCAGCCACGACGGGCAAACAGCTTGCGCGAGGTCGAGATTTCGGCTGCCACGGCGTCATGATCGACATAGGCTGACTGATCGGACGCATTGAGCGACAGCAGCCGGTTCTGCCGGATCTGGACGATCCGCTCCGGAGCCGCAACCAGGCCGACCACCAGCGGTTTCTTGAGACGGTCGAGATCGGGAGGCGGCGGCACGCCCGGCACGAGTGGAATGTTGGCGGTGCGCACGCCACGATTGGCGAGATAGATGCTGGTGGGCGTCTTGGAGGTGCGGCTGACGCCGAGCAGCACGATGTCCGCACTTTCGAGATCATCGGTCATCTGGCCGTCATCGTGCATCATGGTGAAGTTCATGGCGTCGATGCGCTTGAAGTACTCGGCGTTGAGCATGTGCTGCGCGCCGGGACGCGCCGACGAGGCTGCTCCAAGATAGGACTGGAACAGGTTGAGGATCGGATTGAGGATCGACATGCTGGGCGAGCCGACCTGGGCACAGAATTCCTCGAGCCGGCCGGAGAGGGTGGTGTCGACCAGCGTGTAGAGGACGATTCCCGGCGCGGTCTCGATCTCGGTGAGGACCCGGTCAAGCTGGACCTGCGAGCGCACGAGCGGGTAGACATGCTCGATGGCCGAGACCCCTTCATACTGGGCTGCCGCAGCGCGGCTGATGGCAATCAGCGTCTCGCCGGTTGCATCGGACACAAGGTGAAGATGGAAATAGCTTCTCACGCTGCCCTGAGCCTCGCCTGGTTCCGGCCTGACGGCAAGCCAGCCCTTTGTTGCGCATAACCATGGGCGCTCATGTGGACAAGTGGGCAGCCGTTCTGGCACGGGCGGGCAGGCGGGCGGCAAAGCGGGCGGCAAGGTCACAGGAGCGGGCCTGTGGATGAATCGCTGGGCAAGGTGATGGTGAATGGGGACAGTCTTGCGCAAACTGGTCGTGTTTTCATTCATGCCATGAAAACAAGAGTTTGGGGGCGCTGCGACCGGCGCTCCACCAGGCTATGCAGACGAATCGCGCGCTCTGCATCGAGAACAAGCTGTGGGCAAGTTCGCGGCATCGATCGGAACCCATCCAGCAGAAAAATCAGAAGAGTCTTTCAAAGAATCTTTCTATAGAAGGGCAACGGGGGAGAACTGATGACAACCACACTGATGCGCCTGTTCAACGGCGAGACGCTGGCAACGCCGCCGATCTGGCTGATGCGGCAAGCAGGGCGCTATCTGCCCGAGTATCGGGCGACGAGGGCTCAGGCCGGTTCGTTCCTCGATCTGTGTTTCAACACCGAACTGGCAACGGAAGTCACCCTGCAGCCGATCCGGCGCTTCGGCTTCGATGCCTCGATCCTGTTTTCCGACATCCTGGTTGTGCCCCACGCCATGGGCCAGAAAGTCTGGTTCGAGGAAGGCGAAGGGCCAAGGCTCGAACAGATCACCACCGGTGCCGAGCTTGCGGCGCGGCCGCTGCGCTTCGATCTTGAGCGTCTGTCCGCCGTCATCAAGACGGTTGAACGCCTGCGCAGCGCGCTTCCGGCAGAAACGACGCTGATCGGTTTCTGCGGCGCGCCATGGACTGTGGCCAGCTACATGATCGCCGGCAAAGGCACGGCAGATCAGGCTCCCGCGCGTCTGGTGGCCTACAAG
>JALORF010000158.1 GCA_025459195.1 Beijerinckiaceae bacterium
CGGTCAGGCCTCGACCGTGACCTTGCCGGCGCGCATGCGCAGCGAGAGTTGCCCGCTCTTGAGAGCCAGGGCTTTGTCGCCGAACAGCGTGCGCCGCCAGCCCTTGAGGGCCGGCACGTCGGCGGCATCGTCGTTGGCAATGGCTTCGAGATCGTCAACCGTGGCAATGATCTTGGGTGCGACCCGCTCTGAATCGGACACGGCCTTGAGCAGCACCTTCATCAGGTCGAGCACCGCGCCATTGCCGCCATGGCGCTCGGGCCGGTCAAGCCGCGGCAGCGTCTTGTGATCGGCGGCAAGGGCGCGCTCGACCGCAGCCAGCACATCGGCCCCGGCGCGCGAGCGTTCGAAACCGCGCGGCAGCGAGCGCAGGTCCGAGAGGGCCTCGGGATCGCGCGGGGCGCGCTGCACGATGTCCATCAGCGCGTCATCCTTGAGGATGCGCCCGCGCGGCACGTCTTTGCTCTGGGCTTCGGTCTCGCGCCAGGCGGCAATCTCGATCAGCAGCGCCACCTCGCGCGGCTTGCGCACGCGCCCCTTGAGCCGCATCCAGGCATCTTCCGGCTTGGTCTCGTAGGTGCCAGGATGGTTGAGCACGGCCATTTCCTCGACCAGCCACTCGGTCCGGCCGGAGGCTTCGAGATCGGCCTTGAGGGCCAGATAGATGTCGCGCAGGTGGGTCACGTCCGACAGGGCATAGACCAGTTGTGCTTCGCTCAGCGGGCGGCGCGACCAGTCGGTGAAGCGTGAGGACTTGTCGATCCTCGCCTTGGCAAGATCATTGGCCAGTTGCTCGTAGCCGACCGAGTCGCCATAGCCGCAGACCATGGCGGCGATCTGGGTGTCGAACAGCGGAGTCGGCAGCATCCGGCCGAGATTCCAGACGATTTCGAGATCCTGCCGGGCAGCATGAAAAACCTTCATCACGCTGTTGTCCGCCATCAGGGCGAAGAAAGGGGCAAGGTCGAGCCCCGGCGCGAGCGGATCGACAAGCAGGCCTTCGTCGGGCGATGCCATCTGGAGCAGGCACAGCTTCGGATAATAGGTTGAGTCGCGCAGGAACTCCGTGTCGATCGTGACAAACGGGTGGGCAGCGAGGCGTGCGCAGGCGGCGGCCAAATCCGCCGTGGTCGTGATCAGGTTCATCACCTGCGCATTAGCTGTTGTGGGCGAATGCGTCGAGTCCCTCCGCCATGCCTCAAGAGGCCATGATCCTCAATAGGCCATCAGCAGCGGCGTTGCCGCCGTCTGGATCATCGAGACGGTGACGCCGCCCAGCACGAACTGGCGCAGGCGCGAGTGGCCATAACCGCCCATGGCGATCAGGTCAGCGCCCGAACTCGTGGCGTGGTCGTCCAGTTGCCTGGCCACGGGGCCGGTTGCCACGGACAACTCGACGATATTGGCATGCACGCCCTTGCGCGACAGGTGCCGGGCAAAATCGGCACCGGGCAGGGTGCTTGACAGGTCCTTGTCGCCCAGCACCGAGACGATGTCGACCTGCTTGATGCCGTCGAACAGTGCCAGCATGTCGGATGCCGCGCGCGCTGCATGCGACGTGCCGTCCCAGGCCAGCATCGCCTTGCTGGCCCCGGTGATGGCGCTCCGCTTCGGCGTGGCCACCAGAACCGGCCTGCCGGAACGGAACAGCGCCTCCTCGAGGATCATGGCCCGCGCATCCATGGCCGCTTCCGGCTGGTCGAGAATGATCAGGTCGGAGGCGCGGGCAGCGCGCACCGCGATCTCTCCCGCATCGCCACCATGGTCCATCATCACCGTGATGTCGGCAATGACGCCCGCGATCCGTGCCGCCGTGCGGGCCTTGTCGGCAGCCTCTTCGGCCTTGGCCTTGGCCTTGGCGTTGAGGTCCGCCACCAGCGATGACGCCAGCGTCATCCACATCGGCGAATAGGGTGTGGCCAGGTGCTGCGCCGCGAGCGTGATCGTCAGGTGCGCGCCATGGCGCGTGGCGAGCGCCAGCGCCTGCTGGAGCGCAGCGTCGGGCAGGCTCTCGCCAACACGGATGATGCAGGCAATGTCGGCCAGATGCTTGACGGAGGTGGTCTGGGGGGAAGTGGTCATGCGGAGCCTCTTCTGAGCAGGAGGAAACGCCTGAACCCTAGCTGGATCGCCACCATCAGGCCGTGATGTGGATCAATGCTCCACGACGCGGCGCGCCGACCCGTGCCACCTTACAATGGTATGTTGTCGTGCTTGCGCCAGGGCTGCTCGACATGCTTGGTCCTGAGCATGGCCAGCGCCCGCGCCACGCGCCGGCGTGTGGAATGCGGCATGATCACCTCGTCGATATAGCCGCGCTCGGCGGCGACGAACGGGCTCATGAAGCGGTCTTCATAGGCCTTGGTCTGCGCGGCGATGGTTTCGGCATCGCCGCCGCGGAAAATGATCTCGACCGCGCCCTTGGCCCCCATCACGGCAATCTGCGCGGTTGGCCAGGCGTAGTTCACGTCCGCGCCGATATGCTTGGAAGCCATCACGTCATAGGCCCCGCCATAGGCCTTGCGGGTGATCACCGTCACCAGCGGCACGGTGCATTGCGAATAGGCGAACAGCAGCTTGGCGCCGTGCTTGATCAGCCCGCCATATTCTTGCGCCGTGCCCGGCAGGAAGCCCGGCACATCGACGAAGGTGACGATCGGGATCTCGAACGCGTTGCAGAAGCGCACGAAGCGCGCGCCCTTGCGGCTTGCATCTGAATCGAGCACGCCGGCCAGCACCATGGGCTGATTGGCCAGGAACCCGACCGTGCGCCCCTCGATGCGGCCGAACCCGGTGACGATGTTGCGGGCAAAAGCCTCCTGGATTTCGAAGAAATCGCCCTCATCGACGGTCTTGAGGATCAGTTCCTTGATGTCATAGGGCTTGTTGGCATTGTCGGGGATGAGCGTGTCGAGGCTCATGTCCACCCGGTCGGGCACATCGAAGGAGGGGATCTGCGGCGAGCCGGCCTCGTTGTTGGCGGGCAGGAAGTCGATCAGCCGGCGCACCTGCAACAGTGCCTCGACATCATTGTCGAAGGCCGCATCGGCAATCGATGATTTGGTGGTGTGCACCTTGGCCCCGCCCAGTTCCTCGGCGGTCACGGTCTCGTTGGTCACGGTCTTGACCACATCCGGGCCGGTCACGAACATGTAGGAGGTGTCGCGCACCATGACGATGAAATCGGTCATCGCCGGTGAATAGACGTCGCCGCCCGCACACGGCCCCATGATCACGCTGATCTGCGGGATCACGCCGCTGGCCTGCACGTTGCGCTTGAACACCTCGGCAAAGCCACCGAGCGAGGCCACCCCTTCCTGGATGCGGGCACCGCCCGAATCGATCAGCCCGACGATGGGCGCGCGCATCTTCAGCGCCATGTCCTGGATCTTCATGATCTTCTGGGCATGGGTTTCGGAGAGCGAACCGCCGAACACCGTGAAGTCCTTGGCATAGACAAAGACCGTTCGGCCATTCACCGTGCCCCAGCCGGTGACGACGCCGTCGCCGGGGATTTTCGTCTTCTCCATGCCGAAATCGGTGCAGCGGTGCTGCACGAACATGTCGAATTCCTCGAAACTGCCGCTGTCGAGCAACAGGTCCAGCCGCTCGCGCGCTGTCAGCTTGCCGCGCTTGTGCTGCGCCACGATGCGTGCTTCCCCGCCACCCTTGCGGGCTGTTTCACGACGGATTTCAAGCTGGTCGAGCATGTCTTTCATGGCGTGGCTTGCCTCGGTGTTTGCATGGCGTCGTCGCGAGAGTGTTAGCGCTGTTGCCGCCGCTGCGCCATACGCCGAAGGGCGAGAGGCGGGCCCGACCATGACCATGCACCGTTATCGCACCCACACTTGCGGCGCCCTGCGCGAGGAGCATGTGGGAGAGATTGTCCGCATTTCCGGCTGGTGCCACCGCATCCGCGACCATGGCGGCGTGCTGTTCATCGATCTGCGCGATCACTACGGCATGATGCAATGCGTTGCCGATCCGGACTCGCCAGCCTTCAAGGCGGTCGAGCAGGTCCGCGCCGAGTGGTGCGTGCGCATCGATGGCAAGGTCCGCCGCCGCCCGGAAGGCACCACCAATGCAGACCTGCCCACCGGCATGGTGGAGCTGTTCATCACCGGCCTTGAGGTGCTGGGTGCCTCTGCCGAACTGCCGCTGCAGGTTTTCGGCGATCAGTCCTATCCGGAGGACACCCGCCTCAAGTTCCGCTTCCTCGATCTGCGCCGCGAAAAGCTGCACCAGAACATCATGACCCGCGTGGCCGTGATCGACTCGATGCGCCAGCGCATGAAGGCCAAGGGCTTCAACGAGTTCAACACCCCGATCCTGACGGCCTCCAGCCCGGAAGGCGCGCGCGACTTCCTCGTGCCGAGCCGCATCCATCCCGGCAAGTTCTACGCGCTGCCGCAGGCCCCGCAGCAGTACAAGCAGCTTTTGATGATGGCGGGCTTCGACCGCTATTTCCAGATCGCACCCTGCTTCCGCGACGAGGACCCGCGCGCCGACCGCCTGCCCGGCGAGTTCTACCAGCTCGACCTCGAAATGAGCTTTGTCGAGCAGGAGGACGTGTTCACCGCCATGGAGCCGGTCATCACCGGCATCTTCGAGGAGTTCGGTGGCGGCCGCCCCGTCACGCAGAAGTGGCCGCGCATCCCCTATGCCGAGTCGATGACGAAATACGGCACCGACAAGCCGGACCTGCGCAACCCGATCGTCATGCAGGATGTGTCCGACATCATGCGCGGCTCGGGCTTCAAGGTCTTCGCGCGCATTCTCGAAGAGCCGAAGAACAGGGTGTGGGCGATTCCGGCACCGAGCGGCGGCTCCCGCGCGTTCTGTGACCGGATGAACTCCTGGGCGCAGGGCGAGGGCCAGCCGGGGCTGGGCTATGTGATGTGGAAGGAAGGGGCCGGCGCTGGCCCCGTCGCCAACAACATCGGGACCGAGAAAACCGAGGCCATCCGCAGTCAGCTTGGCCTTGCCGATGGCGACGCCTGCTTCTTCGTGGCGGGCGATCCGGCCAGGTTCGTCAAGTTCGCCGGCCTGGCCCGCACCAAGGTGGGCGAGGACCTGAACCTGATCGACAAGGAGCGCTTTGAACTGGCCTGGATCGTCGACTTCCCGATGTTCGAATACAACGAGGACGAGAAGAAGGTCGATTTCAGCCACAACCCGTTCTCGATGCCGCAGGGCGGGCTTGAGGCGCTGCAAACGCAGGATCCGCTCACCATCAAGGCCTTCCAGTATGACATTGCCTGCAACGGCTATGAGCTGGCCTCGGGCGGCATCCGCAACCATCGCCCCGAGGCCATGGTCAAGGCCTTCGAGATTGCCGGTTATGGCGAGAAGGACGTGGTCGAGCGCTTCGGCGGCATGTATCGCGCCTTCCAGTATGGCGCGCCGCCCCATGGCGGCATGGCGGCTGGCGTCGACCGCATCGTCATGCTGCTCTGCGGCACCGCCAACCTGCGCGAAATTTCGCTGTTCCCGATGAACCAGCAGGCGCTCGACGTGCTGATGGGCGCGCCGTCCGATGTCACGCCGCGCCAGTTGCGCGACCTGCACATCCGGCTCAACTTGCCGGAATGAGCGCCACATCACCACTGTCATCCCGGCCTTGAGCCGGGATCGGGTGCTTGTGGCCCTGCACCGGCTTGGTTCCGACATGCCAGCGCTTGCAATGCACCGCGCGATCCCGGCTCAAGGCCGGGATGACGGCTGGATGGGCTGAAGAATGAATGAGAACCTGATGCCACCCGCCACGAAGGCCCGCCACAGCGCCCGCCACACAACCGGAGTCATCCCGGCCTTGAGCCGGGATCGGGTGCGCATCGCGCGTCGCTGGCTTGCCGTTCTCGCGCCGCTGGCATTGGTCGCCTGCCAGCACCAGAGCAGCTATCTGCCTGGCACGCCGGAACACGGCGCAGCGATCGTCTCGCGTGGCTATGATTGCGGATTGAGGGTCGAGCGCGGCCGTGTGGTTGCGTCCTATCGCGGCGCGGAGCGCCAGCGCCGCGCCGCGGCACTGCACGGATGGCGAACGCGCTTCTGTCGCGGGCGAGCTTCGCAGTCTCGTCCGCCGCTGAAGCCGGAAGCCGGCGCCACCCTTACCTGGCGCTGGCGGTAACCTCGATCTTGTCGAACAGCGCCTGCGGCGCCCCCATCACGGCCACGGCATCCGCCAGACCGATGCCGGCGGGCGAGCGGGCCTTGATGTCGACGTCGAGCGTGCCGGGCCGGGCGACGAAGCGCGAAACGGCTGCGGTCAGCGCCTTCGCGCCTTCTGAATCGCCAAGGAGCGCAGGCAGCGCGAGGGCGGCCAACGTCCCCCATTCGCGGCGCAGCGCGTCCGGTGTCTTGTTCAACCTGCCGGCCTGTTGTGCCAGGATTTTCTCGAAACCGCCGAAATTCTGGACGTTGAGTGTCAGCCGCTGCGCCGCAGCCGAAAGCCAGGCGACCTGCGCCAGCGCCATGTCGGTGGAGAAGGCCTCCGCCGAGATGTTGCCGATCTGGCCGCTGATCGAAGCTGCCAGCATGTCCTTGGCCGAAACGTTCAGCGCCTTCACGTCGATCTGCCGGCTGTCCTTCTGCCAGGCCAGATCGGCCAGCCATGACAGGTTGATGTCCTTGTAGCCCATGGCGATCAGATCGCGCACACCCTGCTCGCGGGAGGTGGCCGGCAAGGGCGCAGCCAGCTCTTCGGCGGCGAATTTCAGCGCGGTCGGGATGCCGTCAAGCTGCGCGGCGACTCCCAGTTCGAAGCTCTTGAGCGAAGCGCGGAAGGTCTGCGGCGCGGCGTTGCGCCGGCCCTGTCCGGTCTCCGGCCCTTCCACGGCAAGGCCCTTGAGGCGGATCGTGCCCAGCTTGGGAATGAGCCGCTTGTATTCGGTCACCAGCGCCGTCACGTCGCCCCTGTCGAGCATGTCGATGGCGGCCCGGACCGTGTTGCGGAAGCTGAAATCGCGCATCTCGAATTCCGCGAGCGCCATCTTGGCCGGCCCGGCCTCGGCCCGCAGTCCGCTGATCGCGAAGCCCGGATTGGCTTCCTGATCGCTGAAGCGCATCCGGGCAATCTCGAAGATGCCCTCGTTCTTGTCGGCCTTGAAGGTTGCCTTGATCCCCTCGGCATCCATCACGCCGTATTCGAAGTTCTCGAACATCCGGAACATCTGGCCGATCATCGCCAGTTCTGCCTTGCTCGGTTCATCCTTCTTGCCTGCGCCCGCCGCGTTCTGCTTTTCGGCGAGGTCCATCACGGACCTCATTGTCTTCAGCAGGGGCTCACGGCCCGGGCGGGCCTTGGCATCCCTGCCGGAAATGCGCGCAATGCTGACCTTGCCTAACCCCATTGGCATCTCGATCACATAGTCGGAATAGCCGAAACTGCGGTAGAGCAGGCCCATCGGCACCTGCTCGGGGTTCGGAACCGAGGTGGTGAGCACGCGCGCTGCCAGCGGCAGATCCACCGCCTCGGCCCCGATCTCGCTTGATGTGAACGTCATCTTGCCGGCGCTGGCATCGTTCATCTCGCCGCTTGCACCGGCAGCCTTCATCGAGCCGATCACGCCAGCCCGGATGTCGGCAAGAACCACATCACGGAACCGCGTCGACTGAGACGTGCCCGACACATCCTGTGTGATCACCACGCTCGGCATGCTGGCGGAGGCGGCCTGAAGCTGGCCGAGCCGCGCCACCACATCGCCGCCGGCGGCGGGATCGAGAAGCGCGCGCAAGGCGCTGGCGCTGAGATTGGTGCCGCGCACATCGAGCCGCGGCACGCTGATCTTGAGCAGACCCAGATCATAGGTCAGGTTCTCGAGGGTCACATCGGCGGCGCGGGCTGGCTGGCTGAACGCGGTGCTGCCGGCGACAAGCGCAGCGGCAGGGGCTGCAAAGGCGAGGGCAAGGGCCATGGCGCGCCCGGCCAGACGGCGAACAGGTTTCATGCGGCAACCTTCCAAGTCACAAACCGGATGATGATCGAAGCAGTATCGAAGCCCTGACTGTGGCATTTCTTGGAGCAGGCGTCGATTGCCAGCATCAAGGGCACTCGCTATGCCGGGCCATGTTCTCCGCTACCGATGTCACAGCGATTGTGGTTGCCTACAACAGTGCCGCCATGCTGCCGGCCTGCCTTGCCCATCTGGCGGCCGAGAAAGTCGGCGTCATCGTCGTTGACAACGCCAGCCAGGATGACAGCGCCGGCGTGGCGCGTGCGTCCGGTGCCAGGGTCGTGTCATCGCCGCGCAACGAGGGCTATGGTCGCGGCAACGGGCTTGGCATCGCCGAGGCGCGGACGCGCTTCGTGCTGATCTGCAACCCCGATCTCATGCTCGGGTCCGGCGCGGTCGCGGCCTTGCTGGAGGCTGCGGCCCTGTTTCCAGAGGCCGGACTGCTCGCCCCTCTCGTCAGCGAGCCTGATGGTCGCCGTTTCGTGCCGGCCCGCTCGCTGCTGTCGCCGGCGCACCTCAACCATGCTGGCAAGGCGCTGGTGCCGGAAGGTCCGGCCTCGATCCCGTTCGTATCCGGGGCCTGTTTCCTGATCGAGAAGGCCCTGTTCGATGCGATCGGCGGTTTCGATCCCGAGATTTTCCTGTTTTACGAGGATGATGATCTGTGCCGTCGGCTGATGGACAGGGGCCGCGCGCCGGTTCTGGTGCCGGCAGCAACAGCACTGCACCAGCGCGGGGCGTCCTCGGCTCCGGTGCCCGGGCAGCGGTTCCGGACGCGCTGGCACGGGGCTTGGTCGGAGGCGCATGTGCGCGCCAGATATGGCCTGCCGCCGCCATCGCGCGGCAAGCTGTGGTGGAACCGCGTCAGGGCCGGGCTCAATGCCGCGCTGCGCCGCACGTCTGATCATGAACGCTATGCCGGCTCGGTGGCCGGTGCGCTCGCCTATCAGCGCGGCGAAACAGCTCTGGAACGCGAGGGTCTCGCCACAGGGCCGGACGCGGATGTTCCGACGTGACAGCGCCGGTTCACTCCTGCCGGATGTCCTTGGCCGGCTGTGACAGCACCTTGCGAATGGCACGCAGATTGCGGCCCACTTGCCTGGTCTTGTGAGACAAGGCGCTGTTGGCGGCGAAAAGGCGTTCTTCCTCGGTGCGCATCATCGGGTTCGGCGTGCACGCGGCCAGTGGGCTGGCAGGGGGAATGCTGGCCGGGGAGGCCGCCGCGCCGAGCGCTTGCCCCAGATGCGCCGCCTTGACCATCGCTACCTTTGCCGATGCACGCGCTTCCCGCACGGCATCCCGCAGCGGGCGCTGCATCACGATGGCCGCATCGCGCCACAGGTCGCCCTTGCCATAGACGGGCCGCCACTGGACCTGCGCATCCAGCACATCGAGGTCTGCCCATTTCGCGAGGGCGGGCAATCCATCATCGTAGAAACGCCAGCAATCCACCGGATAGCGGTGGAGCGGTCCGGACCCTGGCGCGACGATGAAGGCCAGACCGCCTGGTTTCAGCACACGGCCAATTTCGAGGATGGTGATCCAGAAGAACTCCGTGTGTTCGAACACCTGGCTGCACGCCACGATGTCGAACGACGCATCCGCCACCTCGCGCCAGTCATAGGGTTCGGCCACCACCAGATCGACATTCGGTCCGGCCTCGATGTCGAGCCCGACATAGCGCCAATGCGGGTTGGCAAAGGCTTCGCGGTTCGAGGCATGGCCGCCAGCCACAACAGCCGAGCCGACATCAAGGACATCCAGAGCCATGCCCTCGAACGGGGCCAGCATGACCTTCCGGAAAAGTTGCGCCTTGCGGAATGCCGATTCATGCATAGTGGTGAGGCCGGACAAAGGGATCGTGAACGGGTGTTTCAATCATCCGTTTGAGCCAACTTCAGAAGCGCGTCAATGAACAACACCTATTTCGACACTGCCCGCACCGAGATCATGCCATGGCTGCCCGGGCGCGTGTCTCGTCTGCTCGATGTCGGCTGCGGCACCGGCGCAACCACGGATGCCGTGCGCAAGGCGAGGGATGTCATCTGGGCCGGCGGCATCGAATACCTGCCCTCCGTCGCCGAACAGGCGGCGCCCCTGTTCGACAGGTTGTGGGTCGGGGATGCGGCGCAGCAGCCGCTGGAAGAGACCATCTCGCCCGGCTCGCTTGATCTGGTGCTGTGCCTCGACGTGCTCGAACACATGGTCGATCCATGGTCGATGGTGCAGCGCCTGGGTGGGATGCTGGCTCCGGGCGGGCGGCTCATCGTCTCGGTGCCGAACATCAGGAACTACCGCTTCATCTGGCGGCTGCTGACGCGCGGCGATTTCCGCTATCGCGATTTTGGCTTGCTGGACCGCACGCACCTGCGCTTCTTCGTGCGCGAAACCGCCATCGAACTGGCGGTCTCCGGCGGGCTGTCATTGGTCCATGCCGGCTCGGTGCAGAGGCTCAAGCCCTACGAGCTGCGCGGCATTCTCAACGCCCTGTCCTTTGGGCGGCTCGACACGTTCTTTGCCAAGCAGTGGCTGATCGTGGCCGAAAAACCGGCCTGACCACCTCACATCGCAAACGAGGTTCCGCAGCCGCATGAGGATGTGGCGTTCGGGTTGGTGATCTTGAACGATTGTCCGATCAGGTCGTCGACGAAATCGAGCGTCGAGCCGGCAAGGAAGCCGAGCGAGGCCTCGTCGACCAGAACCGTGGCCGCGCCATTGCTGAGCACGATGTCGTCCTCGTTCTGGCTGCGGTCCATCTCGAAGACATACTGGAAGCCGGAGCAGCCGCCGCCATTCACCGCCACGCGCAGCTTGGTGCCCTCCGCTTCGCCGGCCAGAACACTGGCGATGCGGGCGAAAGCGCGTTCAGTGACCGCGAGGCTCGGTGCCTGGGTTGGTTCTGCCGGGGTGGTCGCAGCATGGCTCATCGCGAACTTGTCTCCCTTGTCCAGATCAAGGTAAGGACAGCGAGCCGTCACTTCAAGCGGCAGCGACGCCCGCCCGAAAGGTCCAGCGACCGATGCGTGAGCCCGGTGACCGTTTCCGGTCAGCCTTTGCCTGTCGGCCTTCGCAGACCCGCGGCCGCATGGTGGCCGAGCCCGCCAGCCCCACGCGCAGCGATTTCCAGCGCGATCGCGACCGGATCATCCATTCGACGGCCTTTCGCCGGCTCAAGCACAAGACCCAGGTTTTCGTCTTCCACGAGGGTGACCACTTCCGCACCCGACTGACCCACACCATCGAGGTGGCGCAGATCGCCCGGGCCCTGGCCCGTTCGCTCGGGCTCGATGAGGATCTGGCCGAGGCGCTGGCGCTGGCCCATGATCTTGGCCACACGCCCTTCGGCCACACCGGCGAGGATGCGCTTCAGGCCTGCATGGAAGGCCATGGCGGCTTCGATCACAATGCCCAGGCGCTGCGCATCGTCACGCGGCTGGAGCGGCGCTACCCGGCCTTCGATGGCCTCAACCTGACCTGGGAGACACTCGAAGGGCTGGTCAAGCACAACGGCCCGCTGCTGGAAGCAGATGGCCGACCCACCACGAAGTTTCTCGCCCATGGGGTGCCGGGTGCGATCCTGGAGTTCAACGCCCGCAATGATCTGTGGCTGACCAGCCATGCCAGCGCCGAAGCGCAGGCCGCCGCGCTGGCCGATGACATCGCCTATGACGCCCACGACATTGACGATGGCTTGCGGGCGCATCTGTTCGATCTGGCGGATCTTGCGGAGGTGCCGTTCTTGGCCGGCATTCTGGACGAGATCGCGGCGCTCTATCCGGGCCTCGAACGGTCGCGGACCGTGAACGAACTGGTCCGGCGCGTCATCACACGTTTCGTCGAGGATGTGATCACGCAAAGCGCCACGCTGCTCGCGGCGTCAGGCGCGGCATCCGCCGATGAGGTGCGCCATGCGGGCAGGGCGCTGGTGGCTTTCTCGCCTGCCATGGTCGAGGCTGATCGCAGCATCAAGGCCTTCCTGTTTCCGCGCATGTATCGCCACCCGCGCGTGATGCGGATCCGGCACGATGCGGCGGCGGTGATCGACGACCTGTTTCGCCGCTTCGTGGCCGAGCCCTCCCTGATGCCCGACGAATGGAGCGAAGGGCTCGGCGGGGCCGATGCCGACCGGCTGGCCCGGCGCGTCTGCGACTACATCGCCGGCATGACCGACCGTTACGCGCTCGACGAGCATGCCCGCCTGTTTGACGCGACCCCGCTCTTGCGTTAGGCGCGCCTTCCGGATGCCGGCGACCGCAAGCGGTCCGACGCATGAATCACGATGACAGGATGCGCCGCCAAGGCGTTGCAGGCCATGAACCTTTTCGACGTCTTCACCCGTCGCGTCGCTGCCGTTCTCGCGGCTCTCGCAGAGCGCGGCGCGCTGCCCGGCGGGCTTGATCTGGCGCGGGTCGTGGTCGAGCCGCCGCGCGATGCCAGCCATGGTGACCTTGCCACCAATGCGGCAATGGCGCTGGCGCGCGATGCCGGCATGAACCCGCG
>JALORF010000025.1 GCA_025459195.1 Beijerinckiaceae bacterium
CAACGCCATCTATCGCCGCGAGACGCAAGGCAACTATCCCGCCGCGCAGGCGATCCTGTCGGCGGTCTATGAAGGGCTGCAACTGCCGATGGATCTGGGCCTCAAGGTCGAGAGCCGCTACTTCGCCAACATCCTGCGTTCCACGGAAGCGGCGATGATGATCCGCACGCTGTTCATGTCGATGCAGGACCTGAACAAGGGCGCGCGCCGCCCGAAGAACGAGCCGGCCACCAGCCTCAAGACTGTCGGGGTCGTCGGTGCCGGCTTCATGGGTGCGGGCGTTGCCTATGTCACCGCCAATGCCGGCATGAACGTCATTCTCGTCGACCGCGACCAGGAGGCTGCCGACAAGGGCAAGGCCTATTCGCACAAGCTGATGAGCGACCAGATCATGAAGGGCCGGGCCAAGACGGCCGACCGCGACGCCCTGCTCGAGCGCATCACCGCCACCGCCGACTACAGCGCGCTGGCCGCCTGCGACCTGATCATCGAAGCCGTGTTCGAGGACCCGAAGGTCAAGGACGAGGTGATCCGCAAGATCGAAAGCCACATCAAGCCCGGCACGATCTTCGCCTCCAACACCTCGACCCTGCCGATCACGGGGCTGGCGAAGTCCTCGAAGGCGGCTGACAGGTTCATCGGCATCCACTTCTTCTCGCCGGTCGAGAAGATGATGCTGGTCGAAATCATCATGGGCAAGAAAACCGGCGACGCCGCACTGGCCATGGCGATCGACTATGTGCGCGCCATCAAGAAGACCCCGATCGTGGTCAACGACGCGCGCGGCTTCTTCGCCAACCGCTGCGTGCTGGGCTACATCGCCGAAGGCTACGAGATGCTGCTCGAAGGTGTGCCGCCGGCCATGATAGAGGCAGCAGGCAAACAGGCCGGCATGCCGGTCGGGCCGCTTTCGCTGAACGACGAGATCGCGCTCGATCTCGGGCTCAAGATCATGAAGGCGACCGAGGTCCAGCTCGGCCCGGACGCCATCGACCAGCGTCAGAAGGCCATGCTGGTCGAAATGGTCGACAAGCTCGGCCGCATGGGCCGCAAGGCGAAGAAGGGGTTCTACGACTATCCCGAAGGGGCTCCCAAGCGGCTGTGGCCGGGGCTGCAAGCGCTGCAACCGGTGCACCTCCAGCCCGAACAGGTCGACATGGCCACGCTCAAGAACCGGCTGCTGGCGATCCAGGCGCTGGAAGCGGCGCGCACCGTGGAGGAAGGCGTGGTCACCGACCCGCGCGAGGCGGATGTCGGCTCGATCCTCGGCTTCGGTTTCGCCCCCTATACCGGCGGCACGCTGTCCTACATCGAGGGCCTTGGCGCTGCCCGGTTCGTGGCGATGTGCGACGCGCTGGCCAAGCGCTACGGGCCGCGTTTCAAGCCCAACAAGCAGTTGCGGGCCATGGCAAAGGCCGGCGGCAGCTACTACGCAGCGGCCAGGGCCGCCTGAGTGGCTGAACGCAAGGCAGACTTGCGCGTGCCGGACAACCAGGCGAGGCCGCGCGCATGAACCTGTGGTTCCGGCTTCTGTGGCTGGTGATGACGGCCGGCTTCCGCGGCCGGCTGTCGGTGCCATTCGATGTCTCGCGCCTGCCTTTCAGGGTCTGGCCGCATGATCTCGACACCTCGCTGCACATGAACAACGGGCGCTACTGGACCTTGATGGATCTGGGGCGCACCGACCTGATGCTGCGCATGGGGCTGTGGCGCGCCGTTCTGCGGCATGGCTGGATGCCGGTGATCAGCGCCGGAAAGATCCGCTTCCGGCGCGAGTTGCGCTTCTGGCGGGCTTTCACGCTCGAAACCCGAATCCTGTGCTGGGCGGAGACCTGGCTGGTGATGGAGCACCGGCTGGTCTCGCAAGGCAGCCGCGGGCAGGAGGTGATCAATGCCGTGGCGCTGGTCAAGGCCGGCCTCTATGACCGCAAGGCCAAGGGTTTCGTGCCGGTGCAGAGGCTGCTGCAGGAACTTGGCACCGATGCGCCAAGCCCTGCACCCAGCGCCGATGTGCAAGCCTTCCTTGATGCCGAGGACGCCATGCGGCGGGCAACGTGAGGCCGATCACCCCGCCATCAGCATCCTGACCAGGGGCAGGCCGGCGCGGGCGCCCCTACTCTGCCGCCATCCGCGTGATGCGCCACTGCGACAACAGCGCCCGGAGCGCTGCCGGGCGCAACGGCTTGTTGAGCATCTGCACATTGTCCTGCTCGGCGGCGAGCCGGACATCCGGGGAACGATCCGCCGTCATCAGCGTGGCGGGGATGTCTGGCCCAAGTGCCTGCCGCATCTGCCGAACCGCAAACAGACCGTTGCAGTCGTCGAGATGATAGTCGGCCACCAGCGCATCAGGCTTGCGCCCGAGCGCCGCCAGTTGCGCCAGCGCTTCTTCCGCCCCGGCGGCCGTGACCACCTCGCAGCCCCAGCCCGACAGGACGAGGCGCATGCCGTCCTGGATCGTCGGCTCGTTGTCGATGGCGACGACCAGCATGCCCTTGAGCGGCGAAAGCGCAACCTGTGGACGTTCGGCCTGAACAGCCGGCGCGGGGAGGGCCGCGGCCTGCGGCGTCACGATCTCGAAGGTCGAGCCGCGCCCAGGCTGTGAGCGCAAGGTCAGCTTGTGGCCAAGCGTGCGGGCGATCCGCTCCACGATCGACAGGCCAAGCCCAAGTCCGCGCGCCACCCTTGCGCCCTGATCGAGCCGTTCGAATTCCCGGAACACGGCCTTCTGCTTGTTGGTGGGAATGCCAAGACCGGTATCGATCACGGTGATGGCGAGGTTGCTGCCGCGCTTGCGGCAGCCCACCAGCACCTTGCCGGAGGGTGTGTACTTGATGGCGTTCGAAATCAGGTTCTGGAGCAGACGCCGGAACAGCCTGCGATCCGACCGGATGGTGGCTTTGGTGGGCACAAAGACCAGTTTGAGGTTCTTCTCCCGCGCGATCGGCTCGAATTCGCGCTGCAATTGCCTGAGCACCTCATCGAGGCGGAAGCTGGTGATCTCGGGCTTCATCGCGCCCGCATCCAGCCGCGAAATCTCCAGAAGCGCGGTCAGGATTTCCTCGACCGCATCGAGGGAGGCCTCGACATGCTCGGCAAGCTCCGGCGCGCCGGCCTGCCGGTCGCGCTCCGTCAACGAGTGGGCATAGAGGCGCGCCGCATTCAACGGTTGCAGCACGTCGTGGCTGGCCGCAGCCAGAAAGCGGGTCTTCGAGAGGTTGGCGTTCTCCGCTTCCTGCTTGGCGAACTGCAAGGCGGTGTTGACACGCGTCAGCTCCTCGGTGCGTTCCCGGACCCGCTGCTCCAGCGCTTCCTCGACAGCCACCGAATCCGAAATGTCGGTGTAGGTCGTGACGAGGCCGCCATCGGGGAGCGGATTGGAGCGGATCTCGATGACACGCTCGGACGGGAAGAGCCGGAGCCGGACCGGTTCGCGGTCATTCAGGAAGCTCTCGAGCCGGGTCGAAACGAGATCATCGACAGGCCCTTCACCATACGAGCCGCGCTCGGCATTGAAACGCACGATCTCGTCGAGGCCGCGCCCGACGCGCATCATGTCGACCGGCAGTTCATACAGTTCGATGAAGGCCTGGTTCCAGCACAGCACCCTCAGTTCCTTGTCGATCACCGTCACGCCCTGCCCGGACTGGTCGAGCGCATGCTGCAGCAGGTCACGGTTGTATTGCAGGGCTGCGGAGGCATCATCCAGCAGCTTGAATGCCGTCTCGCTGGACAGGTTTCGCCGCTTGAGCAGCACCGACAACACAAGTCGCGATGAGGCCGCGCCGATGGCGGAGGCCAGAAGGTGTTCGCCGAAACGGATGGCATGGATGTCGGCTTCCTCATGCCCCTTGGCTGCGGCCGTGGCAGGGCGGCCGCGCGAGCGCCCGAAGCCGGCAAAGGCCGAGCGCGTGCGATCCGCGCCGAGATAGCGGGCAATCGTGCCCTGCAATTCGTCCATGCTGACCGAGGAGCGCCAGAGCCGAAGGTTCTGGGCCATGCCCGGCCCTGCCTGGCTGACGAAGCTGGCCGCCTGGAGCCGCTCGATGGCGTTTGCCGGCCGCAGCAGAGAACCGACCACGAACGCCATGGTGTTGAACAGCAGGCTCCAGACAACACCATGGGTGAGTTGCTGGAGATCAGAGCCGAACAATGCGGTCGGCTTCAGCGCCTCGATGCCAAGCGGCCCGTTCTGGAGCATGAAGAACCAGCCCGGATCGCTGCCAACCACATTGGGCAGGAGCAAGGTGTACATCCAGACCATGAGGCCGACGACAAGGCCGCACGAGGCACCAAGCGCCGTGCCGCGCCGCCAGACCAGTCCCCCAAGAAAGACCGGCCCGATCTGCGCCGTGGCGGCAAAGGACAGCAGGCCGATCGTGGCCAGCGCCGCATCCCCCGCCGCCCGGTAGTAGACATAGCCCAGCAGCACGATGACCACGATGGCCACGCGGCGGGTGGTGATGATCAGCGAGCCGAGATCGCCACCGCCCGAATCCAGCGTCGGTGCGGTCTGCTGGGTCCGGCGCAGGCTCGCCGCCAGGCTACGCCCGCGCACCACAAAGGGCATGACGATATGGTTCGAGATCATGATGGCGAGCGCCACCGAGGCCACAATCACCATGGCGGTGGCAGCGCTGAGCCCACCGAGGAACACGATCAGCGCGATCACGCCGGAGCCCTGGCTCAGCGGCAGCAACAGCATGGTCATGTCGCGTTCGTCGGGGCGCAGGGTGAGCAGGGTTTCGCCGGAAATCGCGATGGGCAGCACGAACAGGTTGATCAGCACCAGATAGAGCGGAAACATCCACGCCGCCCGCCGGACATCGCGGACATCGCGATTCTCGACGATGGTCATGTGGAACTGGCGCGGCAGCAACAGCGCGGCAAATGCCGACAGCAAGGTCAGGGTCAGGAAGGAACCGATACTCGAGGTCCGTTCGAGGATCGGGATGATGTCGGCGCTCGGTGGATTGGCGGCCTTGTGCAGCAACGCCCCCAGCCCGTCATTCATCCAGTAGACCACGAACAGGCCGCCGATCAGGAAGGCGAGCAGCTTGACCAGCGATTCCAGCGCAATCGCCACGACCAGCCCGTCCTGGTGCTCGGTCGCATCGATGTGACGGGTGCCGAAAGCGACCGCGAAGGCGGCCAGCACGAGCGCCACGAGCAGGGCGAGATCGCCGAGCACCGGGAACTGTTCGCTCAGGCGCATGCCATCCGAGGCTTCGAGAAACACCGACAGCGATGACGAGACGGCCTTGAGCTGCAAGGCGACATAGGGCAGCGCGGCCAGCGTGGCGATGATCGTGACCAGCGCCGCAACACGCTCGCTCTTGCCGTAGCGGGCACCAACGAAGTCGGCAATCGAGGTGATGTTCTGCGCCTTGGCCAGCGTCACGATGCGCGCCACAAGGCGGTGTCCGAAACCGATGACGAGGATGGGTCCGAGGTAAATGGCGAGGAAATCGAGCCCCGCCCGGTTGGCGAAGCCGACGGAGCCGTAGAACGTCCACGATGTGCAGTACACGGCCAGTGCGAGCGCATACATCGTGGTGCGCGCCGGCCCGCGCATCAGCTTGCGACCCGCCCCGTCAAGCGCCAACCGCCTCTGTTTCCGGGCGGGCATGGTGGACAGACCTTGGCGGCAGAGGGCCAACATGCGGCCACGACAATCGAATAAAACGAAACTTTTCTGCTTTTGTCCTGTTGCCGAATGATTTAACAGATCATTTACAGCCTTGCTGGGTTGGGCAACTGTATCCCCCGAATCTACAAACGTGAAGGACACTGCGATGCTTCAGGAATTCAAAGATTTCGCCATGAAAGGCAACGTCGTTGATCTCGCCATTGGCGTGATCATTGGCGGCGCCTTCGGCAAGATCGTCGAGTCGATGGTCGCCGACATCATCATGCCGGTCATCGGCGCGATCACCGGCGGCATCGACTTTTCGAACCTCTATCTCTCGCTCGGCGCAAAGGTTGCCGCCGGCACAGGCTATGCCGATGCCAAGAAGGCGGGTGCCATGCTTGGCTATGGCAACTTCCTCACCTTCGTCGTGAACTTCCTGATCATTGCCTGGGTCCTGTTCCTCGTGGTCAAGGCCATGAACAAGATGAAGAAGGCCGAAGTGGCTGCTCCGGCAGCAGCCCCCGAGCCTTCCGACGAGGTCAAGCTGCTCACCCAGATCCGCGATGCGCTGAAGAAGTGAGTCGCTGCTCCTAGCGCACGCAAGACGAGATGCCCCGCAGGCCAGGCCTGCGGGGTTTTTCATGCCGGTCACACCACGTCGATCACGGGTCCTGATCGGCTGCATCACCCTGCTCCATGAGCCTGCTGCATGCAGCGGCCGACCGGGCGCGGATTTCCCTTTGGCAGCGGATGCTCTATCTGACCGCTTCGATCCGGAGCCTTTTGCGATGTCCACCATGCCAGCCGCCTCGACCCTTCCCGCCGCCGCGCTGCCGATGCCGCCGTCGGCTGCCGACCTGAGGCCGGAGGCCACAAGCGCACCATCGAGCGGTATCGTCGATGTGGTCAATCATGGCCGCACCAAGCCGGGCCTGATCCCGCTCTGGGTTGGCGAGGGCGATCTGTCGACACCAGCCTTCATCACGGATGCGGCAACCCGGTCGCTGGCGGCGGGCGAAACCTTCTACACTTACCAGCGCGGCATTCCGGAACTGCGCGAGGCGCTGGCGCGCTATGACGAACGTGTCTATGGCGGCGCCACGGGCGGCCCCACCTCGCCCGAGCGCTTCTTCGTGACCGGATCGGGCATGCAGGCGGTGCAACTGGCCGTCAGGATGATCGCCGGAGCCGGAGACGAGGTGCTGATCCCGACCCCGGCATGGCCCAATTTCGGCGCGGCGATCGAGGTCAATGGAGCCAGGGCCGTCGGTGTGCCCATGGATTTCGGCGACAACGGCGTGACGCTGGATCTGGACCGTCTGGCTGCCGCCGTCACGCCCCGCACGCGCGCACTGGCGATCAACTCGCCCGCCAACCCGACCGGCTGGACCGCTTCACGCGAGGAACTCGCCGCCATCCTGGCACTGGCACGCAAGCATGGGCTATGGATCATCGCTGACGAAATCTATGGCCGCTTCGTCTATGACGGCGCGCTGCGCGCCCCGTCCTTCAAGGATGTGATGGATGCCCATGACAAGGTGCTGTTCGTGCAGACGATGTCGAAGAACTGGGCCATGACTGGCTGGCGGATCGGCTGGCTCGAAGCTCCGGCGCAATTCGGGCAGGTGATCGAGAACCTCATCCAGTATTCGACCTCCGGCTCGCCGGTGTTCGTGCAGCGCGGTGCGATCGCTGCGCTCGACCATGGCGACAGCTTCGTCAACCACCAGATCGAGCGTGCCCGGCAGGGGCGGGACATCGTGGTGAATGGCCTGAGGGCCACCGGCAAGGTCTCGGCCCCGGCACCGGTGGGTGCCTTCTACTATTTCTTCAAGGTCGCCGGGATCACCGATTCGCGCGCCTTTGCCATCCGTCTGGTGGATGAAGCCAATGTCGGGCTCGCGCCCGGAGTGGCTTTTGGCGGAGGCGGCGGTGAGGGGCTCAGGCTGTGCTATGCCCGCCGCCACGACGATCTGACAGAAGCCGTCGCCAGGCTTCAGCGCGTCATTGCTGCAATCTGAAATCTTTAGATTCCGAATTTCTTGAATTCGCTTTCAGGCGACCCTGTGTCAAATTGTGGCTCATGGGCTGGTCCTGCTTGCTTTTTGCGCCATATGTGTGAGACTTCAATCGTTATAAAATTTAAAACAAATCTTGGCGGAACAACGAGATGCAGGCCGTTCGAAGGCCCACCCTTTCTGAAGCGCGTCTCGAGAGCGTTCTCGAAACCGCACCGGACGGCATCATCGTGATGGATGAAGGCTCGCGGCTGTTGATCTTCAACAAGGCCTGCGAGCAGCTTTTTGGCTACCAGGCCAGCGAGGTGATCGGCGAGAACGTGTCCGTGCTGATGCCCCGCGAGCATCAGGACAACCACGATCTTTATGTGCAGCGCTACCGCGCCACCGGAGAGCGCAAGATCATCGGCATCGGCCGCGAGGTCGAGGGTCGCCGCAAGGATGGTTCGATCTTTCCGCTCGATCTGTCGGTTGGCGAGGCCCTTACACCCAACGGACGGCAGTTCATCGGCGTGATCCGCGATCTCAGCGCGCGGCGCGAGACCGAGCGGCGCCTGGCTGCCGTGCAAGCCGATCTGATCCGCATGACACGGGTGTCGGCCCTTGATGAAATGGGCTCTGCCCTGGCCCACGAACTGAACCAGCCCCTGACCGCCATCATGCTTTACCTCCAGGCGCTGGAGCGTGAGGTCCAGCGCCTGCAAAGTGCCGAGACGAAGCTCGAACCGCGCGCGGTCGAATTGCTGGGCAAGGCGACACGCGAGGCCCAGCGTGCCGGGTCGATCATCTCGCGGGTGCGCCAGCTCGTCGAGAAGCGCGCTCCGGAACGCAAGCGCTCCGATCTCAACACCGTGGTGGATGAGGCGCTCGAACTCGCCATGCTGGGGCGGCGCCGCTCGATCATCCTCGAGCGTCATGGCCCCGAGACCTTGCCTGTCGTGTTCGTCGATCCGGTTCAGGTCCAGCAGGTGGTGCTCAATCTGGCGCGCAACGCCATCGAGGCCTGCCATGATGCCGACCGGCCGACCCTGACGATCAAGACCTGGTTCGAGAGCGACAGCGTCTGCTTCAGTGTCAGTGACAATGGCCCCGGCATCGCGCCGGAGCAGATGCAGTCCCTGTTCAGCGCCTTCCGGAGCGAGAACGGAACCGGCATGGGCATCGGCCTGACGATCTCGCGGGCCATCGTGCAGAACCACAAGGGCGAGTTGCTGGTCGATCCGGGCGGCAACGGTCACGGTGCCCGGTTTACCGTGAGACTTCCCATCGCGGCCGATGAAAAGGTCGCCAACCGTGACAGCGCAGCCGCCATGCCCCTGGCAGCCGCCGCTGAGCCGGATAAAACCTGAACAGGGAGGCGCAAGTGAACCAGTCCTTTCATGATTTCGAGCTTGACGTCGTGATCGTCGATGACGATTCCGCCGTGCGTGATGCGCTGGCCATCCTGCTGGAGATGGAGGGTCTGAAAGTGAAGACCTTCGAGACCGGCGATGGCTTCCTCAGCGAGGCGATGCGGCTCAAACCCGGTTGCGTGCTGATGGACGTTCACATGCCGGGCCGGTCCGGTCTTGAGATTCTCGATGCCATCGGTGGAGCGGGCTACCACGCACCGGTGGTGATGATTTCGGGGCAGGGCGATGTGCCGATGGCCGTGCACGCCATGAAGCATGGCGCGTTCGACTTCATCGAGAAGCCGTTCGACGGGCCGGTCGTGCTCAAGCGCGTGCGCGAGGCCATCGCCCGCGTTGCCAGCAATTCGGCCGTCACCATGCATGGACGTCTGCCGGCTTTTCCCGGCCATGAGACCCTGACGGCCCGCGAGGTCGACGTGCTCGAGCATATCGTTGGCGGCGCATCCAACAAGGAAGCCGGCCGGCTGCTCGGCATCAGCCCGCGCACCATCGAGGTGCACCGGGCGCGGATCATGGAGAAGCTCAAGGCCCGCAACACGGCCGAACTGGTCCGGCTGGTCTACCGGGATGTTGCGCGCGTCTGAGGCCGGGTCTGGCGCGATCCGGTCCGATGCCGCGCGTGCGTCGGCGAAGCCATGAGCGCGGCCGCAGCCCGTTGCCTGCACCTGGCTGCAACGCATAGGTATTTTCTGGGATACCCGACGCGCGCGAAAACTGCGATGTCTGCCTGATCAGACATTTGGCAGCAGTGCGACGCGAGGCGCGATGACGGTTCACATCGTCGAGGATGATGACGGTGTGCGTGACGCCCTTGCGGAACTGTGCAAATCGGTGGGCCGCAGGGTGCGGCTCTACCCGGATGGCGAGGCATTCGGCGCGGGGACGGATGTATCCCCGAGCGATGTCGTCCTCGTCGATCTTGGCCTGCCAGGAGAGCATGGCAGCGAGGTCATCCGCAGGATTCATGCCTTGCCTGTGCCACCCCGTGTCATCGTCATTTCAGGCTTGCCTCTGGCGGACATCCACTTCGCCATGCGCGAGTTCGCCAACATCGCCGTGATGCGCAAACCGCTGACCAGCGACCTTCTGACCTTGCTGATGTAAGCAGCCAGGAGGCCGGTCGGCCCGGACGATCCGTCAGGAACTCTGCTTAAGCGCTTGTCCCAACCTGTTCGGTGGCCGTGAAGCGGCTAACCTGATGGGGTCCTTGTCTGATCTCCGCCCTGACCGGCGGCAGGACGGAGCCAAGCGTGATGTTGCAATCCCCCCACATCAAGTCCCCCGTCAGTTCGTCAACCGACCCCTGGCAGCCATGCGATCGCGCCCGGCTGCGGCTGGTGGCGCAGAGCTATGAGGCTGGTCAGGTCCTGCCGCATGGCAAAGGCCGCAGCGATGGCCTGCATGTGATCGAGCGCGGCCTCGTGGCGCTCAGCATGCGCCATCTCGATGGCCGCCGTCAGATCATCTTCCTGGCAGGGCCGGGCGATGTCATCTGCCGGAGCGGCGAGGCGGGCCTTGCCGTCGACGCGGAGGTGCTGTCACCGAGCCAGATCCGGTTTCATCGACAGGACATCCTGCACCACGAACCGGCCTTGCGCTGCCAATTGCTCGAACAGGTGCGGCGGCAGCATGAGCGCGCCATGCAGCATGTCTTCGCCATCGGGCAACGCGAGGCACGCCAGCGGCTCGGCTGGTTCCTCGCCTCGTTCGCACCGGGCGCGCGCGAACTCGACCTGCCCTTGTCCCGGCAGGACATCGCCGACTATCTCGGCCTGACCATCGAGACGGTCAGCCGGGAATTCATGCGCCTCAAGCGGTTGGGCAGCATTGCCTATGGCCGCAGCGGCAGCATCACCATCCTGAGACCGGACCGCCTGCACGCCTGAGCCAGCCGGCCTTGTCGGCAAGCGAGGCACAGCCATGCCCAGACATGAAGCGTGGGCATGAAAAGCGCTCGGCCTAGCTCCCCCGAGACTAGGCCGAGCGCCCGGGACGCTGCATGCCCGTGAGGGATGCCGGCGTCTTCCGGTGCCGTGATGCAGGCCATCAAGGCCAGCGTCATGGGCATGACGACATCTGACGTGCAGTTGCGGCCTGCCGCATTGATTGCGCGCAATCAGCACATTTGTGCAGCACAGGGCTGCACCGGGCAGGCGTGACAAGCACGGGCGCATCGGGCACAGACCATGTCATGCCGTCTGATCGCAGCGCCCCGGTGCGCGCCATTGCCGAGGATGCCGGCCTGCTGGCCGTCGCAGGTCTTGGCGGGCTCGCCCTGCATCTGGCCGGCGTGCCGGCAGGATGGCTCACAGGCGCGATGCTGGTGGTGGCGCTGGTCGCTTTGCGACGGCCCTGGAAGGGGCCATCAAACCTGACCATCAATGCCGGGATGGTGCTGTCAGGGGCCCTTCTGGGCGCTTCGGCGACGCCCGAGGCGGTTGCGGCAGCGGCGCGCTATCCGGGAAGCCTTGGATTGCTGCTGGCCTCGCTCCTCGCCACCGTGCTGTTGACCGGGGCCTTCCTGATGCGTTTCGGGCGGTGGTCGCGGCTCGACGCCCTGTTGGCATCCGCTCCCGGAGCCCTGTCGGCGGTCATGGTCATGGCGCGGGAGAGTGGCAGCAACCTGGCACAGGTCGCGGTCATCCAGTTCTTTCGGCTGTTCGTGCTGGTTGCGGCCATTCCGGGCGCGCTGGTCGCAGCAGGGATCGGCAGCAGCGGTGCGGGCGGCTTCGTGCTGGCTGAACCATCCTGGCATGATGCAGGCATCATGGTGCTGACCGGCGTCGGTGCCGGATTGGCCTTTGCGCGGCTGGGCGTGGTGGCACCGTATATCCTCGGCTCCACGGTGGCGAGCATGCTGCTGCATGCCACCGGACTGGTCCATGGTGCTTTGCCGCAACCGCTCGCTGTCCTCGCTTTCCTGATCATCGGCGGCATGATCGGCACCCGCCTGGGCGGGCTCGACCGGCAGGCGCTGAGCCGCCTTCTGCCGCTGGCCATCGGGGCCTTCTTCGTCTCGGTCGGCATTGCGGCCCTGCTGGCCTGGCCGGCAGCGCAGATTGCCAAGGTCAGCTATGGAGCGGCGTTCATCGCCTTTGCGCCGGGCGGTCTTGAGGCCATGACCATGCTGGCGCTGCTGCTCGGCCTTGATCCGCTCTATGTGGGCGTACACCATCTGGCGCGTTTCATGGCGGTGGGTTTTCTCCTGCCGGTCTTCGTCCGGCTGGTTTTGCCGCCTGCCAATCGCCCCTGAACGGGCTCTTTGTCAGACCGCGCCGGGCCTTGAAATGCTGGTCCTGAGTTCGGCATCGGCCAACAGGCGCTCGTGCACGGCCACATCCGCATCATGCCGGCCGGCGCGGATGGCGGCGACCAGATCGCCATTGTCAGTCGATCGCACTGCCAGCGCGGCAAGCTCGTCACGCAGATGCCATTCGCGCATCACCATGCGAATGGCGCTGGCCGCCATCAGCACCTTGAAGCGCGCCTCCGCCGGAACAGTGCCGTCAGCCAACAGCGGCGCAACCTCTTTGACCAGGGTCTGTTCGACGGCGTGCAGCAGGTCTGCTCCGGTGGTCTCGGGTGTCATGAGGAGCTCCGGTGCCGCGTCGTGGCTGGCGTGGTCATGCGCAGCACCGCCCGTTCCAGTTCGGCGGCGATGCGTCCCGTCAGGGCGTGCTCGAGGGAGAACTCGCGGCCAGAGCTGTGGCGCGCGCCTTGCTGAAGCGCGATCACGGCCCAGCGGATATGCGCCATCACCTCCCAGACCACGACGGCCTCCGGGTCGACCCGCCGGCCTCCGACCTGCTCATAGCCCCGGTAGAACGCTGCGCGGCTGCCGATCCCACCCGCCTCCAGATCAAGGCGGCCGAAGCGCCAGCAGGCTGCGCAGAACCACCCGACATCCGACATCGGATCACCCCAGCCGGCAAACTCCCAGTCGAGAATCGCCGTCAGTCCCTCGCCATCGACCATGTAGTTGCCGGTCCGGAAATCGCGGTGCACCAGCGTGACCTCGCGGCGCTTCGGCGGCTGGCATTCGGCCCAGCGCAGGCCCCATTCCAGCGCGGGGCGGGCTGTCCCGAGCCGGTCCAGCGCCTGCCTCAGGCCGGCAATGTCGGCAGCCAGCGGATCGGACGGCCGCTGGCCGAGAACGTCCAGACCCATGCCCGCGGAGGGCACAAGGGCGTGGATGCGCGCCAGTTCGGCTCCCAGCCGCATGGCAAGCCTTTCGCGATCACCACCCAGCGCCAGATCCTTGACGATGCGCGGCCCGAAACCGACGCCGCTGACCTTGGCCAGAACGGCAAACGGGCTGCCGAGCACCGACGGATCGGTGCAGAAGGCGACCGGCTCGGGCACCAGCATGCCTGCCGCATGCGCCAGCCTGATCAGGGCAAATTCATCGGCGCGGCTGTGGCTGGCGTCGATGGTGGCGGCGGCATCCTTCCGGATCACAAGGACGCGGGGAGCACCGCCAACGAGAGCCTCGACCTGCCAGTTCTCCTGGATGGCACCGCCACTGAGCCGACTGGCCGCCGCCACGGAGACAGCGGTGCCAAGGGCCTGGCCAAGCCATTGCGCAAGGCGACTGCAGGCCTGGTCATCCATCAGCGCGGCCCCATGACCAGAAGCCATCGCCATGCCGGCCATAGGCATGGGCGAGCACCATGGCGTGGACTTCCGATGCGCCATCGACCAGTCTGGCCTGACGCGCATAGCGATAGATCCACTCCAGCACGGTGTCCCTGGAGTAGCCTTTCGCGCCGCAAAGCTGGATGGCCGTGTCGGCGCACAGGTGCAAGGTGTCCGCCACCTGCACCTTGGCCATCGAGACCTCGGTCTTGGCATGGCTGCCGGAATCCAGAGCCCAGGCGGCTTTCATGGTCAGCAGCCGGCCGACCTCGATGGCGCTGGCGGCCTGCCCGAGCTTGATCTGAACGCTTTCGCGGTCTGCCAGCCGCATGCCGAAGCCTTCGCGCTGGCTGACATAATCCTGCGCGATCTCCAGACAGCGCTTGGCCAAGCCCAACCAGCGCATGCAATGGGTCAGCCGTGCCGGGCCCAGGCGGATCTGCGTGACCTTCAGCCCATCGCCGACACCCATCAGGACATTGTCGTCGCTGATCTCGAGCCCGTCGAACGCCAGTTCGCAATGGCCGCCATGCTCTTCCGGGCCCATGATCGGGATCCGGCGGACGATCTGCCAGCCCGGCTGGTCCTTGTGGAACAGGAAGGCGGTCAGCCCCTTGCGCGGATCGTCCGAGGTTCGCGCCATCAGGATGAAATGGGCGGCCACGCCGGCTCCGGTGATGTACCATTTGCGACCGCTGATCCGCCAGCCTCCCGCCATCCGCTCGGCTCTGGTGCGAATCATCGCCGGGTCGGAGCCGCCGCCGGGGGCTGGCTCGGTCATCGCAAAGGCGGACCGCACCTCTCCGGCCACGACCGGGGCGAGCCAACGCGCTTTCTGCGCTTCGGTGCCGACAGCGGACAACACCCGCATGTTGCCATCATCCGGCGCGGCGCAATTGAAGCAGACCGGCCCGAAAATCGAGCGGTTCGCCTCCTCATACATGGCGGCCTGCCCGACCATGGGCAGACCCATGCCGCCCAGCGCCACCGGCACTTGCGGGCTCCACAGGCCCTGCGCTTTGGCCATGGCCCGCACGCGGGCCAGTGCCGCCTCGGCGATGTTCTCGTGCTCGTCGCGCGCCGATGGGTCGCTTTCAAGCGGCAGGATGTGAGCGGCCACGAAGGCGCGCGTCCGAAGCCGGATGTCGTCAAGAGCGGGCGGCAGCGAGAAATCCATGGTGTCGTTGCCTTCTCAAAGCGGGTTGATGTGGTGCCCGCCGTCGACCGTCAGCACCGCTCCGGTGAGATAGGCGGAAGCTGCACCGGCCAGCAACAGGAATGGCGCATCCAGTTCCCCGATCTGACCAATGCGCCGCGCCGGGATGCCGCGCACCATGGCGGCCCCGGCCTCGGTCTCGAAAAACCCCTTGTTGATTGCCGTCTCGATATAGCCGGGCGCCAGCGCGTTGACGCGGATGCCGTGCCGCGCCCATTCGCTGGCCAGCGCGCGCGTCATCTGGATGATGCCGGCCTTCGAGATGGCATAGCTCGCCAGCCCGTTCGAGACCCGCAAGCCCAGAATCGAGGCAATGTTGACGATGTCGCCCCCGACACCCGCGGCCACCATGCGGCGGGCCGTCTCGACCGCGATCAGCCAGGGTCCGCGCAGGTTGGTGTCCAGAACCATGTCGAAGCCGGCCGGGGTGGTGTCGAGCGCTTTCGCGGTCTTGGCAATGCCCGCATTGTTGACCAGAAGATCAATCCCGCCCAGCGCCTGCCAGGCATGATCGAGCGCAGGAGCCATCGCCGCCGCATCGGTGACATCCATCACGATGACCGCGACCTGACCGGCACCGGCGAGCCGGCAAGCCTCGGCCACCTCGCCAAGACGATCCGCATTGCGACCGCCAAGGGCAAGCCCGGCAATTCCCTGCTGCGCCAGCAGCGTGGCGAAATGCCGGCCAAGACCGGAGGAGGCGCCGGTGATCAATGCCCTGCGGCGGCTGAAATCATAGTGGAACCGCATGATCGCCCTGCCCGGTTTGCCACCCGCCTGGCGGGCCGGCGGCCAGCATGCCTGCAAGGCCGCTCCGGCAGCAAGCGGTGATCGGCAGGCAAACCGGCCCGCAAGGTGGAAAAAAGCGCCTTCTCCGATGACGCCGCATGTTCTACAGCGGCTTGTCCTTCCCAAGCGCAACAGGAACCCACGCCATGACGCCCGTCCGAGTGATTGCCGGCCCTTACACCTTCACGGGGCATTTCGAGGAAAAGCTGGCTCCCAAGACCTGCGCTGCCTTCATCAAGGCCATGCCGTTCGTCAGCAAGATCATCCACGTGCGCTGGAGCGGCGAGGGTGTCTGGTCCCCGCTCGGCGACCTCGATTTCGGCGTCGGCTACGAGAACAACACCTGCTATCCGTCGCCCGGCCAGATCATCCTGTATCCCGGCGGCGTCAGCGAAACCGAGATCCTGATGGCCTATGGCAATGTCAACTTCGCTTCCAAGGCGGGTCAGCTTTCGGGCAACCACTTCATCACGCTCACCTCGGGCCTCGAGAACATCTACGCGCTCGGGCGCAAGGTGCTGTGGGAAGGCGCGCAGGACATCCGCTACGAACTGGCCTGACCGGCCCTCCGGGCCAAGGCTCGGCCAGGACACGGCCAAGACACAGCCCCCGACAAGACACCTGCAACGATACGAAAAAACCGGCCCCAAGGGACCGGTTTTTTGGTGTTTCGGATGTCTCCGAAGGAATGTTGGTGCCCAGGAAAGGACTCGAACCTTCACAGCTTGCACTACTGGTACCTGAAACCAGCGCGTCTACCAATTCCGCCACCTGGGCAGTGACGACGCGTTTATTGGGCGCGGGCTGCGCTGTCAACGGAAACAAGCAGCGAGGACAGCGAAGGGCCTGCTGGCGGTGATGCAGGGCGTGGTGTGCGACCGATGGCGAGCTTCACAGGGTGAGGCATATCCACTAGAGCATGCTTCGGTCGCCCGGCTTCGGGCTGCAACGCAAGGATGGCGGGCGTGAACGGAAAGCTGGTGACAGTGTTTGGCGGCTCGGGTTTTGTCGGCCGTCATGTGGTGCGGGCCCTGGTCCAGCGTGGCTACCGGGTGCGCGTGGCCGTGCGGCGGCCAGATCTGGCCGGGCATCTGCAGCCCCTGGGCGTCGTTGGCCAGATTCATGCCGTGCAGGCCAATTTGCGCTATCCCCAGTCGGTGATGGCGGCCGTCGCGGGCGCCGATGCCGTGATCAATCTCGTCGGCATCCTTGAGCAGCAGGGTCGCCAGACCTTTGATGCGGTGCAGGCTGCCGGCGCCAGGGCGGTCGCCGAGGCCGTCGCGCGATCGGGCGGCGCACGCCTTGTGCACATGTCGGCCATCGGGGCCGATGCGGACTCGGCTTCGCTGTATGCGCGCAGCAAGGCCGAAGGCGAGGCGGCTGTCCTGGCACACGTGCCTGATGCCGTGATCATGCGGGCCTCGATCATTTTCGGACCCGAAGATGGCTTCTTCAACCGTTTCGCGGCGCTGGCCCGGATATTGCCAGTGTTGCCGCTGGTTGGCGGCGGCGAAACGCGGTTCCAGCCGGTCTTTGTCGGCGATGTCGCCGAGGCCATCGCCCGCGCCGTCGATGGCACGGTGGCTGGCGGCAAGGTGATCGAGCTCGGCGGGCCGGAGGTGAAGACCTTCCGGCAGTTGCTGGCCTATGTCTGTGAGGTGACGGGCCGCAAGCGCGTTCTTGCGACCCTGCCCTTCGGGCTCGCGTCGCTGCAGGCCGGCGTGCTCGAGTTCGTCGACAAGCTGACCTTCGGGCTGATGCCGGACGCCATCAAGATGACGCGCGATCAGGTTGTGCTGCTGAAGTCGGACAATGTCGTTTCGGATGCGGCCATCGCCGAGGGGCGGACGCTGGCCGGCCTTGGCATCACGCCATCGAGCATCGAAGGCATCGTGCCGAGCTACCTGTGGCGTTTCCGCAAATCCGGGCAGTTCGAACAGGCCCGTCCGTCCTGAGAGGGGAGCCGGTCAGGCTGAGCGGAGCCCCCACCTGATGCGCAGCCTGCCTGGCTGACGGACGATCAGCGGGCGGGTCACTGCATGCTGGGCAGAACCCGGTTCGGGGGCCGGTGGCCGTCCATCATGGCGCGGATGTTGACGATGACCTTCTCGCCCATCTCGTTGCGGCCCTCATGGGTGGCCGAACCCATGTGCGGCAGCAGCACCACACGGTGCGCACGCGCGAGCTTCAAGAGCCGCGGATTGACCGCCGGCTCATGCTCGAACACATCCAGACCAGCCCCGGCCAGTTCGCCGGCATCGAGCATCTTCGTCAGCGCGACCTCATCGACGATCTCGCCGCGGGCGGTGTTGATCAGAAAGGCATCGGGCTTCATCATCTTCAGGCGCCTGGCGGACAAAAGGTGATAGGTGCCCGGCGTGTGGGGGCAGTGCACGGTGACGATGTCCATGCGTGCCAGCATCTGGTCGAGCGAATCCCAGTAGGTGGCTTCCAGTTGCTCTTCGGTCTCGGGCGAAACCCGGCGACGGTTGTGATAGTGGATCGACAGTCCAAAGGCCTTGGCCCGGCGCGCCACGGCCTGGCCGATGCGGCCCATGCCGATGATGCCGAGACGCTTGCCGGTGATGCGCGTGCCAAGCATCCAGGTCGGTGACCAACCTTGCCACTTGTCGTCGGGCACAAGGCGCGCACCTTCCGGAATGCGACGCGCCACCGCCATGATCAGGGCCATGGTCATGTCGGCCGTGTCGTCGGTCAGCACACCGGGCGTGTTGGTGACATCGATGCCGCGCGCGGCGGCGGCGGCCACATCGATGTTGTCGAAGCCATTGCCGAAATTCGCGATCAGCTTGAGCTGGTCGCCGGCAGCCGCAATGATCTCGGCACTGATGTCGTCCGTCACGGTCGGGACCAGCACATCGGCGCTCTTCACGGCCTCGACCAGCGCCTCGCGGCTCATCGGCGCATCATCGAGATTGAGGCGGGCATCGAACAGTTCGCGCATGCGTGTTTCGACGGCTTCGGGCAGCTTGCGTGTCACGACCACCAGCGGCTTTTTCTTGTGCGGCATCGCGTGCTCCACAGGTGACAAATCCGTCCCGCCTTCACCGCGCCTCAACCTGCCGTTAACGCCGTTTCGGTGAGAGTGCGGCTCGTCAGGCTGGGTTATGCCCATTCCTGTGGCGATGTCCAGAGTGCGGCAGCGGGTGGGCCGTCCGGGCTCCGGCAGCGCGCCCCGAAGCAAACAGGATGAGGATGACATGCGGCTGGACCGGTTTGTGATGGCACTGGCGCTGGCGCTCCCGGTCACGGTCGGTCAGCCGGCATGGCCGGCCTTGACCGCCACGTCCGCCCAGGCTGCCGGGGAGACGGCAGGAAGTGTCACGGGACTGCCCGTGCCGCGTTATGTCAGCCTGAAGAATGACCGCGTGAACCTGCGCGAAGGCCCTTCCAAGGAGAACCGCACGAGCTGGGTGTTCCAGCGGGCAGGCCTGCCGGTCGAGATCACCGCCGAGTTCGAGACCTGGCGCCGCATCCGCGATGCCGAGGGCGCGGAGGGCTGGGTGCTGCACAGCCTGCTCTCGGGCCGGCGCACCGCGCTGGTTGTGCCCTGGTCCAAGAACCGCGACGAAACCATCGCGCTGATGGAACGGGCCGATGAAAGGGCCGCGCTCGTGGCCCGGCTCGCACCCAATGTGCTGGCCAACGTCAAGTCCTGCGCCGGAAGCTGGTGCCGCGTCACGGTGGGCGATCATGAGGGTTTCATCCGGCAGGACCGGCTCTGGGGCGTCTACCCCAACGAACGGGTCAACTGAGCGCCGCCAGCGAACACGGCGGCGTCAACAGAATGAGACTTTTTGCCAGATGCGAGACGCAATGAGCGCCCAAACGCGCAAGGCAACGCGCATGGCCCGGACGCGGCTCAGGCCGCCTTGGGCTTGAGACGCACGATCACCTCGACCCGCGAGATCTCCATGCCCTCGGGCAGGGCCGGCAATTCGGTCACCCGGATCGCATCGGACGGCACATCGATCATCCGGTCTTCGCCCTCGATGAAGAAGTGGTGGTGATCCGACGGGTTGGTGTCGAAATAGGTCTTGGCGCCATCGACCGCCAGTTCGCGCAGCAGGCCTGCCTGGGTGAACTGGTGAAGCGTGTTGTAGACCGTGGCCAGCGACACAGGCACGCGGGCGCGCATCGCCTCCTCATAGAGCATTTCGGCGCTGACATGCCGATCACCCTTGGCAAACAGCAGCCAGCCCAGCGAGGTGCGCTGGCGCGTGGGGCGCAGGCCGACATCACGCAGCTTCTCGCGCAGGGTATGCACCGGACAGCCGGCGAGTGACCGCCGCGGGGCTGCGGCATCGTGGGCCGGCTCGATGGTCATCGGGGTCGGGCTCGCGCTCATGTCGTTCCTGGACGTCGATCCTGAAATTCGATTCTGCACGCGGGTGCCGGGGTCCAAACCGACAACCGGCGCTCATGATCCATATCATATTCACGCGCCCGGCCCAGTTCAACCAAGGATAAATACGGTCAGTTGACGCGGGTGGCTTCACGCGCGCTGGTGCGGATGCTAGGCGTCGCGCAAGGCGGCTGTCATCAGTCCGTCATTCCGGGGGCAAACAAGCGTGATGGCAAACGACATGACAGGCAATCTGGACGGCACGGAACGGCAATCCAGCTTCTCGCACGAGGAAATCCTCGCCTGCGGGCGCGGCGAATTGTTTGGCATGGGCAATGCCCAGTTGCCTTTGCCGCCGATGCTGATGTTCGATCGCATCACCCACATCAGCGAAACCGGCGGCATCAATGGCAAGGGCATCGTCATGGCCGAACTGGATGTGCGCCCTGACCTCTGGTTCTTTCCGTGCCATTTCCGTGGCGATCCGGTGATGCCAGGGTGCCTGGGCCTCGATGCGCTGTGGCAACTCACGGGCTTTTTCCTTGGCTGGCTCGGGTTGCCAGGCCGGGGCCGGGCGCTCGGCGTTGGCGAGGTCAAGTTCGCCGATCAGGTGCTGCCGACGGTCAAGAAGGTCGTCTACGGCGTCGAGTTCAAGCGCGTCTTCAAGTCCAAGCTGGTGCTCGGCATTGCCGATGGCTGGCTCGAGGCGGACGGCAAGCGCATCTACACCACCACCGACATGCGCGTCGGGCTGTTCAAGCCCGAGACCGCCTGACGCGCGCAGCGCTTGCAGTTTTGTGCCAGCCGCGCCATGTGGCTGAGGTTCCTTGCCGCTGACACGGGCTCAGGCCCGTCCAGTCTGTCCATTCGGGAGACCCCCACATGAAGCGCGTCGTCGTCACAGGGATGGGCATCGTCTCGTCGATCGGCAACACCACGCAGGAAGTCCTGACCTCGCTGCGGGAGGCCAGGTCCGGCATCGGGATCGAAAGCGATTTCGTGGCGCACGGTTTCCGCAGCCATGCGGCCGGCCGGCCCACGGCCGATGCGGCCCAGATGGTCGACCGCCGCGCGATGCGCTTTCATGGCGGCGGCAGCGCCTGGAACCACATGGCCATGGATCAGGCCATTGCCGATGCCGGGCTCGAGACATCCGACATCTCGCATGACCGCACCGGGATCATCATGGGGTCGGGCGGGCCGTCGACCATCGCGCTGATCGAGGCTTACGAGAAGGCCAAGGACAGCGGCAACACCAAGCGCATTGGTCCCTTCGCCGTGCCCAAGGCGATGAGCAGCACGGCTTCGGCGACACTGGCGACCTGGTTCAAGATCCGGGGCGTCAACTACTCGATCTCGTCGGCCTGCGCGACGTCGAACCATTGCATCGGCAACGCCTACGAGATGATCCAGTACGGCAAGCAGGACGTGATGTTCGCCGGCGGCTGCGAGGAACTCGACTGGACCTTGTCGATGCTGTTCGACGCCATGGGGGCCATGTCGACCAAGTATAACGAGACCCCGTCGCGGGCCAGCCGCGCCTATGATGCCAACCGCGATGGCTTCGTGATCGCAGGCGGCGCGGGCGTTGTCGTGCTCGAGGAACTGGAGCGGGCCAAGGCCCGCGGCGCGAAGATCTATGGCGAGATCGTCGGCTATGGCGCGACTTCGGACGGCTATGACATGGTGGCGCCATCTGGCGAGGGCGCCGTGCGCTGCATGCGTCAGGCGCTGGCGACCTATGGCGGCAAGATCGATTACATCAATCCGCACGGCACCTCGACGCCAGTGGGCGATGCCAAGGAAATCGAAGCCATCCGCGAGGTTTTCGGCGGGGCTGACAAATCACCGCTGATTTCTGCCACCAAGTCTCTGACCGGGCACTCGCTCGGCGCGACCGGCGTGCAGGAGGCGATCTACTCGCTGCTGATGCTCAACCATGACTTCGTCTGCGAAAGCGCCCATATCGACGAGATCGATCCGGCTTTCGCCGACATGCCGATCGTGCGCAAGCGCATCGACAAGGCTGGCCTGTCCTGCGTGCTGTCCAATTCCTTCGGCTTTGGCGGCACCAACGCCACCATCGTGATGAAGCGGCTGGAGGCCTGAGGACCAGGCTCCTCTGGCCTGATCGCCGAATTGGCCTTTGCCGGCCATGACACCTGATGCCTCCTGACGGGACAGGTCCTGATGAACCCTCTGATGCACAACAAGCGCGGCCTCATCATGGGGGTTGCCAACCAGAATTCGATCGCCTGGGGCATTGCCTCGATGCTGGCCCGGCACGGGGCCGAGATGGCCTTCACCTATCAGGGTGAGGCGCTCGGCAAGCGCGTCAAGCCGCTGGCCGAGAGCATCGGCTCGAAACTGGTGATCCCCTGCGATGTCGAGGACATCGCCTCGGTCGATGCACTGTTCGAGACGCTGAAGGCCGAGTGGGGCCAGCTCGATTTCGTGGTCCATGCCATCGGCTTTTCCGACAAGGATGAGCTCAAGGGCCGCTATGCCGACACCAGCCGTGCCAACTTCACACGCACCATGGTGATTTCCTGCTTCTCCTTCACGGAGGTGGCAAAGCGCGCCGCAGCCCTGATGCCGGCCGGTGGCGCGATGATCACGCTGACCTATGGCGGCTCGATGCGGATCATGCCGAATTACAACGTGATGGGCGTGGCCAAGGCGGCGCTGGAGGCTTCGGTGCGCTATCTGGCCAGTGATTTCGGCCCGCATGGCATCCGCGTCAACGCCCTGTCACCGGGGCCGGTGCGCACGCTGGCAGGGGCCGGCATCGCAGATGCGCGCTCGATGTATTCCTGGCAGCGGGCGAACGCGCCGCTGCGCAAGTCAGTCTCGCTGGAGGATATCGGCGGCTCGGCGCTGTATTTCCTGTCCGATCTTTCGGGCGGGGTGACTGGCGAGGTGCATCACATCGATGCCGGCTTCCACATCACCTCGATGCCGGTGCTTGACGTGCTCAAGACCGTCGATCTGAAGGGTGAGGCTGAGTAGCACGCGCCCGGCTTTGCCGCCTGCGCTTGCGCGTTGACGCTGCCGCTCAATCACCGGATGGGCTGTCACCCATCGGATGCAGGTCGCGCACCATGGCTTTCAGCCGCTCATCCAGCACATGCGTGTAGATCTGGGTCGTGGAGATGTCGGCGTGGCCGAGCAGTTCCTGCACGACCCTGAGATCGGCGCCATTCTGCAACAGGTGGCTGGCGAAGGCATGGCGCAGGACGTGCGGACTGACCAGATCGGCGCGCAGCCCGGCGGCCCCGGCCAGGGTTTTCAGGTCGCGGGCGAAAGCCTGCCGGGTGAGATGGCCGCTTTCGCTGTCGGCCGGAAACAGGTGTGCCGTCGCCCTTGCCGCGCCGCGGCGGCTCATGGCCTCCCTCAGATCGAGATAGGTGCGCGCCGCTGTCTTGGCCGCCCCGGTCAGCGGGACCAGCCGCTCCTTGGCGCCCTTGCCGCGCACGATCAGGAAGTCGTCACGCGTGCGTGCCGCCGAGACCGGCAGCGCAATCAGTTCGGAAACGCGCAGGCCGGTGGCATAGAGCAATTCGAGCAGGCAGCTCATTCGCGCCGAGCGCAGCCGCTCGCCATCGGTGCTGGCCGGATGGTCAAGGCCTTCTCGGGCCACGGCCAGCAGGCGGTCGACATCCTTGATGCTCATGGTCTTGGGCAGCGGCCTGGCGCGCCGGGGGCCGGCGAGGGCTGCGGTGGGATCATCGCTGCGATGGCCTTCCGCATAGAGAAAGCGATGCAGTTGGCGCACAGCCGACAACCGCCGTGCTGCCGAGGAGGCCTTCAGGCCGCGTTGGCTGAGGTCTTCGAGATAGGCCCGGACCAGATCGGAGCTGGCTGCCAGAATGCCGCCATGGGGGCGCATGAAGCCGGCATAGTCGCCCAGGTCCGCCTCATAGGCTGCCATCGTGGCCCTGGCGGCTCCCCGCTCCGAGGCCATCATGTCAAGAAACAGCGCGACCAGCGACCGATCCCGCCCGCTCACCGGCCCGGCCCGTTCACCTGGCAAACCTCTTCGGATCGATCGGCACGCTCATCTCGCGCTGCTCCGGCTGGACGAGCATGGCCAGCGCCAGCATCGCGCCGAAGCCGATCCCGCCGAGAACCGCGAGAACGCCAAGAAATCGAAACAGTGTTGGCACCCTGCCGCCCCCTGCATGCCGCGCATCGCGCTGAAAGCTGTGCCATCATTGAGCGCTGGACGCACGCGGTGCAAGGCAAAGATACGCCCCGGGGCTGCGGCATTCGCCCCCTTGGCGCAGCGAAGCCACGGCATCGGCTTGCGACTGGCGCGCCCCTGCGCCGAAAACCTGATTCCCCTTTTCAGCAACTTGGTCTAGAGGCCTTGCATGAGCGAAGAGGCCATCACGTCCGTGCCGGCTGACCCGGCAACCACCCTGCGCGGGCGGCTGGGCACCCGCTCTGTCGTGCTTGTCGGCATGATGGGTTCGGGCAAGAGCACCATCGGCTCCCGGCTTGCGGCACGCAGCGGATTGCGCTTCGTCGATGCCGACACAGAAATCGAGACCGCTGCGGGCATGACCATCCCGGACATCTTCGCCAGCCGTGGCGAGGCTGAATTCCGGGCCGGCGAGCGCCGGGTGATCGCACGCCTGCTGGGCCAGGGACCCCAGGTTCTGGCGACCGGCGGCGGGGCTTTTGTCAGCGAGGAAACCCGCCGGCGCGTGGCCGAGGCCGGCATCTCGGTTTGGCTGAGAGCGGACCCTGACATCCTGATGCGGCGTGTGCGCAAGCGCAGCAACCGTCCCCTCCTTCAGACGGCGGACCCTGAAGGCACGCTCCGGCGGCTGCTGAGCGAGCGTGAACCGATCTATGCCATGTCCGACATCACCATCCAGTCCCGTGAGGAGCCGCACGAGGTCGTCGTCGAGGCCGTGTTGCAGGCTCTGGACCGGTTCATCGGGGCGAGCCAATGAGCCAAGGTATCGCCACCGTTCCCGTGCCCCTGCCCGGTCGCGCCTATGACATCGTGATCGGGCGCGGAGTGCTCGCCGAAGCCGGCCGCAGGATCGCGGCACTTGGCAAGGTCCGCCATGTCGGGATCGTGACAGACGAGATCGTCGCGCCCCTTCATGCGGCTGCCCTTGAAGAAGCACTCGGCGAGGCGGGCCTCGTGTCCAGCCGCATCACCATTCCGGCGGGGGAAACCTCGAAGTCCTTCGCCATGTTCGCCCATGTCAGCGACGGCCTGCTCGCCGCCCGCATCGAACGCCAGGACGCGGTCCTTGCGCTTGGCGGCGGGGTTGTCGGCGATCTGGCCGGGTTTGCGGCTGCGACCCTCCGGCGCGGGGTCCGGTTGGTGCAGGTGCCGACGACGCTGCTGGCGCAGGTCGATTCCTCGGTCGGTGGCAAGACAGGCATCAATTCGCAACACGGCAAGAACCTGATCGGTGCCTTCCACCAGCCCGCGCTTGTGCTGGCCGACACGGCGCTGATCGACACGCTGCCCCTGCGCGAGCGCAAGGCCGGCTATGCCGAAGTGGTGAAGTACGGCCTGATCAACGATCCGGACTTCTTCGAATGGTGCGAACAGCATGGCGAAGCGGCCATGGCTGGCGGCACCGCGCGTGATCATGCGGTCAGGGTCAGTTGTGCGGCCAAGGCCGCCATTGTCCTCAGGGACGAGCACGAGCATGGCGACCGGGCGCTGCTCAATCTCGGACATACCTTCGCCCACGCCATCGAGCGCATCGTGGCCTATGACAACAGCCGCATCGTGCATGGCGAGGCGGTCTCCATCGGCCTTGCGCTGGCCTTCCGCTTTTCGCAGCGGCTCGGGCTTTGTCCAGGGCAGGATGCGGTCCGCGTCACGCGGCATCTGGCGCGGCTCGGCATGCCGACCACATTGGCCGATGTGCCAGGCGGCATCGGCCCGGCCAGTGCCATGCTCGAGGCAATGGCGCAGGACAAGAAAGTCATGGCCGGCAAGCTGACCTTCATCCTGGCCCGCGGCATCGGCGCGAGCTTCGTGGCCCGCGATGTGCCGGCGGCCGAGGTGCTGGCTTTCCTCGATGCAGAGTTGTCCGGCACCTGAGCTGATCTGAACGGGATCACTGGCAACCGCGTCGCGGAAGCGCTATTTCAGCCACATGGAAAATCTTGATTTCACCTCCGATCCGTGGATCGCGCTGGCTCTCGTCGTGTTTGGTCTGTGCCTGTCCGCCTTCTTCTCCGGCAGCGAGACGGCCCTGACCGCTGCATCGCGCGCCCGCATGCATGCCCATGAAAGCGCCGGCGACAAGCGCGCCGCAACCGTGACGCGCCTGCTTGCGTCGCGCGAGCGTCTGATCGGTTCGCTGCTGGTCGGCAACAACATCGTCAATGTCGGCGTTTCCGCATTCGCCACGATCGTGCTTGTCGGATTTTTCGGCGATGCCGGTGCCATCTACGCCACGATCATCCTGTCGATCGTGCTGATCATTTTCGGCGAGGTCACACCCAAGACCCTTGCCATCATGAAGCCGGACCAGATGGCCTTGCTGGTCGCCAGGCCTGTGTCCTTCATCGTGACACTGTTCACGCCGGTGGTGTTCGCTGTCGAGGCCATCGTCAAGCTGATCCTCAGACCCTTCGGCGTTGTCATCGGCGAGAACCAGTCGATGCTGTCCGCCCATGACGAGATCAAGGGCACAGTCGATCTGCTTCACCGCGAGGGCGGCGTGGTCAAGTCGGACCGCGACATGCTCGGCGGCCTGCTCGACCTGAAGGAACTGACGGTCGAGGACGTGATGATCCACCGCACCAAGATGCGGACGATCGATGCCGATCTGGGGCCTGCGGAGATCGTGCGCGAGGTGCTGGCTTCGCCGTATACCCGCATGCCCCTGTGGCGTGGCACGTCGGAAAACATCATCGGCGTGCTTCACGCCAAGGATCTGCTCAGGGCGCTCGACGCGGTAGGCGGCGATGCCTCGAGGCTCAACGTGCAGCAGATCTCGTTCCAGCCATGGTTCGTGCCGGTCAACAGTTCGCTGTCGGGCCAGCTCAAGGCGTTCCTGGCCAAGAAGACCCACTTCGCGCTTGCCGTCGACGAATATGGCGAGGTCATGGGGCTGGTGACCCTCGAGGACATCCTTGAGGAGATCGTCGGCGATATCAAGGATGAGCACGACGTGGCAGTGCAGGGCGTCAGACCCCGGCCCGATGGCTCGGTGATCGTCGACGGCTCGGTGCCGATCCGCGACGTCAACCGCGCCATGGACTGGTCCTTGCCGGATGAGGAAGCCACCACCATCGCCGGGCTGGTGATCCACGAGGCACGCCTGATCCCCGAGGCTGGACAGGCCTTCACGTTCTACGGCTTCCGGTTCGAGGTCATGCGTCGCAGCCGCAACAAGGTGACATCGCTGATGATCACCCCTGTCAAGGACAAGGAAGCGGCCTGAACCGGGCGGCAAGGCTCTCTGATCGAGCCAGCCAGGCGGATCATCGCACCTTGAGGGGCTTGCCCCTGCAAGGCCCGGCTGATTTGCCCTCAGGTTACCGGCAAACACCATATTGCCGCTCGCCCGCGGATCGGCTATCGCAGTGACATGGCCAGTGCGCCCGCCCAACGGCACATGCACCCGTAGCTCAGCTGGATAGAGCGCTGCCCTCCGAAGGCAGAGGTCACAGGTTCGAATCCTGTCGGGTGCGCCAATT